>DAHWOF010000224.1 GCA_027335345.1 Granulicella sp. | reverse complement strand
AAGCTGGATCCTTGCGCGATCTGCTCGATGTGCGGCCGGCCGGAGCGGAACTTCCAATCGAGGATGTGGAGGCCGGCGATAGCCTCTGTCGGCGCTTCGTCTCCAGCGCCATGTCCCTGGGCTCTATCAGCCCGGAGGCGCATCAGACGATTACCCAGGCGATGAACTCGCTGGGAGCACGCTCCAATACCGGCGAGGGCGGCGAGGATCCGGATGTCTACCGCGTGGCTGCGATCCACTCGGCGCCACATCCGGCGCTTCACCCAGACGGGGGCCAACTGGCGGCGCGCTTGAGCGGCCAGGGGGGCTTGGCGGTCGTCGCCGAACCCGTCTCTGCACCGGTGGTGCACAGCTCTCTGAATAACAAGGTCAAACAGGTCGCCTCTGGACGCTTTGGCGTCACGGCAGAGTATCTGGCGCATGCCGAGGAGATTGAGATCAAGGTGGCCCAGGGAGCCAAGCCCGGCGAGGGCGGCCAACTGCCGGGACACAAGGTCTCCGGGTTGATTGCGCGCTTGCGCCATGCGCAGCCCGGCGTCGCGCTGATCTCTCCTCCGCCGCACCACGATATTTACTCCATTGAGGATCTGGCGCAGTTGATCTACGACCTGAAGCGGGTCAATCCCCGGGCTGCCATCGGGGTCAAGCTGGTCTCCGGTCTGGGCGTGGGTACGGTGGCTGCCGGGGTCGCCAAGGCCTATGCGGATTACATCGTGATCGCCGGAAACACCGGAGGAACTGGAGCGGCGGCGCTCTCCAGCATCAAGTACGCGGGCAATCCGTGGGAGTTGGGGCTCTCCGAGGCTCAGCAGCAGTTGCGTAGCACGGGTATGCGGGAGCGGGTTCGCCTGCGTACGGATGGCGGCATTGCCACAGCTCGGGATGTGTTGGTGGCTGCGCTGTTGGGCGCCGATGAGTACGCTTTTGGTACCGCTGTGCTGGTCGCCATGGGTTGCGATATGGCCAGGCAGTGCCATCTGAACACCTGCCCCACCGGCATTGCCACCCAGCGGCCGGAACTGCGCGCCAGGTTCCGTGGAAAGCCGGAGCATATTGTCACCTACTTCCGTCAGCTTGCGGAGTCCTTGCGGCATCTGCTGGCCCGTTACGGGCTGCCCAACCTGGAGGCTGCGATCGGACGTGTCGATTTGCTGGAACAGGTGCGCTTTGATGGCAATCTGGATCTGACGCCCATGCTCTCTGACGAGGGCCATGGACCGACTCGATGGATGGGCGCGCGCAATGAGCGCCCGGGCGAAGATCATCCCCTGGATGACCCGTGGACGGAGGCTGCTCTGGACTGCGCAAGGCAGAACAAGCCCTTCGTCGTCCGCAGCCGGATCTGCAATGAGCACCGGTCGGTAGGCGCCAGGCTCTCGGGGCAGATCTCCATGCTGCGAGTCAAAGGGGAGTTGGAGCAGGTGGACGTCACCTTTGACCTGGAAGGAATCGCAGGCCAATCCTTCGGTGCGTTTGCGGGACAGGGGATGAAGCTGATTTTGACCGGGCAGGCCAACGACTTTGTGGGCAAGGGGCTATCCGGAGCCGACCTGATTTTGCGCGCAGTGGGCAGCGCTGCTGAGCATAGCGAAGAGCACGTGCTGCTGGGCAACGTGGCGCTGTATGGCGCGACCTCCGGACGCTTATTTGCTGCTGGACGAGCCGGGGAGCGCTTCGCGGTTCGCAACTCCGGCGCCACGGCAGTTGTGGAGGGCGTTGGGGATCACGCGTGTGAGTACATGACCGGCGGCATGGTGGCGATCCTGGGCGGGGTGGGCATCAACTTCGGCGCAGGGATGACCGGGGGGCTGGCGTGGGTCTATGATGCGCGCCAGACGATGATCGCAGAGACGCTCTATCACACAGAGTTTCTGGAGGCTCAGCCGTTTGCAGAGACTGCGGTCGAGCAGCAAGTAGCGCTGCGAAAGCTGCTCGAAGAGCATGTGCGTCTTTCCTCAAGCAAGCTGGGACAACGGCTGCTGCTGGACTGGGAGGCGTGTGCGGGCAAGTTTATCCTGTTCACGCCCAAGCCGCAGGCGTAAATTTTTACGGAGCGTTGCCCGGATCTTTGCATGCCAGGTCCTTTCGGCGCACCGCTCTGGACAGCGTTTCTGCAGAAGAAACATCCAAGTTCACAGCCGGTGCCCCGATGCCAGCCGCCCACTTGTTATGAGATTGCTGAGCCGAGAAGTTTGCGGAGAGCCTGGATGTACTCCGTCAGTGCGGTGCGGCCGGAGTCAGTGATGCGGTAAAGCGTGTGTGGCTTGCGCCGGACAAATCTCTTGGCAACCGCCACGTAGGCGGCCTCCTCTAGCTTTACGAGCTGGGCGCCCAGATTGCCGTCTGTAGCTCCGGTCTGGGCGCGCAGCCATGTAAACTCGGCCTCCTCTACGCCAGCCAGCAGAGACAGCAGCGCCAGACGCAGCTTGCCATGCACGATCGGATTCAGGTCCGGCAGATCAGGCATGAGCGACTACCATCCCTTTTCTGCGCTGCTCGCTGAAGATTCCGTAGGCTCCAAAGGCAATCTGGCAAAAGAAGTTCGCTACCAGAAAGGCGATGGTGCTCTGGCGGAGGGTT
>DAHWOF010000152.1 GCA_027335345.1 Granulicella sp. | reverse complement strand
GGCGCTCAGTCTGGCCAAGGTGTGCGCTGTCGCAGGAGCGATCAAGAGCACCTCTGCCCATTGCGCCTGCTCAATGTGCTCCATCGCCGCCTGGCCTGCTGGCGAGTCCCACATGCTGGTATAGACTTTGTGTCCGGTGAGCGCGGCAAAGGTCAGCGGGCGAACAAACTCCTGCGCCGTCTGCGTCATCATCACTCGGACCACCGCGCCACGGCGCTGTAGCTCTCGCACCAGCTCCGCAGCCTTGTAAGCGGCGACGCCGCCGCAGACTCCCAACAGCACACGGCGAGGTTCAGACATGCATCTCCTCGATCTGCTCCGGCATGGAAGCCGTCTGCGGGCGCTCGGCTGATGAAGGCTCCACCAGGAGGTTGTCGATGAGGCGCGTCTGTCCTACCCAGGCGGCCACCGCCAGCAGCGCTCCCTGCCGAGTATCGGTAACTGGGAGCAGCGTCTCCGGGTGCACGACTTCCGCATAGTCCAAGCGCACCCCATCTTGATCGGACAGGTGGCTAAGCATCGCAGCGCGCAGCGCCGTAGCGCCGGTCTCACCATTGCGCAGGAGCCGGTCCGCCGCCTGCAGGGCGCGGGAGAGCGCCAGGGCGCGGTCTTTCTCCGTTGCCGAGAGTTTGAGATTGCGGGAGCTCATCGCCAGGCCGCTCGGTTCGCGGACGATCGGGCACACCGCCAGTTCCACGGGAAAGAGTAGGTCGCGAACCATGGCTCGAAGCACGGCCACTTGAGCGGCATCCTTCTGGCCGAAGTAGGCTCGATCCGGATCGACGATATGGAAGAGCTTGGCCACCACGGTCGCCACGCCGCGAAAGTGTCCCGGACGCGAGGCTCCGTCCAGCCGGTCGCCCAACCCGGCGACTTCCACGAAGCTGGCTGCGCCATTGGGATACATCTGCTCAACGCTGGGAGCAAAGAGCAGATCGACTCCCGCAGCCTCCAGCTTGGCGCAATCCTCGGCCAGGCGCCGCGGGTAGGTCTCATAATCTTCACCCGGGGCAAACTGGGTCGGATTCACAAAGATGGACACGGCTACCGCATCGTTCTCCGCCTTGGCCCGCTGCACCAAAGAGAGATGTCCGTCATGCAACGCTCCCATGGTGGGCGCCAGGCCCAGCGTGCCCCGCCGGCGCAGGGAGCGGCAGACTGCTTGCATCTCACGAGCAGTGGAAATGATCTTCATGCTCAATCTCCCGCCAGCCGATTGAGTGGCGCAGCCTCGCGAAGCAGACCCGCATCATGATTGAGCCCCTGGCGCTGCTCGTTCGCTGCGGAGACCGGCTCCAGGAGATCGGCTTCGGCGAGCTCCGCGCTTACCTTCCGCGGCAGGTGGTAGCTCTCCGCGTCCGCCGGGAACTCTCCCGCCAGCACATCGTTCCGATACCGTTCCAGCCCATCGGAGAAGAACGCCGCCGCGTCTCCATAGCGGCGCACAAACTTTGCCGGAGGCGAGAAGGTGAGATTGAAGAGATCGTGGAAGACCAGAATCTGTCCGTTGCACTGCGGACCGGCCCCGATTCCGATGGTGGGCAGCGAACTCTGCGCTGTGATCCTGGCCGCTACCTCGCGCGGAATCCCCTCCAGGACGATCGCTGCCGCGCCGGCAGCCTGCAGAGCGGCCGCATCCGCATAGAGCCCTTCAACAGCCTCGGCGGTGCGTCCCTGCACCTGATAGCCGGACATGCGATGCACGGATTGAGGGGTGAGCCCGATGTGGGCGATGACTGGGATCTCCGCCTCGACGACGCGTTGCACCAGAGCCGCGCGAGTTCGACCTCCCTCGATCTTGACCGCGTGCGCTCCGGCCTCTTTGATCAGCCGCGCCGCGTTCCGCACCGCTTCCTCCGCCGACACGTGATAGGAGCCGAAGGGCATGTCAGCGACCAGAAGGGCGCGTCGCACGCCGCGGGCTACCGCGCGCGTATGATGCACCATCTCGTCCATGGTGACCGGAAGCGTGCTCTCATAGCCCAGCACCGCCATCCCAACCGAGTCTCCCACCAGGATCAGATCGATCCCCGCGCGGTCCACCAGACAGCCTGTGGGATAGTCATAGGCTGTGAGCGCCGTGATGGGCTCGCCGGTTCGTTTCTTTTCCAGGAGGGTTTGGACTGTAACCGGAGGGGAGGGACGATCGGCTCCGCTGCCGCGGATAAGCTGCGTAAGGCTCATGGTTGTCTCCAGTGCCGCTCCGCCCTTCCGCAGCGGATGAGGCCCGAACTCCACGAGTATAACTCCCTGCCCAAAACAGGGTTTTGCGATAATCGATACATGGAACTTCTGGTCTACTCTGCCGACTGGTGCCGCGACTGCCGAGAGGCGAAGCGCTTTCTCCAACAGCACGGCATCGCCTACACCGAGATCAATATCGAAACCACTCCTGGCGCTGCCGAAGCCGTCATCGCGCATACCGGCAAGCGCGCCATTCCGCAGTTTGTGCTCGACGGAAGGTGGATCCAGCCCTACAAGCCCGGCCATGGCTTTCTCTACGACCAGATGGCTGAGCTGCTGGGAGTCAGCAAGCCGGCCTGAGTCGCGAGACTAGAGCGGCTCGTCGCACTCATCCTCGATCGGAAGAGGCGGACTGGCCGACGCCCGATGGCCGGCGTGGGTTCCGAAGGGCCAGCGCAGACGAAGGATCCGCTCGCGGTCGGTCTCGCGATGGGCTTCGTCGCTTCGACCCTTCAGCAGGTCGTTGATCGTCATGATCCCAACCAGCTTGCCATCCGAGTCGACCACCGGATAGGAGGTGAGCGCGGACTCCGCCATCGACATGGCGCAGGCGCGCAACGTGGTTGTTGGCGAGACGGTGATCGGATTAACGTTGGCATCCTGAGCCAGGGGTACGGAGAGATCGTCCTTCCGCGCCGCCGCGATCATCTGCGCCCGGGTGATGGTGCCGATCAGTTTGCCATCGCTATCCAGCAGCGGAAAGATGCGCTGCCAATGGCTCCAGGCCTCGCCCCCGCGCTCCTCCATTTTGCTCAACCAGGCTGCGGCGTCCTTTCGGGTGGCGTTCTCCGGCAGGGCGAAGACGCTGGTATGCATCGCATGGGAAACAAGGACCGACTCCAGAGGATCGGAGCCAAACTCGCGGCTCAGGTGCATTCCGCGCCGGCTCATGCTCTCGGTGAGCATGGAGCGGGGCAGCACCAGCACGCTGACCGCGTAGGCCGCCATGCAGGAGAGCAACACGGGAAGCATCAACCCACCATTATGCGTGAGTTCCAAAGCCAGCATCGCCGAGGTCAGCGGGGCGCCGATCGCGGCCGCGAGCACCGAACTCATCCCCACCAGCACCCAGGCGCCAGGCGTCATCACCGGCATCAGATGCGCGAAGAGTCCGCCCAGCGCTCCGCCGATCATCAACAACGGCGCCAGGATGCCGGCCGCGGTATTGGAGCCCAAAGCGAAGGCCCAACTCATGGTCTTGATCAAGAGGATGCCGGCCAGCAGCGACCAGGTGATATCGCCGGAGATCATCTGCTGAATGACGCTGTAGCCGACGCCCAGGGATTCGGGAAAGATATATCCACACAAGCCGACGACGACGCCCCCAATGGCGGGCCACCACATCCAGTGGACCGGCAGGTGTTCGAACATCAGCTCAAAGAAGTGTACGCCCTTGCTGAGCAGGGCCGACAGCATGGCCGCCACCAGGCCCAGAGCCAGCGCGCCGAGCATGGCGGAGTGATAGATGGGAGCGCCGGTGGGAACCATATGCAGCAGACTCTGGGGTCCCAGCAAGAGCCGGCGGACCGCGCCAGCCGAGACGCAGGCGATCGCCACGGGTACGAGAGAGCGCGGCTTCCACTCGAAGAGCAGGCACTCGACCGCCAGCAAGGTGGCCGACATGGGGCAGTTGAACATCGCCGCCATGCCCGCCGCGGCGCCGGAAACCATGACCACGGTACGCTCCGAGCTGGTAACGGGTAGCAACTGGCCCACCACGCTGGCCGCCGCGCCGCTGCTGATGATCACCGGACCTTCCGTGCCAAATGGTCCGCCGGAGCCAATGGCCAGGGCCGTGGCGACAGGCTTGAGAATAGCTACCCGAGGCTGAACCTTGCCGCCGTTGAAAACCACAGTCTCGATGGCCTCCGGCAAACCGTGGCCGCGGACTCGAGGCGAAAGATAGCGCGCAATCAGGCCCACGATGATGCCGCCCAGAACCGGCATCAGGATCAGCCACCAGTGCCTTCCCGCCTCCCACGGGGGTCTCTCGATAAAGCTCCATTTCTGAAAATAAAAAAGGTTGGTGAAGAAGAAGACCATCTCATCCAACACCCAGGCCAGAACCGCGGCCAGAGCCCCGAGGGCTGCCGCCAGCAGACTGATGTAAAAGATGCGACCATCCGCCGAGAAATCCCGCAGGGTATCAGTGGATTCAGAGTGACTCAACGTTCCGTACTCCTCATGGCGCTCCTACCCGGCCGACGGTTGCACGGCTCCCTGCAACTCTCGCAACGCGTCTACCAGGGGCTCGCATAATGGCGCGAGCTCGGCCAGATGCTCCGCTACCAGCCGGTTGAGAATCTCCAGTCCATGAGGCGTCAACTGCACCAGGGAACGCCGCATGTCCCTGGGATCGTTCTCTCTCTTCACCAGGCCCGCACGTTCTGCGCGATCCACAAGTTCCACCGTGCTGTTATGGCGCAGAACCATGCGCTCGGACAGATAGGTAATGGAGGGCTGCTGACCGTCGGGAACCGCAGCAATCACCTGCATCAGTTGATACTGCTGCGCCGGAACTCCGCATCGCTCCGATGCGATCTCACTGAAGTTGAGAAACTTGCGCATCTGGTAACGGAACTCGGCCAGACTTCGAAGCCTGGCCCGCGCCGCGCTCGCCTGGTTTAGATCTTGCATGGGCATCTCGTCTCATTCTATCGCAAAACGATAATTTCGTGTAACAAGACATAGCAAGGGGATCCACCCAGGAGATTTGTCCTTCCGTGCTACTGGGAGGGCGTGAGGAAGAGGCTTTGCATGGTATGGTCAGCAGGAAAGGCGCAAGAGTTGCTCACCGTCCGGCGCCGTGTACAGGGACTGCCTCGACCTCGATGGGCGGTTTCCCCAATGAAAACGCCACCGCAAGCGCCCTTCTGGGCGCTCATCCACACTGAAAATGCTATATCTTTCCTTTTCAGGAGCACTTTACGCCAAGGCGTGGCTTGCCGCCGAATAGCCGGAATAGCATCTTCCGGGACTGGCTGGCTGGTTGCTGTGCCCCTCGGAACCGACTGCTAACCGCGCAGCTTGGCCAGCAGGTCAGTGGGATGCACTGGCTTGGCTAGGATCTCAAACTCATGCCCCTGAGTGCGCGCCCGCTCCAAGAGATCTGCCGTGGCCGCCTGGCCGGAGAAGAGCAGAATCTTACACTCGGGGAAGCGGGCCCGGGTCTTGATTGCAGCCTCGATACCGGTCATACCGGTCATGATGACGTCGGAGATCAACATGTCCGGACGGAAGGAGTCGAGCGCCTCGATGGCCTTTTCCCCGCTGTAGACCGCGCGCGCCTCAAAGCCGGCCTGGTTCAGAATAATCGCCAGAGTATTCGCAATCACTTGCTCATCGTCAGCCACCAGGACGCGGGGACGGGGTTGGTTGGTCGTCTTCTCAGTCATGTTGTTCCGGTTCCTTGCTCTGCTTTGTCCACGGATTCAGCGCAGACTCTTTACCACCATCGTACGCGGATGGCGTACAAACGAAGGGAGGTTCGTGCCAGGATCAGACGATTGATTGGATGCAACCACCGAGCCCCCGCGCTGCCCATCGTCAGCCAACTTCCATTGGATGGTCCTTTCACGGTGTTACTCTTGCGGTAGGGTTTTTCCGTGTAGGTGTCTCCCGATGGCGCGGCCTTCACGGGCGTTTTCTCCGATGAAAACGCCACAGCAGGCCGGCTTCGGGGGTGGCCATCAACTCGGAAAAAGCCATAGCCGGCATGATCGATCTTCATCATCATCTGCTCCCGGGGCTGGACGACGGTTCGCCTGATCTCGAGACGTCGTTAGCCATGGCTCGCATCGCCGTTCAGGAGGGCATCACCCGGGTGGTTGCCACTCCACACGCCAATTACATCTATCCGTTCGATCCGGACCGCATCCGCGCTGGCCTGGAACAACTGCGCGCGGCTCTGGCGGCAGCTTCCATTCCTCTTCTGGTCGCCCCAGGCTGCGACTTTCACTTGAGTTTTGAGAACATACAGGACGCCATCGCCCACCCTGCAAAGTACACGGTGAACGGCGGCGACTATCTGTTGATTGAGCTGCCTGACTTCGGCTTGTCGCCTCATCTGGACGAGGCTTTTTATGAGCTGGGACTGGCCGGTATGCGGCTGATCCTGACCCACCCCGAACGGAACCTGACGTTGCAGCGAGACTCCAGCCGTCTGGCGGACTGGATGCGGATTGGCATGCTCACCCAGGTGACTGCCGGGTCAGTCACCGGAGAGATGGGGCGCTCCGCGCAGCGCATGGCCCACCGTCTGCTTGCCGACCGGTGGGTTCACTTTCTGGCCACGGACGCGCACAACACCCGATCACGGCCACCCTGCATGCGCCAAGCCTATGAACTGGTAGCCAGAAAATACGGTCGAGCGTATGCGGATCGGCTGTGCATCCTGAACCCCGAGGCCGTTTACGAAAACAAGCCTTTACCCCCTCAGGATGAACCCCTGCGTCTCTACAAAGACGATCCACAGTACACCCGGCGCTGGTGGCAGATCTTTTGGAAGGAGCCGGGAACCGGAAGAGGACCGCGCTAAGGTCATCACGGCTTCAAAGAGATCGGCGCAAGGGCGGACGGCGGCTGCCGGAACGGCCTCGTCCCGGAGTTGCTGCTAAAGCTGTTTGCCTCTGAGGTGGGGATTCGCAGGGCAGTCTGCAGCTCGCCGGGCGAAGCCCCTCTCGGCCTCTACAATCCAAGCCCACCGTCCACTGCCAGCATCTGTCCCGTGATGAAGTGTGGTCCGGTGGCGAAGAACAGCACCGCCTGAGCGACATCCTGGGCGGTCCCATTGCGCTGCATCGGCGTCTTCAAGGCGAACTGCTCGTAGGCCGGATTCACCTCACCCATCACGATCATGCCCGGAGCGACGCAGTTCACGCTGATCTCCGGCGCCCAGGCCTTGGCCATGGTATGGGAGAGCATATGCAGCGCGGCCTTCGAGGTGCAGTAATGGCCATGGGTAGGCCAGGGATGCATTCCGCCCAGCGAGCCGATATTCACAATCCGTCCACGCGCCGCCTTCAGGTGCGGGTGTGCCGCCTTGGCTGCCAGAAAGGGTCCGCGGGTGTTGACCTCATACATCTGGTCCCACTCGGCGACGCTGATCTGCTGCAGCGGCACAGACGCAAAGACTCCCGCGTTGTTCACCAGGAGATCCAGCCCACCCAGGCCACGCACCGCCTGCTCTACACTCTGGATCACGCTGGAAGGGTCACGCAGCTCGCAGCGAACCGCCAACGCCCCAGAGGTTCGCGCTTGGAGGTCCGCCAAAGTCCTGGCCGCCTCTGTCTCCGACTCGCGGTAGGTAATCGCCACCTGTGCGCCGGCCTCGGCCAGAGCCAGGGCCAAGGCGCGGCCGATGCGTTTGGCTCCTCCGGTGACCAGCGCTCGACTTCCTTCCAGCGGTCGCAACGGACGCGCCATTCCCTTTGTCGCTTCGCTCACTGCGGCGTACCCGTCTGGCTGGCTGGCGTGCCCGTCGGCTGCGCCGATGTTGCCGACGAGTCGGCCGAGCTGCCGACCGGTGATGGGTTGGAAGCAGGGGAACTCGGCGGCAACGCAAATCCATCCACGTTCGGCTTGGGCGGGACTAAGACCGGGTGGGGGGGCTCCTGGATGCCGGGCTTCATGGATGACACCTGTCCAGTGGGCGTCTCCCACTGCGAAATCTGATCATGCGGCCGGAGCATCTTGACCACCAGAGATTCCTTCGCGCCCACGCTGGTCAACTGATGGGAGTAGGTGGCATAGCCTTTTGCAATTACCTGCACATTTACATCGCTGCCCACCTGGATCAGGTCCATCGTGGCGTTGCCATTGGGGTCGGTTTTGACCTCCATATTGCCGTCATCGCGACCCTCGAAGGTGGAGTGGAAGACCACCGGAGTATTGGCCATCGGCTTGCCGTCAAAGCCCTTTTCGACCAGGACCACGATGTGCGAGAGCTGGGGCAAAGGTTTGTACTTGCGAGCGTAGCGCGCCTGCTGCGCAGCAGCGCCGGGAAGGATGGTCAGCAGCATCGCCCAGGCAGCGGCTCCGCCCAGGCTGCGCCACGAGGCCCCTGAACGCCCTTGACGGGAAAAGGGGCTGAACAAAACCTTCGAACCGTAAACCACGAATTTCATGGCCTGATTCTAGAGCAAAATCCAGGTTCAGCGCAGCCCCTTGCGGATCGCGAAGGAGTCCTTGGAGGCGCGGGACAGGAGCCTGAGTCTTCGCGTCTCCGCCGATAGCCCAACCGGATACGTACGAGCCGTCCAACCGGATACGTACGGCTTCCGAAGTGGAATATTATGTGAAAATCTTAGTTAGTTCTACTAAAGTTTTGCCGTCTCCTGCTTGACTTCCAACCGCTGGTGCAATAAATTAGCAATCGGCGGTTGAGAGTGCTAAACCTTCACTGAGCCGACTACAGGCCTGCCGGAAGGATATGCACTCCCCTCCAACACTGTTCAACAGAAATCCAAGGAGAACCATTTACATGGCAGCCACATCTTTTACGCCGTTGCACGATCGCATCCTGGTTCGCCGTCTTGAAGAGGGCGAAACCGTTCGTGGCGGCATCATCATCCCTGACTCGGCCAAGGAAAAGCCGCAGCAGGGCAAAGTTATCTCGGTTGGAAAGGGAAAGTCCAACGACGAAGGCAAGGTGTTTCCGCTGGACGTCAAGGCTGGCGATACGGTCCTCTTCGGAAAGTACTCCGGCACCGAGATCAAGCTCGACGGCGAGGAGTATCTGATTATGCGCGAGGAAGAGGTTCTCGGCATCCTGAAGTAAATGGGCGGCATACGCAGCGGGCAGGGCATATCGCCGCATCTTGGTTTGGGTAAGGCCGGCGGCTGACCACCACCGATTTGAATATCAGAACACATTCGCCGGAACAGCCGGCACAAGGACATAGAGAGTATGGCAAAGCAAATTCTGCATGGAGAAGATTCGCGTCAGGCGATTCTGCGTGGCGTCAACACGCTGGCCAACGCGGTGAAGGTGACCCTGGGCCCGAAGGGCCGCAATGTGGTCATTGAGAAGAAGTTCGGCTCCCCGACCATCACCAAGGACGGCGTCACAGTGGCCAAGGAGATCGAACTCCAGGACCCCATCGAGAACGTGGGCGCACAACTGGTGAAGGAAGTAGCCTCGAAGACCTCCGACATCGCCGGTGACGGCACCACCACAGCCACAGTGCTGGCGCAGTCGATCTTTCGCGAGGGTGTCAAGACCGTTGCGGCTGGGGCCAATCCTGCGGCGCTCAAGCGCGGCATCGACAAAGCCGTTGAGGCCATCATCGGCAAGCGCGACGACCACGGAGTGGCCGCCGGCGGAGCTCTGAGCGCCTTTTCCAAGCCGGTTACGGGCGACATGATCGCGCAGGTCGGCACCATCTCGGCCAACAGCGACGAGCAGATTGGCTCGATCATTGCCGCGGCGATGAAGAAGGTGGGCAAGGACGGCGTGATTACTGTCGAAGAGTCCCGCACTATGGAGACCCAGTTGGACGTCGTCGAGGGCATGCAGTTCGACCGCGGCTATCTCTCGCCCTACTTCGTCACCGACGCCGAGCGCATGGAAGCGGCGCTGGAGAACCCTTACATCCTCATCTATGAGAAGAAGATCTCCACGATGAAGGACCTGCTCCCCCTGCTCGAGCAGATCGCCCGCACCGCCAAGCCCTTGCTGATCATCGCCGAGGACGTCGACGGTGAGGCGCTGGCTACCTTGGTGGTCAACAAGCTGCGTGGCACGCTGAACGTGGCCGCTGTCAAGGCTCCCGGCTTTGGCGACCGCCGCAAGGCCATGCTGGAGGACATCGCCGTCCTCACCGGCGGCAAGGCCATCACCGAGGATCTGGGCATCAAGCTTGAAGGTGTCAAGATCGAGGATCTGGGCACGGCCAAGCGCGTTACCATCGACAAGGACAACACCACCCTCGTCGACGGCGGTGGTGAGGATGCCCGCATCGAGGGTCGCGTCAAGGAGATTCGCGCTCAGATCGAGAAGACCACCTCGGACTACGACCGGGAGAAGCTCCAGGAGCGGCTGGCCAAGCTGGTCGGCGGCGTGGCCGTCATCAAGGTCGGAGCGGCTACCGAGACGGAGATGAAAGAGAAGAAGGCGCGCGTTGAGGATGCCATGCATGCTACCCGCGCAGCCGTGGAGGAGGGCATCGTCCCGGGTGGTGGCGTCGCGTTGGTGCGCTGCGCTCCCGCGGTGGACAAGCTGATCAAGTCGCTCGAGGGTGATGAGAAGATCGGCGCCAGCATCATTCGTCGCGCCATCGAGGAGCCTCTGCGCACCATCGTCGGCAACGCCGGCGAAGAGGGCGCGGTGGTCATCGGCAAGATCCACGAGTCCAAGGACGTCAACTTCGGTTACAACGCGGGAACCGGCGTCTACGAGGACCTGGTGAAGTCCGGCGTCATCGATCCCACCAAGGTGACCCGCACGGCCTTGCAGAATGCAGCCTCGATCTCTGGTCTGCTGCTGACCACGGAAGCCATCATCGCCGAGATTCCGGAGAAGAAGGAAGCTCCCGCGCCTGGCGGCCACGGTGGCGGCATGGACGGCATGTACTAGGAACAGCTCTCCTGCTCCGGCAACAAAACCAAGGCAGGATGGTAACCAAAGGCGAAGGCTCCGGAGGAACTCCGGGGCCTTCGCCTTTTCTTCCTTGGCGCTCGACGCAGCCCGAGAAATTGCCTGCAAGAAACCACGCGATATCCCAACCTACCTTGCTCGGCCTCCTCGTCGATCTCTTCTCCGCGGGCACATCCCCGCCCAGGGGGATCTCCGGCGCGGAGGCTTGTCGAAGGTTGTTCCTCTTGAGCATCTGGCGCAAAAGGCTTCCTCTCTTCATGGGGGGACTTACAATCTTTTATGGCGGCGATTTCTCGCAAGCAAGGCGTGGGGACACGTTCGGCCAAGCAAACAAGTGTGCATGCGGAGGGCGGATGAAGTCGATGAATCGCAGAAGTTTTTTTAGTGGCGCGGCAGCCAGTTTCGCCGTGCTGGTTTCACCCACAGTATCCGCTCAGGATGAGCGTCTCCTGGACCCATCCGATTGGAAGATGGCGGCGTTCGATCAGTTGATCAAGCGCCATTACGAGATCAAGCAGCTCTATGACGTGACCGAAGTAGACGGCGGCAGCGTATTTTTCCACATCCTGAATGCGTTGGAGGGATTACACGTTGGATTTGGTATCGACAGCGACAAGATAAAGATTGTGGGCGCGCTGCGCGCCAAGGCGACCGTGATGAACTTCAATGATTCTCTGTGGGAGAAGTACAAGCTTGGAGAGTCGTTGAAGATCAAAGATCCGAAGACCGGCAAACCAGCGACGCGAAATATCTTTTATGCAAGTTCTGCTGGCGGTCCCGCAATGCATGCATCAAAAGGCGCCAAGCAGAAGGGCCCAGCGGAGGAGGATTCCAGCATCCAGGCGCTCCAGGCGCGCGGCGTGCAACTGCTCGCCTGTCACATGGCGATCCGGGGACAGTCAGGATTTCTGGCCAAAAAGTTCAAGCTCAAGCAAGAGGATGTGCTGAACGACCTGCAAAGCAACTTGCTGCCTGGCGTTCTGATCGTGCCTTCCGGCGTTTCGGCGATTGCGGTTCTGGAGAGCAAGGGCCACTTTGGCTATCTCCGCATGTGAGGAGCGCTCCAGATGGCGCTTTAGCTGTACTTCAGCCAGCGCAGAATCTCGGGCAGGTTGGGCTTTTTGCCGTACATCAGGATTCCCACCCGGTAGATGCGTGACGAGAACCAGAGCACAGCATAGATGGTGACCAGAATCAGCCCGATCGAAAGGGCGATCTCCCAGGGTTGCGGCATCGAGATGGAGACTCGCAGATCCATGAGCAGCGGGGCGCAGAAGGGAATCTGGGAGACGATCCGAGACACGACCGAGTTTGGATTGGTCACCACTGGAGCCAGCATGAGGAGGCTGAAGAACAAGGGAAGCATCATGAACATATTCAGTTGCTGCAACTCCTGCTCAGAGTTGGTCATGGCTCCCAGCGACGCCGCCACAGCCGAGTACAGAGCGTAGCCCAGGCCGAAGTACACGACAAAGTAGATCACCTGAGCGGGGCTGATCTGCACGCCGCTGGTGGCTCCCATCTGCGCGGCCAGCAGGCCGAAGGCGATCATCCAGATGCCCACCTGGGTCAGTCCCACGGCTCCCACGCCCAGGATCTTGCCCGCCAGCAGTTCATCCGGCTGGATGGTGGCCAGCAGAACCTCGAAGACTCGCGATGTCTTCTCCTCGATGATCGATCGCGCCACATTCATTCCGTACAGCAGCACCACCATATACATCAGGAAGAACAACACATAGGCCACCAGAAAGGCCGATCTGGAGTCTCCTCGCTCGCCGTTCCTGCCCAGAACATTCAGCTTTACCGGCGCCATCAAAGCGTCCGTCTGGGATGCTGAAAGGCCCTTGCCTGCAAGGTACTCGCGGATCAGCACCCGGTGCAGCGCCTCCTGGATTGCCGTTGTGGTGGCGATATCGGCCGTGGAGCGCGGGGTAAAGTCAAAGGTGGGCCGCTGGCCTGCCTGCGTGGCCGGCTTGATCACCAGGTAGCCATCCAGTTGCTTGTTCTTCATCTCCTCATCCAGCGCAGCATGGGAGGTGAAGAGCGGCAGAATCTCCACCGTCATGGTGCTGTCCTTGCCGTGTTCGAGTTCGTAGCTCAGATCCTGGGCCGGCTGCGGCTGCGAGGCCAGCACGACGATATGCGAGGCGGTCTTGGATTTGGCAGCCAGTTCGGCCGCGCCAAACATGCCCCCTCCCATCAAGGTTGGAATCAGAATGGTGGCGATCAGAAATCCCTTGGTGCGGATCCTCTCCACGTACTCTCGCCTGGCGATCAGCCAGATATTCAGCAGCCGATTAGTCATCCGCGATTCCCTCTGCTTCTTCCCGGCCAAAGCTGGCTCGTACCTGTTCGATGAAGATCTCTTCCAGTGTGGGTTCTTTTACCTCGAACTTGTGCACCACCGTGCCGAGGGCAACCGCTTCGGCGAGCACTTTCTGCGCCCCCGCCTCATGGTACAGCTTCAGGTCCGCGCCTCCTGCGTACTGCTTTGCCTCTTCCACTTCGGGATGCTTCAGAAAGCTTTCATCTCCGGAGAAGACCACATGCACCCGATTCCTGGCGTAGCGGGCCTTCACCTCCCGCATGGAACCGCTCAGCACCAGCCTGCCGCGCGAGATCAGGGCAATCGCATCGCACATCTTCTCCACCTGGTCCATGCGGTGGGTGGAGAACATCACCGCCTTGCCCTGGCGGCGCAGGTCCACCAGCGTGTCCAGCAGCAACTCCGCATTTACTGGATCCAGCCCGCTGAAAGGCTCATCCATGATGACCAGTTCTGGATCGTGCAGTAACGCCGCAATAAACTGGATCTTCTGCTGCATGCCCTTGGAGAGATCTTCGGTCTTCTTCCCGATCGCCTCAGTAATCTGGATCCTCTCGCACCAGGCCAGCGACCGCTGCTTTGCTGTAGCCTCACTGAGTCCGTGGAGTTGCCCCAGGAAGACGAGTTGGTCCAGCACCTTCATCTTCTTGTACAGGCCGCGCTCCTCGGGAAGATAGCCCACACGGTT
>DAHWOF010000106.1 GCA_027335345.1 Granulicella sp. | reverse complement strand
GAGGCTATCGCAACCTGAACTACCTGCTCCTCAAAGCGCAACGCCTGGCCGCCACAAAGACCCAATGGGTCGCTTTTCAGAAAGCCGCGTAAAATGACCCCCTTTCCACTTTCTCGTCAAGAGCCAACCTTTCTTTTGGACGAGTCGCGCCTCGATCTCGCAAGATGGGGCAGCGGCGAGATTTACCAAAGCCTTAAGGCGGAGCTCGATGCACGGGACGGCGGAAAGCGTAAAAATAACATCCGCGACGCACTTATCGCCGAAGTTGCGATAGTGAATGGTTACATACTGCTCACGGCGGATAGGCATTTGAAGGAGGTGTGCGAAGCTCACGGGGGCGAAGTGCGCTTCTATGCGACCACCAGCGATCCGAAATCTAGCTACACAGCACAACGCAACGGCTCAAATCAATGGGCAGAACTCTGCCGTGGTCGATAGGGAAAGTTTCAGCGGGAAGTTTCCGAAGGTCGCCAAATCCATGAAGAACCGAGGAGTTTGCACGAGGGAATAGAGCCGCGCTACTGCCACGTTGCCGATCTTTTCTTTCCACCGAGGAATTTGCGCAATTGCCGGCGCAGTTCGGCTTCATTGCCAGTGCCGCACTCCCAAATAACAAGCGATCGCCAGGCCATAGCTGCCAATGACGCAAGATTCCTCTCGTCGCGCACGCGATTCTCGCCAATCTTCTTCAGCCAATAAGCCTGGTTTGCCTTGGGTGTGCGCGCGCCGCGCGGGCAACTATGGCCATGCCAGAAACATCCGTGTACGAAGATGACCTTTCGCAATCCCGGAAAGACGATATCCGGGCACCCAGGCAAATCCTTACGGCAAAGCCGAAATCGGTACCCCATCCGGAAAGCCAGGCGCCGCACGATCATTTCCGGCGCCGTGTCTCTGCTCTTCACGGCGCGCATGGTGCGACTGCGCAGTTCCGGCGTTTCCTTCATTTTCTCAGTTCAATCAAGAGGCTCGGGTCCGTCTCCACTTCCTCGACAATCTCGTTGTACCGCTTCACGATTTCGTCCACGGCTGTCTTCCGGCCGTCCGCCGCGAACCGCCCCATCTCGTACACGTTGAGCGCCACGAACTGTTCAATTTCGAAGATGTCGATCCGATCCGCGAGCTGAACATTTTCCGCCAGACCCTCTGCCACATCCATTTCGCACCCCAGAGTCACCAACGTTGGCCGGATGCCATCATTGAGATTGTCGCTGCACTTGGCGATTACCGCCTCGCCGGGAGACGTCGTGACATGGATGGCGACATCTCCGAGGAAGAAATCTCCCGCGCGCGCTCCCGGAGAGTCGGCCGTCGAAAAGCTGTTGTGTTCGAACCTGCCTTTGCCAAGCGCGCAATCCAGTTTCGCCCCAACGAGGTGATGCAAAACCGCGTCGGCGTAATACATGCCTGGCGCCGTCTTTTGGCGTTCCTCCGCCTGCGCGATTCCATCGCGAACCACCGCTCGTAAACTTTTGGAGGCATCGAGTTTGATCTTGAAGGGTTTTCCAGAAAAAATTCATGCACGCGTTCGATCCAAAATGCCTCGGCCGTATCAGGGTCAACTTCGCCGCGCTGTGCCTGCCCATTCAGAAACGCGACGTACCGTCTCATGTTGTGGAGGCTGCCGCGTGAAGTTCTGCCGCCCTCCGAGGCGAGGACTCGAGAAATGCCGTGCCTCTTAAGAACAGCCTGAACCGCGCCTTTGCCGAGGCCGAGGACCTGGCCCCCTCCTTCGGTAATGAGTTCTTCTGGATCCAGAGGGAGTCCCATGACGCGGGCATGTTGCGTTACGACCAACGCAACCGAGAGCGGCCCTTCGCCGCGAAATCCATTCTGCGCGGCGAAGTTGGCCAGTTCCGCTCTCAATGCATCGTCCGCGGCTTTCATGCGGCTTGCTCCTCGCGTTTCTTTGATGCCATCTGGAGAGGATCGAGGATGCTTGCGGCCAGGAAACGCACAACCGGCGCCGCCACCCCATCGCCGGAAAGGTGGTAAGCCTCGTTGTATTTCTCGGGCAACCTGTAGCCTTCAGGGAGACCCATGAGGCGTGCTGCTTCACGAGGCGACAGCAAACGCGAACGCACATTTTTGCCTTCTACGATCAGGATCGTCTGGCGGCTTGAACCGCCAACTGGGGTACGTAGACAACCCGCTACTTCATCGAATCGCACTTCCGCTCGCTGGATCCGCATGCCTTTTTCGTCTCGTCGGGTTCTCTTGTAAACGCCGCCGACCTTACGGACCCCAATTTTTTTGGCCCCCTCGACCTTCTTCCGGTTGATTGGGCTCATGAGAGATAAGAGGTAGCGGGTTTCCTCGGCTGAGTGCCACTCCACGCCCTGCGGCTCCTCTTCAATCAGATCCGTAAGTCTCAAAGTACGTATTGGCGGCGAATGTAGCCTCCACCAGACCCAGGATGCCTTCGCGTGCGGGGAGAGTTTCTCGTAGGCGTTTCTCAAATGGAGCGGATGCCACTCCGGGTCGGGTTGTTCCAGGACAAGCTCCTCAGGGATGATTACGTCTCTACGCACGCAAACAACGAAGAGGCGCGGACGAGACTGCGGCAGAAAGCGAACAGCGTCAATGACGACCGCGCCGAAGCGATACTTTTCGTCGGCCACCACGTTGCCGATCGCGGCGAAGTCCTTGCCGCCGTGAGACGTCAGCGCTCCACATACGTTTTCCAGTACGATCATTGAAGGGGAGCGGCGATCCTGCCCGAGCTGCCGCATCAATCGCCAGAAAGGCCAAAAGGTGCCTGAACGATCCCCGTCGAGGCCCGCGCCTGCGCCTGCTAATGAAAGATCCTGGCAGGGGAATGACGCCCATGCGAGAGTTGCCTCGCCGGGCAGATCGTCGATGGAGAGTTTGCCGATATCAGCAATCTTCAGGTGTTCTGCGCCCCAGTTTGCTGCGTAGCTGGCGGCCTTTTTCTCATCAATGTCGTTGGCAAAGACGCAGGTCCACTCCGGCCCAAGTCCCTCCCGCGCCATTCCGCCGCCGGCGAAGAATTCATAAAAGGACGGCATCACTTCATACCTACCTCTTGAAGAGCGGCGATTTGCCGGCAACGTACTGCTCCACCGTTTGGCGCACTACCCAAAAAAGTGAGACTTTCTTTTCCGTGGCAATGCCCTCTACCGTTTCATCAACGTCCGATGGAAAACTGATCGACGCGACGACGGGGCTCCCATCCTGAGAACTTCTTTTTTCTTGCCCTTTGTCGATATCACCGATGCGCCGCCTCGTCACTCACCACCACATTACACCATATTGGTGATACCAAGGAGGGGTGCTTTTGGATCTGCCGTTAGCACGTGCTAAGGCCGGCGGTAGCAAGTGAGATGTCCGCATAGCGAGCGGAAACTGCGGCGGCTGCGATGGAGGCGGAATGGCGGACCTGCCGTAGCGTCCAGAGGCAACCCGCGCGATCGAAAGGCCGCTTTGGACAGTAAGATGTCTCCTAACCTTTCCGAACGCTATCCTTCCGTGCCGGATCCATCGCCTGAGTTAGCGAAATATCTTATCCCCTGGGTCGGGGAAGACTAACGGAGGAGGCTGCGGCGCCGCGCTGCTCCTCCATGGAAGATGCTCTAAAGGATCTGTTTGGCGATGGTGGCCAATTGCATATTCGAGGTGCCTTCGTAAATGGCGCCGATCTTGGCGTCGCGGTAGAGCTTCTCGACGGGGTAGTCCTTCACGAAGCCATAGCCCCCGAAGATCTCTACAGCCTTGCTGGCGACGCGCTCGGCGACTTGGGAGACGAAGTACTTGGTCATGGCGGCCTCTTTGAGAAAAGGCAGGCCGGACTGCTTGCGCCGCGCAGTGTTGTAGACCATCAGGCGGCTGGCCTCGACCTCCGTAGCCATGTCGGCGAGAGCGAACTGGACGGCTTGAAACTCGGCGATGGGTTTGCCGAACTGCTGGCGCTCCTGGCTGTAACGAACCGCGTGCGTCCAGGCTCCCGTGGCCAGGCCGAGAAGCTGAGCGGCAATGCCGATGCGCCCCTCATTGAGGGTCTCGATGGCAATCTTGTATCCCTTGCCGACCTCTCCGAGGACGTTCGCAGCCGGAACGCGGCAGTCATCCAGAAGCAGTTCGCAGGTGGAGCTGGCGCGAATGCCCAGCTTGTCTTCTTTCTTGCCGACAGAGAAGCCGGTCATCGATCGTTCGACGAGGAAGGCCGTGATGCCTTTGTAGCCTGCCCCGGGATTGACAGTGGCGAAGACGATGAAGAGACTGGCCTCAGCGGCGTTGGATATCCAGAGTTTGCGGCCGTTCAGGATGTAGTCTTCGCTGTCGAGGCGGGCGGTGGTCGCCAGAGCGAAGGCGTCAGAGCCTGAGCCGGCTTCGCTGAGCGCATAGGAGCAGACGGTATCGGTGGCCATGCGGGGCAGGTAGCGCTGCTTCTGATCCTCATTACCCCAGCGCAGGAGCGCATTTACGGTGAGGGTGTTCTGGACGTCGACCAGGACACCGATCGCGGGGTCAACAGCGGAGATCTCCTCGACAGCCAGGATAGAGTTGAAGAAAGATCCGCCGACGCCGCCATACTCCTCGGGGATTTCGATGCCCATCAGGCCGAGTTCAAAGAGTTGGGAGATAATGGCTGGGCTCATCTTCTGCGCCTCGTCCATCTCACGGACCAATGGAGCGATTTTGTTGCGGGCGAATCTGCGGACCGTTTCCTGGAGAATCTGTTCCTCAGGGGTCAGGTTGGAGAGTGGCATCGGGAGGGCGGTTGGGTTGGCGGGTGAGTCCATGAAGGATATCTCCAGAAAAGAGTTGCGTGCTTATTCTACCCGAGGGTAAATTAACAGACCAGGAGTTTGTTGTAAACGCGCCGCTGCAACCAGCGGCGTGCCGGCGATGATGACTCGAGCCTTTGGCCGCTATCAAGCATCGAGTCCAGTCGTGCCAGAACAGTGGCTTTGACAGGCTCCTCGTGGTAGCGCCAAGCGCCAACCGCGCGGCCCGGCGCCAGAGCAGGAAGAAAACCTAGGCGATGTCATGGTAGTGGAGACAGAGCGAGACAGGAAAGATAGGGAGCGAAATAGATGCGAATCATAACCGTGATACGGCAGGTGCTGGACGCGGAGGAGAGCGTTCGGGTGCGGGGCGGCGTGGTGGATTTGGAAGGCAGCAAGCTGGTAATGGACACCATGGACGAGTACGGGGTGGAAGAGGCGCTGTGCCTCCGTGAGGCAGCGCCGGGTGAGACGCCGGTTGAGATTGTGGCGTTGGCCGTTGGGCCGGAGCGAGCCGAGGAGTCCATCCGCACGGCGCTGGCGATGGGTGCGGACCGCGGTGTGCATGTGGTGACGGAGGTGACTCTGGACGCGATTGCCCTGAGCGCCGTGGTGGCTCAGGTTGCGCGCGATGAGAGCGCGGAGCTGATCTTCTGCGGAGGGCAACAGGCGGACTGGGACAGCCAGGCTTTGGGCGCGGCAACGGCGGAGCGGTTGCAGTGGCCACAAGCGACCTGGACCAGCCAACTGGAGAGGAAAGGCCCGATGCTGGTGGGCAAGCATGAGGTCGACGAGGGCAGCGAGACCTTTGAAGTTGAGTTGCCGGCGGTGGTGACCACCCAACAGGGGCTGAATGAGCCACGCTATCCGACGCTGCCCAACATCATGAAGTCCAAGAAGAAGGAGATTCGCAAACAGCCTCTGGAAGCGTTTGGCGTTACGCCCAAGCTGAAGGTGCTGGGAGCAGAGATCCAGGTAAAGGAACGAAGGCGGAAGATTCTGGATGGCAAAGATGCGGCGGCGGCCGCGGAGCAGTTGGTGAAGATGTTGCGGGAAGAAGCAGGGGTGATCGCATGATTCTGATGGTGGCGGAGCAGATGAGCGGAGTCTTGAGCAAGAGCGCCTATGAGCTGGCTCAGGCAGCACGGCAGTTGCAGAGCGAGTTGCCGGAAGCAGGCGAAGTTACGGCGCTGGTGCTGGGCAGCGGCGTGGCAGCGGCTGCCTCGGCCGCGGCGCTGATCGCCGATCAGGTGCTGGTGGCGGATCTGCCGGCGTTGGCGCAGTATGATGCCGAGATCTGGTCCTCTGCCGTGGCACAAATTGCCGGCGAGGGAGAGGCGCAGGTGGTGCTGATTGCCGGCAGCCGCAGCGGGCGGGAGTATAGCCCTCGGGTTGCGGTGAAACTGGATGCGCCGCTGCTGGAGGATGTGATTCGCCTGCAGTACGAAAAGGCTGGGGAAGCCGGGGACGGGACTCTGCGTGCCGAGCATTACACCTTTCTGTCCCGCGTGACCGAGCGTATCGAGACGCAGGCGAAAGTAGTGGTGCTGACGGTAAAACCGGGTTCGTTTGGCACCGTTGCTCCTGGAAACACGCCAGCCGAGCAGTTCGATGTGGATCTGGAACTACCGCAGAGACGCCTGAAGGTGACGGGAAGCATCAAGGAGAAGACCGGGAGGATTGCTCTTACGGAGGCTGACGTGGTGGTCTCAGGAGGGCGTGGGGTGGGTACACAGGAGGGATTTGCCCAACTGGTAGAGGGGTTGGCGGACCAGTTGGGAGCCGCCGTGGGGGCGACACGAGCTGTAGTTGATGCCGGATGGCGACCCTACTCGGAGCAGGTAGGACAGACGGGCAAGACCGTGCAGCCGAAGTTGTACATTGCTGTGGGGATCTCCGGCGCCGTACAGCATCTCTCCGGTATGAACAAGAGCAAGTGTATTGTTGCGCTGAACAAGGATGCGGATGCGCCGATCTTCAAGATCACCGACTACGGAATCGTCGGCGACGTAAAGGAGATTGTTCCGGCGATGATCGCCGAGCTGCGCAAGTAGGATCAGAGCGGAGACGGCCGAGACGCTGGGATCGATTGCAAAACAAGATGAAGTTTGGGTGACGTCAAATGCTTCCCTTCACACAGAAGATTCTGTTCCTGCTCTTTGCGGCGCTTACCGGGAGCATTGGCGGCTGGGGGTTCTATCGGCTATACCGGCGCATACAGGCGGGGCGTCCGGATGGGGAGCAGCGTTGGAATGCTCTGCCGCGCCGCCTGGGCTATGCGTTGAGAACGACGCTGTTGCAGAATCGAACCTTTCGCAAACGGCCGGTGGTGAGCTTCTTCCATGCGTTGATCTTCTATGGATTCACGTTTTACATCCTGGTCAATCTGGTGGATGCCGTGGAGGGGTACCTTCCGTTTACGATCTCTTCGACGAGCTGGGATGGGGCGACATACAACCTGTTGGCGGACGTCTTCAGCACGCTGGTAATGGTGGGCGTGGTGGCGCTGGTGGTGCGGCGGTTCTGGTTGCCGGCTGCAAGAGACTTTCGCTTCAACCCGCGAACGCTGCTGCATGAGGATGTGCGCAAGCGGTATATCACGCGAGATTCGCTGATCGTCTCCTGCTTCATTCTGTTCCATGTCTGCAGCCGGGAGTTGGGTGCTGGGGCGCGGCTGGCGATGGAGGGCCCGGACATCTTTCAACCCTTTGCGTCCCTGCTCTCGCATGCCTTTTCCCCGGCTCACGCGATGGCGTGGCGGATCTTTGGATACTGGGGCGCCTTGGGAAGCGTGTTGCTCTTCCTGATGTACTTTCCATATACCAAGCACATCCACCTGATGATGGCGCCGCTGAAGTACATGGTGGCCCGGGAGGCGGCGTCAGGGGTTCTGCCGGCGCTGGATCTGAATCTGGAGAGCGAGGGTGCAGGACAGGAGCCGAAGCTGGGGGCCCGGCGTCTGGAGGATCTGAGCTGGCCGCGGCTGCTGGACGCCTACGCCTGCATTCAGTGCAACCGGTGCCAGGATGTCTGCCCGGCGGCGACGACCGGAAAGGCGCTCAGTCCGGCGGCGATCGAGATCAACAAACGCATGGAGTTGAATGCGCTGGCGCGGCAGGGAACGGAGTTCGAGCGGGGAATGAAGAGCCCTCGGGCGCTGCTGGAGTTCGCACTTTCGCCGGAGGCGTTGTGGGCCTGTACGACCTGTGGGGCGTGTATGGAGGCCTGTCCGACCCAGAATGAGCAGATGCTGGACATCATCGACGTACGTCGTCAGCAAGTGATGATGGAGGGAGATTTCCCGGCCCAGTTGCAGATGGCGTTTCGGGGGATGGAACGGACCGGCAATCCCTGGGGAATGAATCGCGACCAGAGAATGGCCTGGGCTGAGGGGTTGGTGGTCCCAACTGTGGAAGAGAATCCCGCGCCGGATGTCCTTTACTGGGTAGGCTGCGCTGCCAGTTATGATCCACAGTCGCAGAAGACAGCGCGGGCCTTTGTGCAGTTGCTCACCCGGGCTCAGGTGAACTTTGCCGTTCTGGGCAAGAAGGAGAGTTGCACCGGCGATACCGCCCGAAGGGCCGGCAATGAGTATCTTTACCGGCAGTTGGCGGAGCAGAATATAGCCACGCTGACGGCTCTGCACCCAAAGCTGATTGTGGCTACCTGTCCGCACTGCATGAATACGATCGGAAGGGAGTACCGGCAGCTCGACGGCGACTTCAAGGTGATGCACCATACCGAGTACCTGGAGTCTCTGCTGGCGGAAGGGAGACTGGTGGCCCATGGAACTGCGGAGATGGTGAGCTATCACGACCCGTGCTACCTGGGCAGACACAGCGGGGTGTATGACGCACCGCGCAATCTTCTGCGGGTACTCAGCAACGACTTTGTGGAATTGGACCGGAAACGGGAGAACTCGTTTTGCTGCGGAGCCGGTGGAGCACAGTTCTGGAAAGAGGAAGAGGCTGGGACGGAGCGGGTCTCCGATAACCGTTACCGTGAGGCGCAGCGCGTGCTGGAGGAACGAGCGCTCGGGGCGGAAGCTACTCTGGCCGTGGGTTGCCCTTTCTGCAAGAGCATGCTGCAGAGCACCCCAGGAAAGGGTGAGAGCGGAGCCGGCAAAGAGGGTGAGACAGAGATCGCGGGAAAACATGAGGTGGCGATCGCGGTAAAGGACGTGGCGGAGCTGCTGCTCGAATGCGTGCAGGCAAGGACTGGCCAGGCTGTTTCTCTGGCCAACCCTGGTCAGGATCAGCGCCAGGTAGACAGAGGGCGTTTGGCAGAGGCGCCGCCGGAGACAACTCTGGTTGCAGCAGCGCCGATGGTAGGGAAAGAATCCGGGATGTCGAACTCCTTTGGGGTTGTCGTGGTGAGCGAATCGGAGCCGCCGGCGGAGAATCCGCGGAGCGGAGTCACTCCGGTACGGAGGAAGTGGGCTCCGAAGGCGAGCCCAGCGAGCGCACCGTCCGAGTTGTCTGCAGCCACCGTGGCGTTGCCTTCTCCAGCACGTGATCCCTCCTCTGAAGCACGGACTGCTTCGAACCAGTCCGGTCAGGGAGAGCTTCTAGCTGGGGATTCAATGACGCCGGCAGAGAGGATCGAAGGTGGAGAGGCTCCGTTGAGAAAGAAGTGGGAGCCAAAGCGGGGCAGGTAGGCGACCGATGCCGACCTCGGGGAGCAAGGCGACCTTGCGATCTAAAAGATCAGCAACTCTTTATAAATCAATCAATTGAAGAATTTCTCCAAGGTGCAGAATCAATCTCTTGAGGTGAAGTGTCGTCGATCAGGAGTGACCAAAGAGAGGCTTCTCTGCGAAATAACACCTTGTATGCCTGTGGAAAAACGGGTAGAACGAGGGATGAGCCTGAAGATCCAGGAGAATCCCCCAAGATTGGAGAAGTTCATGGCAGCCGGAACAACACAAGCACAGCCGATACTCCGCGAGGTAATGAATATACGACAGGCGTCGGATTATCTGGGGATCAGTGGGGATACGCTCTATCGTTACGCATCGGAGGGGTTCGTACCAGCATTCAAGCTGGGGAATCGATGGCGGTTTCGCAAGAGCGTACTGGATCACTGGATGGACGTCCAAAGTGGGGTAGCGCCCAAGGGTCCGGTCGAGCCGGGAAAGAAGAAGCCGGTGGCCAGCGCGCGTTGAAGCAGACCTTTAGCCTGCTGGCGCGTTGAACTTCCAGTCTGAGTGGGCTTCGGGTGGATGGGCGTAGCTCTGCTCTCAGGCTCCTTTCCGTCCAGAGAAGAGATTCCTCGCATGGCGTGGCGATGCGCATGGAGTCAGTGGCGCGAGCCGCTCTATTGGGGTGGTCCCAGGATGGATGTACTTGATTTGCGTGCGCCGAACCGGTCCTCCCTTACGGTCGCTGCTCCGCGTCTTTCGGGTAGAGGCCAGAGGATGAGGGCCTTTGAAGTACAGCAATCCTGAAACCGCTTCAGGCGCGGATGAGGGTGAGATGGGTGATCTCGGGTGGGCAGTTAAAGCGGAAGGGCAGACCAACCGTGCCGAGGCCGCGATTGACGTAAAGCTGCATCTGTTGCAGTTGATACGAGCCCTCGACATATTTTTCTCCCATCGGCGGCAGGATGAGGGGGCCGACGAAAGGAAGGCGAATCTGGCCGCCATGGGAGTGGCCGGAGAGCATGAGATCAATGAGCGGAAATCTAGGGTGCAGAACCACTTTTTCTACGTAATCCGGCTCGTGACACATGAAGAGCACCGGCGCTTGGGGTTTGGCCGGAATGGCGGCGTTCAAGTCGGGAGCCTGGGTGGCGGCGTCGCTGCAGCCGCAGAGCCATAAGCGGTCGCTCCCGCGTTCAATCGGCACATGGCGATCGACCAGAACGGGGGTGCCGTGGGCCTGAAGGGGGTCGATAACCTGGTCGGCCCCGACCGCGACGTCGTGGTTGCCAAGGATGCCGAAGCGTTGCGGCGCCTGGAGCGTCGACAGAATCTCGGCAGCCACCCCGGCGGCACGCCAGGAGACGGTGACGGGGAGTGGACCATTGCTGACGTAGTCGCCTGTGATCAAGACCAGTTCTGGAGACAAGCCGTTGATCTTGCGGACGATATCCTCCAGAAAATAGGGCTCGGTGTACTCCTCCAGGTGGATGTCGCTTATCTGGACGATATGGAAGTTCTGGAAACTGTCGGGAAGGTTGCGAATGGGAATGGTTCGATGGGTTACCTCGAACTCATGGCGAGCGTAGATTCCAGAATAGCCAGCCAAGCCGAGCCCAGCGACGGCCAGACCAGATCCCAGAAATTGGCGGCGAGTGAAGGAATGAGGTGGATGAACCGAAGTGGGTGGCAGTTCTGTCAGGACGCAGGGAGAGGACCCAGTTTGCATATTTCAATTAGATGCTCATCCCGGGGTATGCGGGGGTAAACCAGAAGGTCACCAGGGATTCAAAAGGCAGGGTCTTCGTTGGCGGAAGCTGCTCTAGAATGGTGGGATGCGCGAAAGATTGCGGCGAAGTCGGGCGATGCGGGCGGTCGAGGAGGCTGGCGCCTTGGCGCTGCTGGTGACGCATGGTCCGGATGTGCGCTATCTGAGTGGTTTTACTGGTTCCAGCGGCGCCATCGCGCTGCTGGGGGGACGGGCCACGCTGTTTACGGACGGGCGCTACGCGGAGCAGGCAAGAGCTGAAGCGGCGGGGCTGCGCGTGGTGATCGATAAGCGGCCGCCTGAGATGCAGGCGGTGGAGTGGCTGGCATCCCTAGGGGGAAGACCCTGCGCCTATGACCCTGGCCGGACTACGGTGGAATCACTGGAGAGGATGAAGAAGGCTGTGCCAGGGCGGCTGCGGAGAGGCTTTTTTGTGCCCATGGACGGCCCGGTGGCGGGGCTTCGTCAGATCAAAGATGACGAGGAGGTAGCGCGCCTGCGGCGAGCCTGCGCGGTGGGGTGTGGGCTGTTTGCCTCAGTGCTGGAGTATGTGACGCGATCTGCAACGGAAACCCAGGTGGCGGCGCAGCTTGAGTTCATGGCTCGTCTGGCGGGCGCCGAGGCGATGAGCTTCGAGACGATCGTGGCCAGCGGGGAGAGATCGGCGCTGCCTCACGGGCGAGCCACTTCAGCCAGATTGCCGGAGCGGGGTTTCGTGACCTTGGACTTTGGGGTTGTGGTGGATGGCTACTGCTCGGATATGACCCGAACGGTGCATCTGGGACGGGCTACGGAAAGGGAGTGGGAGGTGTATCATTCCGTGCTGGAAGCCCAACAAGTCGCGATCGCGGCGGTAAGGGCTGGGGTTCGCTGTGCGGATGTGGATGAAGCGGCGCGCTCGGTCCTGCGCCGAGTGGGACTGGAGAAGGAGTTTGCGCACTCAACAGGCCACGGAGTAGGCCTGGAGATTCATGAGGGACCGAGGATTGCTGCTGGACAGGAACAGATGTTGGAAGCGGGAATGGTGATCACGATCGAGCCGGGGGCCTATCTGGCCGGAAGGCCGGCCAGCGCGGTGCCGGAGCGCGGAAGGTCGCGGCAGAGGTGTCTTCGCAGTAATGGAGATGCTGCGGGGGAAGACGGATTCGGGGTTCGGATCGAGGACATGTTGCTGGTGACGCGCAGCGGGTGCGAGGTGCTGACCGATGCCAGTCCCAAGGATTGGATTGAACTTTGACCCTCGAAGGGTGGACTTGAAAGGCGCCCGCGCCATTGAGGTGTCGAGTGGAGAGCCGTCTCAAGGCCGCCCGGCAGGCCTTGGCATCTGGTTGGGGTGGTAGAACAGGAAGATGAAAGTCGAGGTACAGGAAGGCATGGCAGGAACAGGAAGCAATGATTTGCGGGAGTTGAAGGAGCTGGTTGAGTTCCTCAAGGCCAATGGGATCGCAGAGTTTGAGATGGAACGCCCAGATCTCAAGGTGGGGCTTCGTTTTGCGGGCGAGACGCCCGCCGGTGCGTCGCCTGCAGTGGGCGGGGGGGCTGCGCCGTCTACCGGGGTGGATGCGTTGCAGATGGCGGCGCTGCTGAGCGCGCTCAGAGGCAATGCTGCTCCTGGGGCGGTTCCAGGGGTTGCTTCCGAGACGGTGAGTATCGTTGCCGCGGCGGCTCCAGCGGCAGCGGCTCCGGCGCCGGCTGAGGCCGATCCATGGGCTGGGGCGCACATCGTCAAATCGCCGATCGTAGGCACGTTCTATGACACTCCATCGCCGGATGCGCAGCCTTTCGTGCAGGTGGGCGATACTGTTACGGTTGGCAAGGTGCTCTGCATCGTAGAGGCGATGAAGCTGATGAACGAGATCGAGAGCGACGCCGCCGGTACGATTGCGCATGTCTTTGTGAAGCGTGGGCAACCAGTGGAGTACGGACAGCCGCTGTTTGCGATCAAGTAGGGTCTGCATCTGACGCCGGCGATCACCTTGCGTGCAAGGGCGGACTCCACGGGGCCAGATGCCGCTGGCCAACAGCACGGAAACTTCCAAGGATAAGGTTGAAGTATGTTTCGTAAGGTATTGATTGCCAACCGGGGTGAGATTGCGTTGCGCGTGATCAGCGCGTGCAAGGAGATGGGAATCCGCACAGTCGCTGTCTACTCGGAGGCCGACCGCCATAGCCTGCACGTGCGGTTTGCTGACGAGGCGGTGTGCATTGGGCCTCCGCCCTCCAAAGACAGTTACCTGAATGTTCCGGCGGTGATCGCGGCGGCGGAGATCGTGGGCGCGGAGGCGATTCATCCGGGGTATGGGATGCTGAGCGAGAATGCGAACTTCTCCGAGGTTTGCCGGGCGTCGAACATCAAGTTTATCGGTCCGCGGCCGGAGGTGATTCGTCTGATGGGAGAGAAGGCCACTGCGCGGCAGACGATGAAGAAGGCCAAGGTGCCGATTCTACCCGGCAGTGAAGGGGCGATTCAGAGCGTCGAGGCGGCGCTGGAGTGGGCCGAGACGGTCGGCTATCCGGTGATGTTGAAGGCTGTGGCGGGCGGCGGAGGCCGGGGGATGCGAATCTGCCGCAGCAAGGAGGATCTGCCGTCGCTGTTTCAGCAGGCATCGCATGAGGCGCTGAACGCCTTCTCGAATGGGGCGCTGTACATGGAGAAGTTTATCGAGCGCCCACGGCATATCGAGTTCCAGGTGTTGGCGGATGAGCATGGCAATGTGATGAGCCTGGGCGAGCGCGAGTGCTCAATTCAGCGACGCCATCAGAAACTGATCGAAGAGGCGCCCAGTCTGCAGGTGACGCAGAAGCAGCGGGAGAAGATGAATGACCTGATCAAGCGTTCGATGAAGGATATCGGCTACTGGAACGCTGGCACCATTGAGTTTCTGATGGACGAGGATGGCTCCATCTACTTCATCGAGATGAATACGCGCATTCAGGTAGAGCACTGCGTCACCGAGATGGTGACCGGCCTGGATCTGGTGAAGGCGCAGTTGCGCATTGCCGCGGG
>DAHWOF010000084.1 GCA_027335345.1 Granulicella sp. | reverse complement strand
GGGCCGCCTCGAAGCCCTGGTGCAGGCGCTGCGTCCCTATGCGGCCGAGTACGAGCAGGCGCGGGAATGTATCCACTACATCTGGAACAATCGCCACCGCATGCGCTATCCGCAATTTCGCACCCAAGGCTTATGCACCTCAACCGGCGTGGTGGAGGCAGGATGTAAGGTGGTGATCGGCACGCGTCTGAAACGCGCCGGCATGCACTGGACTGCCAACGGCGCCAACGCCATCACCGCCCTGTGCTGCGCCAAGCTCAGCGCTCGCTTCGAAGATTTTTGCGAACGCCGCTCAGATCGGATGAAGGCCGCCGCATGACTCCTTTTCACAAATCTGACGTGCGCCCGAATGCTATGAACCCTGCTTCCTGTCCCTCGCCTTCGGCTTGGCGGTTGCTCTGGGCTTCGCTCCTACCTCGGGCTTGGATCTTGCTCTGGCCTTGTCCTCAGCTTTGACCAGGTTCAGCGCTACAGCCGCCCGGATAAGTTTCTTCAAGGCTGCTTCATTGATCCTGTCGCCCTCATGGAAGTCGATGGCGCGGCGGACATTACCCTCCACACTGGCGTTGAACAAGCCCGCAGGATCCAGTAGCGCAGCTCCGTAGGCGAAGGTCGTCTTCACAACACCCTTGTAGACCTCCGCCGTGCAAACGATCCCGGCGTGCGAAAACACCAGTGTACCGGGCCGATTGGCGCTCACCCACTTCCACTCTTCCACCATCGCAGGGTCCGCCTGGTGGATGATCTGGCGCAGCTTCGCCAGCGTCTTCCCACGCCAGTCCGTCAGTTCCTGGATCTTTTGATCGAAACGCACGGATGCGGATTCCATCGAAGCTACCCCTTTGCAAACGGAGAGACTCTCGCAACAAACTATATGCAACACCGTGCGATATCGGCAACAATCCGTTTGGGAACCATCGAATTTGTTAAAATGCAAGTATGTATGATGCTGCGACCTCCCTCCCGACTGCGACCGCTGTAGCGCCCGCGCGCCCCCAGAGCAACCCTTCCGGAGCTTCCACCACCCACGGTGGCCCGCCCGTCAAGCGCCAGATCGTCTGCTTCAGCTTTTATAAGGTCATGCCGGAGTGGCGCCGTCTGCCAGCCGAGGAGAAGGCCGCGCACAAGCAAGCCTTTGCCGATGTCCTCGCGCGCTGGAACAAACCAGGCGAGTTCCTCTCCCTGACCTACTCCACCCTTGGTATCCGCGGTGACGTGGATATGTGCATCTGGAGCATCGGCTATGCGGTGGACCAGATGAACCGCATGCGATCTGAGTTGATTGCGACCCCGCTGGGGGGATATCTCACCACCCCGCACAACTTCCTCGCCATGACCAAGCGCTCCCAGTACACCATCGATCGCGAAGACGAGAGCGAGGGCGAAGGACGCGGAGCTATTCGTCCCGGTGGGCAGAAGTACAACTTCATCTACCCATTCTGGAAGACCCGGCCCTGGTATCTGCTTCCGGCTACCGAACGCAAACGCCTTATGGACGAGCACATCCGCATCGGGCTCCTCTACCCCCGCGTGAAGCTGAATACCACCTACTCGTTCGGTCTGGACGACCAGGAGTTCGTCGTGGCCTTTGAGACCAACTTCCCGGAGGACTTCCTGGATCTGGTCCAGCAGTTGCGCGAGACCGAGGTAAGCATGTACACCCTCAAGGATTTTCCCCTCTTCAGTTGTGTGCGAATGAAGCCGATGGAGATGCTGGACCGTCTGGGCTGAAGTCATCACTCCCCAGGGATGATCATCGCGTGGCAACAGACCGCAAAACCGCGGGATCCAACCAGCCGGCAAAGGCCGTCCGCAAGCGTGCGCGGCCAGCCAAGGCCGTGCGAGCTAAACCGGGCAGGAGAGCGTCTGAGCGGATCGCCTCCATTCTGGAAACGTTGGCCAAAACTTATCCGAACGCCGTCTGCGCGCTTCGCCACCGCAACGCCTTCGAGTTGACCATCGCCACCATTCTCTCCGCGCAAACTACCGATGTTGGCGTGAACAAGGTAACACCGGAACTCTTCCAGATGTACCCCACCCCAGCGAAGCTGGCAGCAGCGCCGCTGCCGGAGTTGGAGCGAATCATCCACGCCACCGGTTTCTATCGCGCCAAAGCGAAGAACATTCAAGGCGCTGCCCGAGTTCTGGAGGAGAAATTTGGCGGGAAGGTTCCACAGACGATCGACGAGTTGACCAAGCTTCCGGGCGTGGCCCGCAAGACAGCCAATGTCGTGCTCGGAAGCTGGTTTGGGATCGCCTCTGGTATCGTCGTGGATACTCATGTCGGGCGCCTGGCGCGCCGTCTGGACCTGACGCAGCAGACAGATCCGATAAAAGTGGAGCGAGACCTAGAGAAGGTGATCCCCAAAAACCACTGGATTCAGTTCAGCCATGAACTGATCCACCATGGCCGGCAGATCTGTGTTGCACGCAAGCCCCGCTGTCTGGATTGCCCGCTGGAACCTCTATGCCACGCCACCGACAAGACCTGGGACTCAGGTGAAAAGAAGGCTTCCGCCTGATCTTCCATCCTTCGCGCCTTCTCGGCAAATGGCCGCAAAGACCTCTCACTTCAGCGGCGAGCCAGTCGCCAACCGAAGTCCAGCGATCCTCCTGGCCCGCTTCAGAGTCCCTGTGTTCGCCGCCAATCCCCTGCGCTGGCCCGGGGCCTGACGCGGTTGGCCTTGAAAACATCTTTGACGGCCAACCGCTCTCCAGATAGCCTCCGTCCATCGCTGCTCCCCTGGTTCTTCCCAAACTACGATCAGGCTTCCAATTCCAGTTCGCTCAGTACCTGCGATGTTCGTCCGCCGGGGAGTAGACGTTGGTCGGTGTGGGGTTGACGGGGTTGTACCGACTAGCCAACTCCGGGGTTGACTGCAGATCGGCGCTGCTCGCATCCTTCGCCTTGGCTACCTCGACGCCAAAGACGTAGCTGGGCCCAAACATATTGCTCGTGAAGATCACCATCTTCTCATCCGGCGTGATGTGCACATTCGGCTCCAGACGATAGTTGTGGTGAGCCATGTTCACCAGGTGCTCGGCATCGAAGACGCCTGGCTGCCAAAAGTCTTTCGAGTTGATCGCACCGTCGAGCGGAATCATATGCGCGTGGAAGAGTTCGATCCACTCGCCGTTTCGGGCGTGCGCCACCTGTCCAGGATCGCCGCCATCGCCCACGAAGAAGCTTCGATCCGTCGTTGCGTTGAAATGGATCGACCAGTCGTCGCGCGTCATGTGATAGGCCACGCGCTCGCCCGTCGCCAGGTCATACCCCGCCAGATAAAATACCTGACTTCTTGGATACTGCCAGTCATACCAGAGCGTCTCTCCGTCGGGGCCCCAGAACTCATGTCCAGCGATCTCCATGGCCATGGTTCGCTTGTGCATCAACATGTTGTGCGTTCCGTCGGTATGAATCGTCCAGATGCGGTCCACCTTTTGCCACATCCCTTCATGGCAGTACATCAGGAGATGCGGGTCGGTAGGAGAGAACAGCAGGTGATTGATCCAGTCGGTGGAGTGAAGCAGAGTCGTCTTCTTGCCGTTGTCCGGGCCGGGGCGCAGATCCACCGTATACAGAATCAGAGGAATGCGCGCCGCCAGACGGCGCTCCATCATCTCGCCTTTGGCCTGGCGCGCGGTGATGCCTCTGCCTTGTTGCGGACGCCGCGCTCCGGGGCCGAATCCGAACCCTCCCGCAGGTTGCTTTCCCACCTCCATCGTTCCGGTGCCCAGCGTTTCATCCGCGTTGACCGTGATCACACTCTCGCCCGGCGCCAGCGTGAGCAACCGGGTCACCTTGCCGCTGTACATATCCGCCTTGTAGAGAACATTCACCTTGGCGGCAACATCGTATTTGGTAAAAAATACGCTGGGAGTCTTGTGCCCCACCACGATCGGATGCACCCCAAACCGGAAGCGCGCCATCCGGTCGCCTCGTTCCCCGGCGGGCAACGGTGGGTTCGGAACCAGCAGACGGGTCTTCCGCGTCGTCAGATTCAAGACATGGATCCCATCCGGAGCCATGTACTCCATCAGCTTCCCATCCGGGCTGAAGGGGTTCACGTTGAAATAGTTCGCCCCGGAGCCCGGTTCATCGCTCAACCGGAAGATGCGATGTCCGGTGTCCTTGTCGACCCACGTCTTGGGCGGAATCTCCGTTGTCTGCGCCATCTTCGCCGCAGAACTCGCGTTTTGTTGCGGAGAATCGAGCGTCTGAGCGTGGGCGCCCCCTGCGCTCAACATGGAGATGAATACCAGCAAGGATGCTTTCCGAATGAGCAGTTTCAAAAGAGAAATTCCTCCCAGTTTGAGCAATAAGCCTGCACGGTTGACGTAGAACTCCTCCCATTGGTTCAAACCGTTTCCGGATTCTCTGTGGAAAACTTGTTCGCAATCGTCGAGGCTGTGGAAAACTCAACCTTGGCCGCATCGATCCTCCTCCTCCTCGGCGTCGATCGGTCCTGCCAGCCAGCAAGCCAGCTTCGTTGGCACGAACCAGTTCTTGAAGCCGCGGCAAAATATGCGGCTGTGCATTTACTGTTGCAAGCCGAGTCTGCGCTTCTCTGTCCTGTGGGAGGAGCCAAATTGAGTTGCAAAGCTTTTTGGGGCGAGACAGGAGTCAAAAAGACCTGCCAAGTCCCGCGTTGCCCGGGCATAGCCATCCCGCCAGTGAAGGCGCCCGGGAAGCAGAATCTGGCGAAAGACTTCCTTCGACGGAGCTTTTCCTCACAGGTGGGCAAGCCCGCGCTGCAATGCTGTCACCACCGCCTGCGTGCGGTCCGTTGCCTGCAAGCGCATCAGGATCACGCTGACGTGACATTTCACCGTTGCCACGGTGATTCCGAGTTCCTCAGCGATCTCCCGATTTGTCCTACCCTGCACCAGCAGCGAGAGCACCTCACGTTCGCGCAAGGTCAGGTCTGAATCCGGAGTGCGCGAGGCCAGCGCGCGAGAAATCGGCGGCGGAAGGAATCGCCCACCTGCATGCACCCGCCGCAACGCATCGGTAAGAGCCTCGTGCGGCATTCCTTTGATGACGTACGCGCGGGCCCCGGCTTCAATCGCCTGATAGATATCCTCGTCCCCCTCGTAGGTTGTCAGCACCACAAAACAGGCCTTCGGGTGACGGGCGCGAATGGCGCGAATGGCGTCAACTCCGCTCATCCTGGGGAGACGCAAGTCCATCAGGGTGATGTCCGGCAGATGCTGCTCGAAGAGCCGGATTGCCTCCTCAGCGTCGCCGGTCTGCGCGACCGTCATCATGTCCGGTTTCGCGTCGATGATCGCCGCGATCCCTACCCGGACGATGGGGTGATCGTCCACCACCAGCACTCGGATCTTGTTCAGAACACCCTCGCTCATATCTCCGCCATCACTCTCCGCGCGCCCGAGATCCTGCGCGGCGTTCGCACCCTCAGTCTTGTTCCGTGACCTGGCGCGCTGTCCAGTTCGAAGTCGCCGCCCACGGCCTGAACGCGCTCCCTCATTCCAACCAATCCGTAGTGCCGATCTTCAGCGGTCGACACGGACTTCGGGTCGAACCCTACACCGTCGTCACAGACTTCAAGCATCAACTCGTCGCGACCAAAGTTGATCTTCAAGTCAATCCGCTTCGCCTCCCCATGCAGCATCGCGTTATAAACGGCTTCGCGAGCCAACATCATCAGTTCATGCGTGGCAAACTGGGTCAGGGTGAAGGGCTTGCCGGTCATCTTGCACTCCACCGTCACTCCCGAATCTCCGCTGATCTGCTTGGCCATGCCCTCCAGCAACTGCGCCAGCATCCTCTCAGAGGGCTGCCCCTGGCGGAGGTTCCAGATGGCGCGCCGGGCCTCGTCAATGGTAGTTCGCACCTGCCGGCGCGCATGTTCCAGCAGGTCCTGGGGCAGCGAGGTTGTGCCCTCACCCAGGCTGGCAAGGGCCTCCAGCAGCGCCGAGATGCCGGCGCATCCCTGGATCACCGTATCGTGCATCTCACGGGCCAGCCTTCCGCGCTCATCCAGTACCGCCTCAAAGCGCATCCGCATCTGCCAGAGCCGGAATCGGTAGGCCGCCAGAATGATGCTGCCCAATAGGAGAAGGCAGCAGACGGCAAACCACGGTGTCCGCCAGAAGCTGGGCTCCTGCACGATCGGCAAGAATGCCTCTCGGATCGCCTGCGGATGGTTGATCTCAAAGGCTTGCACGCGAAAGGTATAACGACCCGGAGGCAAGTTGGTCCATGACGCGGTGCGAAGTGGCGAGGCTGCGCTCCATTGCTTGTCAAAGCCTTGCATCTCAAAGCGGAATCGCATTCCAGCCTGCGAGCGCAACAAGATCGGCGCCCAAGATATCTCCACTCTCGCCGCTCCAGGACCCAGCACAATCTTCTTCCCCAGATCCAGGTCCCTGCCATCCACCGTCACATCGTCGATCACGATCGAAGAAGACGGCAAGGATTGGTCGGCATCATTGGAGATATGGATTGGCCCCTTACTGCTGGCAAACCACACGCCGTCCGCCTCGTCCCGGCATCCGGACGGCTGCCTGCCCCCGTAGATCTGGGTCGTCTCCATCTGGTCCGAGACCCCATAGAAGGTCAGCGACAGCTCTGTTGACGGGTCCTCTGCCAGTTGGTCCAGCTCGCGCCGGAGCAGCAGCGAGATGCCGTTGGGTCCACTCAGCCACATCCCACCCTTCCGGTCTTCGACGATCTCATAGATGCTATTGCTCGCCAAACCCTGGGCTGTGGTGTAATGCGTCAGGCGGTTGTTCTTCCAACGGTACAGCCCATCGTCGCGGGTGCCAATCCACAGACCTCCGTCAAAGTCCTCGTGGATGGACCAGACTTTGTCTTCCGCCAACGCCTCCGTGGCTCCATTCCGCACAAAGGCTCCGTGGTGCAGAAGATTCAGCCCGCGATCGGTGCCGATCCAGATGTCACCGCGGTGATCCTGGATGAGTGCCTCCGTGCTGAAGTACGACAGACCATTGCTCATGCGGTAATTGACAAAGCCGTGCGCCGTCCAGTGGCTCACACCTTCGTCGGTTGCAAACCACATGCTGCCGTCGCGGCTCTGCACCATCGCCCGGATAAAGTTGTTCACCAGACCATCCCTGGTGGTCAGGCGAAGAATCTTCCCTTGCCGAATACGAATCAGACCATCGCCGTCAGTGCCGATCCAAAGATCTCCCGACCGGTCGCGAAAGATGTTGCGTGCGTGCAGCGGCTCCAAGCCTGGGTAGCTCCAACGGCGGGCTACGCCACGGATCACTTGAAACACATGGGTGGAGACGACCCAAAGAACTCCGTCAGAGTCCTGATAGACGGTGCCAAAGTCTGAATCGGCGGCTTGAGGCAGAGGAATGATCCTGACCGGCGTTCGTGTCAAACGCAGCATCCCCGCCTGGGTGCCGATCCAAAGATTCTTCTCGTCGTCCCGGAAGATGTTCAGCACGGTATTGCTTGGCAACCAGTCTGGCGCGGCCATGGAGGTGAACTTCCCATTCCGTAGCCGCAGAATACCCTGGCCAATTGTGCCGATCCACAGGGTTCCATCCGCAGTCTGCCGCAGCACTCGCACGGTCTGGCTGATGCCATGCACACGTTTGAACTGTCGGGCTCCAGGCCGCAGCCGCCTCAACCCGGATACCGTACCCACCCAGATCGTGCCGTCGCTCGTCTGCAGAATCGACTTCACCCGGTTCAGACTTCCACCCCCGGGCAGCGCGTACGTCTGCACGTGGCCGTCGTAGATCCGCAGCAGTTTGGATCCGCCAACCCACAACCCTCCCTGGCGATCCATGGCTATGGCATGGACGGCAACCGCCGGAACGTCCCCTTTGCCATCCACTCTCGCGAGACGGCCATGCGCATAGCGCAGCAATCCATTATCCGTGCCTACCCAGAGGGTACCGTCCGGGTCTTCAAACAAGGCGCGGACAAATCGATCGCTCAGACCATCGCTCGCTCCAAAGGCGCGGAACTTCCCTTGCCGATAGCGCACCAAACCTCCGCCCTCGGTGCCAATCCACAGGCTCCCATCGCGCGAGACCAGCAATGTGAAGATTCCGTTTTCCTTCAACTGCGGAGTATTGGCGCGATCAAATACTTCAAACCGTGCGCCATCAAAGCGCAGCAATCCTCCTGTAGTCCCGATCCACAGATAATGATCCGAAGTCTGCGCGAAGGCCTGGACCGTCTGTTCCGGCAGCCCATCGTAGACCTGCCACAGCTTGCGCGTATAACCGTTCCAGGCTGATGCTGCGGCACTCACGCACAGCAGTGCGGCCAATACCAGGCAGGCGAGCACCCTCACAGCCCTGTTTCGGAGCGGCCTTGGCAGATCAGCTCTTCGCTGCATGTATCTACCCGGCATGTGTCCTCTGCCCTCCGTGGCCCATTGGAATTGTAGAACCGCCCTACCGCCGAACCGTGATTGCGTACCACGGCGTTGCAGGCTCGCCTACCGTAAGCTTCCACACCCCACCGTCTCGCATGGCCGCCAGCCTCCTTCCCAGCGGCAACCCATCGCCATTCAATGGCTGAACCAGGACTGCAGTGGCTCCTTCCAGCCCGTGTAGATCAATCTCTCCCGTTACCGGCTCGATCAGAGTCGGCGGCCCACCCCACTTCGCCAGCTCGGTGTGCCCGCCGTTCCACTCCATTCCGGTATTGGCCACGCGCGCACCGGTCGTCAACAGTATCCGTTCGCTCTCTGCGATCGGCTTCCCGTCCAGGGAAGTCAGCAGAATCGCAGAGAAGGCGTTGCTCAGCTTCGCCGTCATATTCTCCGGCCGGCGGGTCTCCGCAGATCCAAAGCCGATCAGCCCCTGGCTCCGCGGCGAGTCGATTGTTACAGCCCCCTCACCCTGGCTGGAAAGGTTCCAGGCTAGCTCTCCCGTGTCAGACACAATCGGATTGCGTCGATCGCCGCGGCTGAACTCTGCCGTCGCCGGTCCACGCAGAGAAGAGATGCGCGAGGCGTGCTCCAACGGCAGCCAGAGCGGAAACCCCGGCGTAAAGTAGGGCCGATCCTCCGCCGGCAGCCGGTAGCTAGCCAAAACCTGTTCCTCCGAGTAAGTACGCGTTACTATCTCCTTCGCCGGGCTGACATCGCCGCGAAGGAAGATCGGCTCTGCGCAGGAAAGTGTAAAGAGGGCTGTTTTTGCTAGGTTTCGTGAGGGTGGGTATTTTCGCTATTCTCGGGGCTATGGCAGACAACGACTGGACGCGTATTCTGAGCTGGCCGGGCTACAAGGTATACCGGCGC
>DAHWOF010000210.1 GCA_027335345.1 Granulicella sp. | reverse complement strand
CAAAGATTCACCTCGCCGCGGCGGCAGAACGCACACTCTCCGCAGGAGACCGTGGAGTCAAAGGTCACCCGATCGCCGGGCCGGAAGGAGCGGACGCCGGCTCCCACTTCGGCAACCACCCCTGCGGCCTCATGCCCCATGACGATGGGAGGAATGCGGCGGCCGGACGAACCGTCGTACCCATGAACATCGCTACCGCAGATACCGCAGGCGGCCACCTGAACCAGCACCTCGCCGCTGCCCGGCGAGGGCCGCGGCAAGTCCACCAACTCGAGACGTTTATACTCGGCAAGAACCATTGCCTTCATCGAATTCACTCAGCCCTCTCCACTCTCCTGCACAAGCCGGCGAGCGCCATCAGCCGCTGATCACCCATCGGGCCGGGCAGGTCTATGACCCGACAACGCTAGGCTCTGGAAGTGCTCCCAGCCCTTCCGCTCTCCGTGCTGGAAAGCGGCGGATCGTTGAAGAACGATCCTGAGCCACTTCAACCCGCCGAGAACCGCTGCTTTGCAACAGCAAAGATGCTCTGATAGCGAGCTCGGCGACCCGTTCCTCAAAGTTCATGCAGCAATCACCCCAAGGGCGACTCCTGCACATCAGCGTACGCGTTCGAAGTGAGTGGATCAAGGACTAGGCTTTTCAATGAGGAACTTCCGTCAGAGATCTCTTGCCCACAAACTCGATCGTGTTGCTCAGATTGTGTTGGCGATTCTCCTGTGCAAGCCACTCCAGGTATTCGGCGAAGCGGGCGCCATTCTGGTTAATGTTGTTCCAACAGGCTTTTTCTTCTGCAAAAAACGGCTCGAGAAACCCTCGAACCTCGAATCGCCCCGTTTTTTCCAAGGCCAGCCATGACTTACGTGTGGGCCGTTTCTCCTGCAAAAGCTCGTTGTCGACGAATTTCATCGCCTCATGAGCAAAAAGATCAGCGACCTGCAAGCGTCTGCTGGACGAGGAGGAGTCAAAGGATAGCTCAGCATGCAAACGCTCTTTCCAGTCGAGATACTCTAGAGCCTGAGCGTACATTTTTGTGGCGTTGAAGTTCGTTTCGAGACGACTGTCAAAACAGAGCTTCGCTACCTCCCTACGCTCGCCGGCAAAGAATTGCATGGCATCTATAAGCAATGAGAACTCCCGAAGGTACAGCATCGGGAGAGTGGGGTGGTAGCGCCGTTCCGCTTGCAGATCGCTGACGGCCGCAAAACCCGACAGTGAACTTTCCGCCAGAATGGTGGTCAGATCCTTGTAGAGCTCCAGGTTTTCCGCGTGCGGCCGGCGATCGTAGACCCCTCGATCCGCCTCGCACTCCTTTGCGTGAAAAGGTTCGCCATCGGTTCTGTCCGCCCACAAAGATTCAACACGTATCCATTCCTCTTCAGAGCCAATGACGCCGGCAACAGCACAGACCCGTTGTTGCCCGCCATCCATACTCTCGTCGCCGTAAACCAAAAGCATCTGCTCCTCCGTCCTCAGGATTTGGGCGCGGCTTACTTGCGTATCTTGCCAGTGTAGACGCGGTCGTGCGTCAGATCCAGGGTGAGGCTGCCGACGTTGGAGATCATGTCGCGGCCCAGGCTGCCTTCAAACTCATCGTCCAGGTTGTGCTGCTCGGTTTTGAAGACTGGAACACGCTGCAGATCCACATCGTGGCCGGCCAGCTTCAGCTCCGCGTCGTCCAACAGATAGACCTTCTGGGTAGCCTCGCCTCCGGCGCCGGCGCTGCGGCTGGTGGCTTGCGTGGGGTGGAGGAAGTCCGCGCGGAAGTCACGGTAGTAGGAGAAATAGAACGTGGAGGAGTTGGCGCCGGAGTCGAAGAGGAAGCTGCGGGCCAGCCCGTGGATGCGGCAGGAGAACAGCACGTTGAGCTTCTCCATGTAGATGGGAGAAGAGCGGCTCCGGTGGCGAGAAACCTTGTCCGTGGAGGGCAGCAGGCTGCCGGCCTGGAAGCGGCGACGGCTGAAGCGAATGTCGCCCAGGGACTGGAAGACCGGATAACCCAGGATGGCGGGGATCTGATAGTGCTTCTTTCTCCCGGTCCCGAAGGTCAGGTTGGCGTCGGGAAGGATTAGGACTACCACATGGTGCAGTGTGGCATGGCCGATCGGAAGGGTATCGATGATCGCCGTGTGAAGGGGATTCTCCGCCCCCGTGGCTCCCTCGGTTTGGGCGGCGCCGCGGCTCGGAGTGAGGCCGAGCTGGCGCGCAAAGGAGGCTGAAATCGTCGAAAAGTTGGCGCCGGTGTCCAGAATCCAAGGAGCTTTTACACCATGCACGGCGAGTTCGACCGTGATGTCATGCAGCGGGTCGGAGTAGGTGCGGAGGTCAACTGCCGGCTTTCCAGAGGCTGAGCCGTCGAAGCCGATGGTCTGGGCAGGTGCGTTCACCAGAAGCTTCAGCGTGGCGCTATCGTCCTGGTCATCTTTCAGCAGCTCCGGCGGCAGGCCAGCGGCGGCTGTGCTCAGCAGGCGGGTGTACAGCTCGCTGGCCGCGGCGTAGCGGAAGAGCTTCACGTTCACATCGGCCAGCGAGCCCAGCACCAGCGCCCGCCGGGAGGCCGAGAGGCTCGTGTCGGAGAGCAGCGGGCTGAGCAGCCGAATCGCGTCGTCAAAGCGGCTGGTGCGGTCGGCCAGCACGCCGGCAAAGAGATCGTGGACCTCGCCGGGAGGGGTTTGGAGCAAATCTGCCGCGAGATCTTGGTAGCGTAACTGAGCGGCATCTTCGTCCAACCGCATGGGGGCGGGGGATTGTGTGAGTGCACGGGAGGCCAACAACGAAGGAAAAAGGACAAGGGCGAGTAGACGGCGCATGCTGCGCTCAGTGTACTCGCCCCTGTTGTGGTCTATTGTTGTGGTCTCTCGTTGGAATCTTCTGGAGCCCAGCCGATCGAGCCGCTGATCCCACTTGGATCTAGGCGCTCACCTTGGCCGTCCAGGGGCTGGCGCCCTCCAGGGCCCGGTTCACGTTCTTGATGTTCTCCACTCCGGTGGTCTCCAGCCACTTCCTGAACGCGTCCGCGCCCTGCTTGGCATAGATGGGGATACCGTCCTTCCAGGTAGCCCGGCCGCAGAGCACGCCGTTGAAGGCTACGCCGGATTCGACGGCCAGTTCCAAGGTCTCGATAAAGACCGGATTGGAGACGCCCGCGGAAAGGTAGATGAAGGGCAGGGTGGTGGTTGCGGCTGCCGCACGGAAGTGATCCAGAGCCTCGGCGCGGCTGTAGGCGGCCTGGCCCTTGCAGGCTTTGGCTCCAGAGACGAACTCCGTCACAATGGGAACTTCCACCTTCAGGACGTCGACGCCGTAACGCGGCTTAGAGAACTCCTTCATGGCTCCGGCGACGATCGCCGGCTTCTTCTTTGCATATTCCACTGACTTTTCATCGCCGCCATCGGCATCGTAGCCGACGAACTCCAGGAAGAAGGGGATGTCGTGGGCGCGGCACTCGTCGCCAATGCGCTCAATCCAGGCGTGCTTGATCTCGTTGATGGCGGGCTTGTCAAAGGGAGTGTAGTAGAGCAGGATCTTGATGCAGTCGGCGCCGGCTTCGGCCAGGCGGCGGACGCTCCACACATCCAGCAGGTCGGGAAGCCGCCCCGGGGTGGTGGCATCGTAGCCGGTCTTCTCATAAGCCAGCAGGAGGCCCTTGCCGTTGCGGTGCTGCGCGGCAGGGAGACCATACTCCGGATCGAGCAGAATGGCGGAGGCGTGGTGGGTCAACACATCGGTGACCAGCGTCTTGAAAACCTCCAGGTCTTTGCCGGTGGCCTCGGAGCCGCGTTCCTTGGCCAGGGACTTCTGCAGAGATCCGCGCTGATCCATGGCGGCGGCGGCAATGACGTTACGTGCGTTGGAGACGGCCTTCAGGCCGGCAAGCTTTCCAGGTGTGATCTTCATGTTTCTCCTCATGCTGCCGAGTGCAGCAGAAAGTATCGCTGTGCGCAGGCAGAGAGCGATGCGCAACGAGATGATGGAGCGGCTTCAACTGCGAATCGCCCAATAAGAACGATTGTACATACACGGGGCATCGCTGGGCGCTCTTGTGCGGTGATCGTGTCCGCCTCCCGGCCTGGCTCCCGGCGGCTGGCCGCTATTTTTGCTCTACTCGCAGGTGATTGCGCAGGTCGCCGGCAAGCTTCACCAGGTTACGCAGGCGGTGGGTCTGGGCGGGGGTGGCGTCGCGCAGCGCCAGTTGCGCCTCCAGCAGGAGGCCGGCCAGGGTCGCATTCAGTTCACTGCGTAGCTGCGTGACGGCCGCTGCCTGGACCTTGGCGAACTCCTGCGATCGGCGCGTCAGGGCGGAGCGGGCTTGGCGAACGATACGTTCGGCGCTGGAGAGCGCCAGGTTGATCTCCAGCAGCGAGGCGCTGCCGGCGTTCTGGTACATCTGTTCGACGGTGGCGGCGTCGGAGGCCGTAATGCCCTCGTCGATCAGGATCAGGTCAAACTGCTTGCGCCGGACCGTAGTCAACGCGGAGCGACGATGGGGGAGGATCTGAACCTCTGCGCCCAGTCCCGTGCGCAGAGCCTCGGCGATCGGGACAGCGACGGTCTCGGGAGCGATCAACAACAGGTTGGGTTGCATGAAGAGCGGGTGTTCTCCTTATTCGAGAGCCTACCCTTGTCGGAAGCTCCCAGATCAGCATCGCGCCGGCTTGTCAAACCGGCATTGGGCAAGGCAGCTCCTGCTTCTATCTCCGGCAGCGAATGACTCTTCTTCGATCATCGCATCGGGAGGACTCCCACGGCGCGGGTGGAACTCGCCAGAACCTTGAGACGAGGTCGCCAGGTCCGGTTCGCCGAGTCCACTCACCGGGCGGAAGCCCAAGGTTCAATCTGACTCTTCCCCAAGGCCGTACTCCTTGAGCTTGCGGTAGAGGGTTGTCTTGCCGATGCCGAGCAGGCGCGCCGCCATCAATTTGTCGCCGTTGAGCTGGCTGATGGTATTCAGGATGGCCTGCTTTTCCATCTCGGCGATAGGCTGGACTGCGGGCAGCTCCGCAGAGATGGGGACGTCGTCACCGTCTCGGATCGACGGCTGCTTTCGCTGTTGCCGAGCGTGGAGATGAAAGTCCCCAATCTGAGTTGGGAAGTCGGCGAGGTGCAGTACAGGACCGCTGGAGAGCGAGCAGGCTCGCTCAATGGCCTGTTCCAGCTCCCGGACGTTGCCGGGCCAGTCGTACTCGGTCAACAGGCGGAGCGCGTCATCGGCAAAGTGGTAACGAACGCCGTGCTCCGTCTTTATCCGCTCGAGCGTGTGCGCGGCCAGCAGTGGAATGTCTCCGCGCCGCTCGCGCAGGGAGGGTACGCGGATGTTCACCACGTTCAACCGGAAATAAAGATCCTTGCGGAATCGGCCCGTCTCCACCAGGTGGGGAAGGTCCCGGCTGCTGGAGGCGAGGATGCGCGCCGTCAATGGCGCCACTCCGGAGCTGACGTTCCCCATCCCACTCCCTGGCCAGGCGGTGGAACCGGTCCCAGTGGTCGAAGGATCCGCCCCGATCGCGCGAACCTCCTTCTCCTGCAAGGCGCGCAGCAGCCGTCCCTGTAGATCGAGGGGAAGATCGCCTACCTCATCCAGAAAGACCGTGCTGCCGTCGACGCCGGCCAACAGTCCAACCTTGGAGCGGGTGGCTGTGGGGGTGGCTCCCTTGAGGTAGCCGAAGAGTTCGCCTTCAATCATTCCCGGAGCCAGCGATCCGCAGTCCACCGGGACGAAGGGTAGTTCCGCGTTGGAGCCGTTGGCATGGATGGAGCGAGCGACCAACTCCTTCCCCGTGCCGGGCTCGCCGACGATCAAGACCGGGTGGGTGGTGCCGGCCACTTTGGAGAGGATGCGATAAAGCTTCTCCATGGGTGGGGAGTTGCCCACCAGATTTCCCAACGCGGCGCCGGAGCGGAGCCGGTCGCGGAGCAGACGTGACTCTACATCGAAGGTGCGGCGCTGCGCTGCACGCTGTAGCGTCTCTGAAAGCTCGTCCAGGGTGAAGGGTTTGGTGAGATAGTCTCCGGCCCCGCTGCGCAGGGACTCCACCGCGGAGCTGACAGTGGCGAAGGCGGTCATGATGATCACGATGGTCTGCGGATGTTCGGCGCGAATGTTCTCCAGCAGGGCCAACCCTCCGCCGCCAGGCAGCTTGAGGTCCAGCAGCAGGATGTCGATGGAGGAGTGGGCCAGGACCGTCCGTGCGGAGGAGACAGAGTCTGCCGTCTGGGTGGTAAAGCCCAGGCCGGCGGCGATCTCGGCGCAGGCGTTGCGCACCGGAGCATCGTCGTCGACCACCAGGACGCGCAGCGGGGGAAGCGGAAGAGCGTCGTTGGGGTGGGTCAGCAACGGCCGGATGCCCGCAGGCGGAACATGGATCGGCGCGGCTTGCGAGGCGGCTTGCGCCATTCGCGGATCAAAGGACTGTGCCCGGCCGGAGCGAAGGTGTGTACTGGGATCGCCAGGGTGATGTTTGGATGGGAACAAGATGCAGCTTCCTTCTGGCCTGGTTCAGGCGGTCAACTTGGATGGGAGGGAGATGAGCTTCGCTGCGGAGCGCTCGGCCTTGCCGGGCTGAGCCTTGGCTGGAGATCTTGGAATCGGCCAGCATACGCAGAGCAACGTTCCGAAACCAGGACGGACGCGGATGGAGAGTTTGCCGCCGCTTTCGGCCACCAGTTGATGAACGATGCGATGGCCCAGGCCGTGGGTGGCTCCGTACGGCAATGGGGTGGGGCGAAGATAGGCGGCGATCATCTCCTCTCGCATCCCGGGGCCAGTGTCTTCCAGCGCTAATCTGGCGTGGTCGGCGTCTGCTTCCAGGCGAATGCGAATCTGGCCAAGCGGTCTCAGCTCGGTTGTGGAGGACGTCGCCCTCTGCTTGCGAATGGCTTCGACAGCATTGCGGACCAGGTTTACGGTGATGCGCTCCAGAACCTCGGTGGAGAGATCCAGCGCCGGAAGCGAATCGGAGCACACTACGCTCACCTCGGCCACACCGGCGGCAAGATGCTCCAGAATCGGAGCGAGATGGAACAGCGCCATCGCATGGCTGGAGGTGACGGAAGCAGCTTTTATAAGCTGGGCGCCGGCGTGAACAGCCGGCGCCGGAGGAAGAGACCGTCCCTCGGGCCGTTCCTGCTCTGCCGCTCCAGCTCTTGGTGGGGTCTGGAAGTTGACCAGCAGGCGCTGGATCAGCGTGGAGGCGCGGTCTGCAATCAGCCGCAGCTCAGTAACGTAGTGTTGATGCCGCGGACAAAGCACCCCGGGGGCGCTCAGCAGATCGGTGTAGAGCCGCAGAGCGCCCAGGAGATTGCCGGCGTCGTGGGCCAGTCCTGCGGTCTCAGCAAGGCCGGACAGCTCTGGATCCGCTGCGGAGGATAGTTGAGGTGAGGGGTCTTGCGCCAATGGCTGGTCTGGAACCCGTGCGGCTGGAAAGCTCTGTGGACGAGCCTGCATGGTGGTCTCCGAAATGTCTGTTTACGCTATGTTGGCAACCATCTCAATCCGTTCCAAAACGGATCTTCGAGTTACCCGAAACGCGCCTTCCTTAAGGTCCTATCGGCAAATCCGTGTACAAGATGAGGAATCTTTCCACAGATTCCCAACTCGGGACACTGCATACCGCCAAGCTCGCCCACACCTCAAGCGGGGTCTGGACAGAGCTGCCTGTAGCAGGTGAATTTCACTCCCGAATACGATATTAGACCCTTGCCATGCTCTTCTGCCCTGGTCATCCGCACATCCGTCCGATTTCTCATCCCTATAATGAATGCTATGAGCAAGATCGACGAGGTTGAGCTGTACCGCGGCGGCGGACGCGGGGCGTATCAGGCGCGGGAGTTGAAGCTGACGCCGGGCTTTGTGGCGACGGCAGAGGGGTCGGTCTTGATCGAGGTGGGATATACAAGAGTTCTGTGCAACGCGACGGTGGAGAGCGGCGTGCCGGGGTGGATGCGGAACTCAGGACGGGGATGGGTGACCGCGGAGTACGGCATGCTTCCTCGCGCGACTCTGACCCGTTCCCCGCGAGAGGCGGAGCGGGGCAAGATCGGTGGACGCACCCATGAGATCCAGCGTCTGATCGGGCGCAGCCTGCGCAGCGTGGTGGACATGAAGCTGCTCGGCGAGCGGACTGTCATTCTGGACTGCGACGTGCTGCAGGCCGACGGAGGCACACGGACTGCGGCGATCACCGGAGCCTGCACGGCGCTGGCGCTGGCGCTGGGCAAGCTGGTGGAGGCCGGCACGCTCAAGCAGTCGCCGCTGCGGGAGATGGTGGCCGCGACCAGCGTGGGCATTGTGGATGGACGGGTGCTGCTGGACCTGGCCTATGAGGAGGACTCACGCGCGGAGGTGGATATGAACGTCGTTATGACCTCCAGCGGCGGCCTGGTGGAGACCCAGGCGACGGCGGAGAAGGGAACCTACTCGCGGGCCCAGCTCAACCAGATGCTGGACGTCGCAGAGGCCGGGATTCGTGAGTTGCTGGCGGCGCAGAGAGCGGTGCTGGTTTCCGCGCAGCGGGTCAACTGAGAGGCGCAGCCGTTCAACGGAGAGGTCAACGGAGGGTCTGTTGGGTTCTCGTTTTGGGACCGTTCCATGCCGCCGCGTCACACCCAGCAAGCTTCGGCATTCTGCCCAGGGCTATCGCATGAAGAAAAGGCGAAGGCGCATCGGTCAGGGTTGACGAGAGGGATACAGGTAGATACTTCTGCATCTGGTGTTGGTCGGCTGTTCTGTTTCCAGGAGGTGATGATGGAAACCGAACATCCGCTGCG
>DAHWOF010000170.1 GCA_027335345.1 Granulicella sp. | reverse complement strand
GTTATGCCCTCTAGCCCCGAAACATCACGCCGCAGCCCGGCCAGGTAGCGAGTGTCCGTGTGTAGCATCCAGGTGTGGCATCTAAGTGCGGCATCCAGGGTTCACGCCGTTTGCTTGCAGGCGCTTCGCAAGGACCTCCGGCCACCAATTTCAGCCAGATCCACCTCCGCAGCATCTATCCTTTATCAGAGTCGAGTCCTCCCATGAATGCAGCCGTCGTCCACGCCTTTGACGCCCCTCCCACCTACGCCACCTTCCCCGACCCCGTTCCCTCGCCCGGCGAGGCGCTGATCGACGTCACCGCCGCAGCCCTGCACCGCATCGTCCGCTCTCTGGCCAACGGCTCCCACTACGGCAGCACTGGAGTCCTTCCCTTCGTCCCCGGCGTCGACGGCGTTGGCCGCCTGCGGTCTTCCTCCGGCCAGCTCCCAGCCGGCGCCCGCGTCTACTTCGGCGCAACCCACTCCCCCTACGGCACCTTCGCCGAGCAGTCTCTGGCCTCCGCAGCGATGCTCCTGCCTCTGCCGGATGAGCTGGATGACGCCACCGCCGCAGCCATCGCCAACCCCGCCATGTCTTCCACCGTGGCCTTGAGGCGCGCCCGGTTTCAGCCCGGGGAGAACGTGCTCATCCTGGGCGCTACGGGCGCCTCCGGCCAGCTCGCCGTGCAGATCGCCAAAGCTGGCGGCGCAGGCTCCATCGTCGCCGCAGGGCGCAACCCGCAGGCGCTGGAGATGCTGAAGGCTCTGGGAGCCGACGCCACCATCAGCCTGAATCAGCACCCCGAGCCGCTCGCCGCGGCGCTCCGCGAAGAGTTGGATGGAAGGAGCATCGACATCGTCCTCGACTACCTCTGGGGCTCACCCGCCGAGACACTGCTCTCCGCCATCGCGCAGAAGGGCCTGGACCACGCGGCGCGGCGCATTCGCTACGTGCAGATCGGCAGCATGGCCGGCCCCACCCTAAAGCTTGCCGCGTCCACTCTGCGCAGCTCCGGCCTGGAGCTGCTGGGGAGCGGCTTCGGCAGCGCTTCGCTGGAACAGATCGGTGCAGCGCTGAGCGGCTTCTTCGCCAGGATCGCCGTCAACCCCATGGAGTTCATCTACAGGACCGCGCCGCTGCGCGAGATCGGCGCTCTCTGGAACTCCGACAGCCAAGGCGCGCGCCTGGTCTTCCAGCCATGATCGCGAGACCCTCCAGGCGGCCTTCCTGGCTGGCGGAGATGGACCCACCGGATGGGCCGACCGCCTTTGTCGCCGGGAGGAGCTGACCGAGTACCGAACTCGGCACCGAACTCTCGGCCTGGCGCTCCAAGTTGGCGCCAGACGCTCCGTAGGCAGTCGTCTGAACAGTTTTTCTGCGAGATAGGCTGCGGCGCAGGCTGTTCCATGCATTGATTCCGTTGAAGATGCATGGAATCCGAAGGCAAAAGGCCTCCACAAGCGCCTTGGAATCGACGAAAATAGTCTCTGAACGAAGCTTCATCCTGCTACCCCGGAGAGACGAGGAACACGTGGTCGAACACTCCCAGAACGCCGTCGCACCTGCCGACGCAACCGCCGAGGGCCGGGTTGTCGGTATCGACCTTGGCACCACCAACTCCCTGGTCGCCTACATGCAGGGAGCAACACCCAGCGTCATCCCCGGCGAAGATGGAACGCCGATTGTTCCCTCGGTGGTCGCGTTTGATCAGGACACAAAGGAAGGCTTCTGCGTAGGCAACGCCGCGCGCAATGTTCTGCTTCACCGTTCGGCCAACGCCGTTTACTCGGTCAAACGCCTGATGGGCAGGGATCTGGCCGACGTCCAGCCCGAGCTGGCATACTTTCCGTTCCGTCTCGCCGAGGGTCTCCAGCCGGGCGAGGTCCTCAAGCTGAACGTGGGCGGTCTCACCCTGACTCCCCCGGAGGTCTCCGCTTACATTCTGTTGCAGCTCAAGCGCAACGCCGAGCGGTTCTTCGGCGCTCCGGTACGCAAGGCCGTGATCACCGTTCCCGCCTACTTCAACGACGCGCAGCGTCAGGCCACCAAGGACGCAGGCCGCATCGCTGGCCTGGAGGTGCTGCGTCTGGTGAACGAACCGACCGCGGCCGCTCTCGCCTACGGTCTGGACAAGCAGAAGGACGGCATCATCGCCGTCTATGACCTGGGCGGAGGCACCTTCGACATCTCCATCCTCAAACTCCACGACGGCATCTTCGAGGTGATCAGTACAGGAGGAGACACCCACCTGGGTGGGGATGACATCGACAACCTTCTGACCGCCGTGGCTCTCGAAGACATCCGCGGCGACCTGGGCGAGGAGGTCTACCAGAGCGTCCTGACCAGCCCCGAGGCCCTCCAGCAGCTCCGCAAGGCGATCATCGAGGCCAAGATTGAGCTGAGCGCTTCGACCAGCGCCATTCTGTCCATTCCTCTGCCGCCGCTGGGGGAGCGGCCGGCCGGGATCTACGCCAGAGAACTCACGCGGGAACAGTTCGAGCAGATCATCGCGCCCATACTCCGCCGCACCGTGGGCCCTGTGCGGCAGGCGCTGAAAGACGCCAAACTCACCCCTGGAGAGATTCAGGAGGTGGTCATGGTGGGCGGCTCGACGCGCATCCCCGCGGTGCGCGCCCTGGTCACGGAGCTGTTCGAACTGGATAGCCGCGGAAAGAAGCTCCACACCGAGCTCAACCCCGACGAGGTGGTCGCCCTGGGAGCAGCCGTCCAGGCCCAGATCCTCTCCGGCGTCTCCAGCCCCGCCACCAGCGATCTGTTGCTGCTTGACGTAACGCCCTTGTCCCTGGGCATTGAGGCTCTGGGTGGCGTTGTGGCGCGGATTATCCAGCGCAACAGCACCATCCCGGCTTCGGCTACAGAGCACTTCACCACCGGTGTGGACGGCCAGACAAACGTCGCCATCCACGTGTTGCAGGGTGAGCGTGAGCTGGCCAAAGACTGCCGGTCGCTGGCCCGTTTTGATCTGAAGGGGATTCCGCCCATGGCCGCCGGAATGCCGCGCATTCAGGTCAAGTTCCTCATCGACGCCAATGGCATCCTGCACGTCAGCGCTCTGGAGCAGCGCAGCGGCAAGCAGGCTGAGGTGGAGGTGAAGCCCACCTATGGGCTCACCGACGAGCAGGTGGAGACCATGATTCTGGACTCGTTCGACCACGCCGAGGACGACATCCGGGCTCGTCAGCTCATCGAAGCCTGCAATGAGGGCCGAACGATCTTGGATGCCCTGCACAAGGCCCGGCTCTCTCCCGTCTGGCAAAAGCTCGCTCCCGATGCTCACGCGGCCATTGAGCTGGCCGCCACCGAGCTCGACCGCCTCATGCGCGGTGACGACTACAGAGTGATCCGCGACGCTATTCAGACCCTGGACGAGCGCACCCACCTTCTCGCCGAGATGATGATGGACTCGGCCGTCACGGGCGCTCTTGGAGGCAAGACCATGACGGCTGCGGGTGAGAGCCTGGAGAGTTTGGGAGACGCTCCTACGGCTCCTCATCCCTTCGCGCGCGCTGAGATCGAACCCAGCGCCTCCCCCGGCTCCGGCCAGGCAGGCAACGTTCCTGCGGCAAACCCGGCGGAGCCTACCAAGGTCTCCTGACCGGCAAGCTGCCTATGGAACCGGAGCGGGGCGCATCTGCTGGATCTGCTTGGCCATGCTTCCGGGAGCCTCCCTCCAGGGCGTTCCCGTAAACGTCTCATCCACTCCTCGACCTACGACGACAAACTCCACCGAGACCGGTCGGCCTGGAATCCGAGCCCCGAACCAGTGTGGATCCTCGCTCTCCCTCCAGGTCACCAGACCCAGAACAGCTCCGGCTGGATAGGCTATCCCAGCCTTGGCCGCCTCGACCGCTGCGTCATCTCCAAAGAGCGTCGCCATCGTGGAGGTGTTTCGGTCGACGTAGGTGGTGATGATCCTCCACCGCAGCACGGGATAGGGAAGGCCGCTGCGCAGCGCAGCCGGCAGATCATACAGATCGCCTGCAGCCGTCTTCTGGCGGCATCCACAGAGGAAAGCCAGCAGCAGCGCAGCAACAGCGGTCATGCTCATGCTCATGCTCGTCCTCATCGTCCTGCTTCCTCCATGCCTTTCAGCTCAGAGCCTGGCAGCCCACCTTGTAGCCGGCCGGCCTCTGGTCCTTTTGTCCCCGGCTCTTCTGGTCCTTTGGCCTCCGGTCCTCGGGGCAGCGGCAGAGAAAAGACAAAGTCATTCGCCTTTACCGGCGCGTGGCATCCTAGGCATTCATTGTCAAAGTGGGGCCCATTTCCATAAGACCTCAAGCGGTTGCCGACAAAGCGCGCAAACCCCCATCCCTCGGTGCCGGCAAACTGGATCCGATGCTTCTCCATGAACTCAACCTGAAGGAACTTCCCGGGTCGCAGGTGTCCGTGTCCATCGTCTACGGCCTGCCAGGCGATGCTGGCAAAGGCCGCGCCCTCCGGCCAGGAGGGTAGCTGCAGCGCCTGAATGGCGCGGATCGCAATATCGTTGCCGGTGATGATCCGCAGGGTGTGATCGTCTCCGCGATCGACGGTGGTGATCACCTTCCAGTTGGCAAAGCCGGGCAGGAACGGCGTCCCGTTGGGCGAGGGTCCGGCCGGCTGTTGAGGCGCCGGGGGCGAAGCCAGAGCCTCTGGGCCGGCTGCTGCCGATTCGCTCGTCTCGCCTGGCAGATTCGCTGGCCGGAAGGGCGCAAGATAAGCCTTCAGCGTCGCCAGCTCCTGCGCCGTCACCCCGGAGTGAGGATGTCCCAGCAGGTAAAGACGCAGCGGCATGGCGCCCAACTGAATCTGGTCGACCGACTCATAGAGCGCGGCTCGCTGGCGGGCCAACGGCGCGGCGCCCAACTCGGAAAAGTTCAGCACCTTTCGGGCTCTCTGCACATCCGAGGCAGCTACCCAGTACACCGGCGCCACCTGATCCCACCACACCAGCCGCGGCTGGTCGGAGTGGCAGGCGTAGCAGCGCCGCACCAGGATCTCTCTCACCTGCGGCGGCACGGCAACTTCTACCTGTGCTCCTGCCGGGGAGCCGAGCGATGGCCGGATCGCCTGCAGCGCGAGCGCCGCTGCTAGCACCAACGCCAATGCTCCCAAGCCTCGCCGCACCCTTACCATAGCATCCGCTTTCATCATCCCACGCCAGCCGCCAGGATGGGTATCGGGCCCGGGATGCGCAGCGCTTCCACGGGCAGATGCTGTCATGCTTGACGACGCGAGTCCGGCCACGGCGTATCCCAACGGGCAAAAAGAAAGCCCTCCACACGGGCAAACATCGCCTGCGAGGAGGGCTGACTGCGTTTGAAATTGGATAAAGGATTACCGAAGATCGAAACGGTCCAGGTTCATCACCTTGCTCCAGGCCGCCACAAAGTCCTGCACGAATTTTGCTTGTCCGTCGCTGCTGGCATACACCTCAGCGATAGCTCGCAGTTGCGCGTTGGAGCCAAAGATCAGATCGACCACGGTGCCCGTCCACTTCAACTCACCCGTTGCACGGTCACGGCCCTCCAGAATGCCCTCTTCGGTGGCGGACCTCTGCCACTTCGTTCCCATGTCGAGCAGGTTGACGAAGAAGTCCGGGGTGAGCGCCTCCGGCCGCTTGGTGAAGACGCCATGAGCGGTCTTGCCAAAGTTGGCGTTCAGCGCCCGCAGGCCGCCGACGAGCACCGTCATCTCTGGCGCCGTTAGGGTCAACAGATTGGCCTTATCCAGCAACATCTCCGCGGCAACGGACTGGTGATCCTTGCGCACATAGTTGCGGAACCCATCGGCACGCGGCTCCAGCGGAGCGAACGAGGCCGCATCCGTGTGCTTGTCGGTGGCGTCCGTCCTGCCCGGAGAGAAGGGAACCTTCACCGTGACGCCGGCTTTCTTCGCCGCCGCCTCCACCGCCGCGCATCCGCCCAGGACAATCACATCAGCCATGGAAATCTTCTTTCCGCCGCTGAGCTTGGCATCGAACTCTCTCTGGACTTTTTCCAGCACACCCAGGACTTTGCCCAGTTCCTCCGGTTCGTTCGCCTCCCAGTTTCTCTGCGGGGCCAGCCGAATCCGCGCTCCGTTGGCTCCTCCGCGCTTGTCACTGCCGCGGAAGGTCGAAGCCGAAGCCCAGGCGGTCTTCACCAGCTCCGAGATCGACAGCCCTGAGGCCAGGATCGCCGCCTTCAACGCTTCGATCTCCGCCTCGTTCGGCAGGGCGTGGTCCAGGGCCGGAAGCGGATCCTGCCACAGGAGAGCCTGCTTGGGAACCAGCGGCCCCAGATAGCGGGAGATCGGTCCCATATCCCGGTGGGTCAGCTTGAACCACGCCTTGGAGAACGCCTCGGTGAGCTCCTCGGGATGTTCCAGATAGCGCCGCGAGATCTTCTCATAGACCGGATCGAAGCGCAGGGAGAGGTCGGTGGTGAACATCATGGGCGCGTGCTTCTTGTTGGGGTCGTGGGCATCCGGCACGGTTCCCTGCGCCTCTGCCTCCTTGGGCGTCCACTGATGGGCTCCTGCCGGACTCTTGGTGAGCACCCACTCGTACTTGAAGAGATTGGTGAGGTACTCGTTGTCCCATCGGGTGGGGGTCCGGGTCCAGGCGCCCTCCAGGCCGCTGGTAATGGCGTCGTCACCGCTTCCCGTGCCCAGGCTGTTTTTCCATCCCAGGCCCTGCTCTTCGATCGGCGCAGCCTCCGGCTCCCGGCCCAGATACTTGTTGGGATCGCCTGCGCCGTGGGCTTTGCCGAAGGCGTGCCCGCCCGCGATCAGGGCTACCGTCTCTTCGTCATTCATGGCCATGCGCGCAAAGGTCTCGCGGATGTCCCGCGCGGCGGCCACCGGGTCCGGTTTTCCGTTGGGGCCCTCCGGGTTCACATAGATCAAGCCCATCTGCCCGGCTCCCAATGGATTGGCCAGCTCACGGTCTCCGCTGTAACGGTCGTCGCCGAGCCAGGTTGTCTCCGGGCCCCAATAGGTTTCGTCCGGCTCCCATGCGTCCACCCGGCCACCGCCGAACCCATAGGTCTTCAGGCCCATGGACTCCAGGGCCACATTGCCGGTGAGCACCATCAGATCGCCCCAGGAGATCTTCCGGCCATACTTCTGCTTGATGGGCCAGAGCAGCCGCCGCGCCT
>DAHWOF010000146.1 GCA_027335345.1 Granulicella sp. | reverse complement strand
TACGCCACCATGCAACATCCAGCCCACACGGACAAGCTTATGCTCGACATCCTGACGCATGGGGTTTCCACACGCAACTACCAACAGGTGTTCCCCGGATGGCCGAGACGACCGGGGCTTCACGTTCAGCGGCCATCTGGGCGACGGTCCAGGGGTCCCAAGCTGAGGTTGGGGCTCTTGTCAGCCGGCGCATCGACGACCTGAAACTGCTGGCCGTTTACGTCGACAGGCTCAACTTCGGCGAATACGCGATGGACGGCGCAGTGGGTTTGGATTCGGAGGGCCACAAGCATGTGCCGGGCATCCGGGAAGGCACCACGGAAAACGCTACAGTTGTGACGGATTTGCTCGGATACGTCGTCTTGCGCAGCGCCGATACCAAGCGCAAGCTGTTGTTCGTCATCGACGGCACCAAGGCGCTGCGCGCCGCTATCAACGCCGTCTTCGGTACAGACCAGAAGGTATAACGTTGCCGCGCACACAAGCTGCGCAACGTGTTCGACTATATGCTCAGGTACGACAAGCCTCGGGCCAAAAGCCTGCTGCGGGCGACCTGGAAACTAGACACGTACAAGGGCATAGCGCGCATCAAGAAGCTGGCCGCATGGCTGGAGCAAAAGTATCCGCAGGCGGCGGCCAGTCTGCTGGAGGGCCTGGAGGAGCGCTTGACCGTTAACCGACAGGAAATCTCGTCGGCGCTGCACCGCCGCCTGGCCATCACCAACATCATCGAGACCCCGCGCGCCGGAGTACACATCCTGCCCCGCAGTGTGACCCCCTGGCAGAACGGCAAGAGGGTCTTGCGTTGGATGGCTGCGGCCTTCCTCAGAACCGAGAAACGCTTCAAACGCATCATGGCGTACAAAGACCTATGGGTGCTGGAAGCGATCCTCAACCCCACTGCTGCCGCCAGCAAGAAGGTTGCGTAGTAACATCAACCTGACCGCCGCTCGCCACCTCCAACTGGAAGCGGGGCATGCTCGCGGACCGGCCATTCTTCCAGTTTGGGAACGGGGTATCGCTCGATTGCCGAAGCTCAGAGATCAGTTTTCTCACGCCATATCGGCGAACCAGGAGCGTCTCTACTAATTCTTCGAGTAGGTACAGATCCTCCCAATACCATTCCGGTGGAACCGTTCTAGCAATCTTCCACAGCACGTCAGGGCTGAACTGTTCGATACGAGTCAACCAAGGCTCAAAACTATCCCAGTCAGTTACTACGGAATAGACACTCTTACGCTCGAACACTCCTCGCTGTGGCATATCCTGGAATGACCACTCGCCCGCATTGAAGCAAAACCCTTGATCAACAAATACAGCGCTATACTGGTTCGTTCTTGCAGTGCGTTGAAAGACTGCCTGGCGGCGGTCAGCATTACTTGTCCACTTGTCGAAGGCGAGCATGCCTGCAAACTCCTCAAGATTCCGGAGGCGCTGGAGTTGCTCCTCGGGCAGGATATCGATAACTTGCCCAGGCATCAACGTACCCGACCAGCTACTTCCGAACTGTAAGCCACTTGAGCAGATCTCGCGCCACCCTCGTCCATGGTCGATGAATAGGTGTGGATTGCTTTCAATTAACTCTTGGGTGACATCAATGATTGCGCTTTTGGGTACAGACAGCCCAATAGATTCGGCAATCCGCGTCGCCATCAACTCGTTCGCGAGAGTCTTCAAGTGTTGTGGATTGTTCTTAAACTTGACAACCCAAAGGCGACCGTCATCCCCTAACATCAATTGACTTTGAGAGCCGCCGTGCATCCTCCGGAGAGCATGAATCGCCTTTATCGACGACGTCGAAATTGGAGCTAGCCGACCCCTATGATTCTGGGCATTCTCGCTGTCTGGCAGTCGTCTTTCCAGTGGGTGGGAGCAAGACCCTTCAAGGTCGAGGTAATGTGCATTTGCAAAACCTGCATTTGCTTTTCGAGAATGAATCCGGTTAGATCGGGAATCGAAAGGAGGGTGGGAGGCCGACGCGCTATGATTAGCTTGCGTATCGCAAGGAGGTCTGTCGTTAAACACAATTGTTCTCCGAACTGCTCTGCTGGAGTAGGAACAGAACCCTGTAGCTTGAATCTACGCTGCGTGACTAAAGAACGCAAGCTCAGGCCGGCGGGAGCATGTCCCGCCGCCAGTTGAAAGTGGGGAGCGACGGTCAGGTTGATGTTACTACGCGACCTTGCTGCCGGCGGTCGCAGTGGGGTTGAGGATTGCCTCCAGCGCCCAGAGGTCTTTGTGCCCCATGATACGTTTGAAGCGTTTCTCGGTCCGGAGGAAGGCCGAAGCCATACAACGCAAGACCATCTTGGCGTTCTGCCAGTGGGCCACGCGGCGGGTCTGGATGCGTACTCCAGCGTGCGGGCTCTCGATGATGTTGGTGGTGGCCAGGCAGCGGTGCAGCGCCGGCGGGATGTTCAGCCGGTTAATGGTGAAGTACTCCTCCACGCCTTCCAGCAGACTGGCCGCCGCCTGCGGATACTTTTGGTCCAGCCATGCGGCCAATTTCTTGATGCGCGCGATGCCCTTGTCGGCGTCCAGTTTCCAGGCCGCCCGCAGCAGGCTTTTGACCTGCGGCTTGTCATCCTTGGGCAGATAGTCGAGCACGTTCCGCAGCTTGTGGGCGCGGCAGCGTTGCACCTTCTGGTCTGTACCGATTCTAACGTCCCGAAAATCCACCAAACTCAACGGGTGGGTTCCTGCGCTGAGTCGCACTGTCGAGCACCCAAACGCATCCAGCCGCACAACAGGCGTTTGGTTGGGTGCCTGAGACATACTTCTCATCGGGCCTTTCACCGCAGCCGAAAATGCTTTTTCCGCGTTCCTTAAGAGCGATTCTTTTCCGGCAACCATCCTCTGCGGGGCCGCAGCTACAGCGGACGCTGTAACCCTTTCGGACCGGTGACGCAGTGCCCGAACCGACCGAGTCGCACCGCGCGAGCGAAGCGAGGCTCGCGTTTGCGTGACTAGTTGTCTTGCGACGGGACTCAACTCACTCCAGCCCCTCAATTCAGCCCCTCCATCAGGAGACTCTCTATGGACGACTCTCTCTCCGCTCTCAACCCATTCTTTCTGCTTCCTCCGACGGCCCACCGAGCCTCGGTGGCGATGCTGCGAAGGATGCTCACCAACTCGGTTCCTTCAGGGCACACCCGGCCAGCCCTCTGTGCCAATCATGGTGAGACAAGTACCCCCTCGGCAATTACTGTAGGGCGGAGAAGGAAATCTCATCGTGGAACACTCCTTGCATCCTTCCCAGCATGGTTCTCCCTTCGGGGCGCCGCGCCCCTGCCCCCTCCGGCGGCGCTGCCCAACCCGGAGCTAACCGCCCGGCCCGTGCGGCGGCGCTTCAGTGCCCAGTACAAACGCGCCATCCTTGACCAGGTCGCTGCCGCTTAGGACAGCGGCGCCGTCGGCGCCTTATTGCGCCGCGAGGGCCTCTACTCGTCGCATTTGACCACCTGGAAGCAGCAGCGCGCGCAGGGTGAGATCGCTGCTTTCACGCCCAAAAAGCGCGGCCTCAAGGCCACCATCAGCCCGCTGGTTGCGGAGAACCGCAAGCTGGCCGCCGCCAACGCCCGCCTGACCAAAAAGCTCAAGCAGGCCGAGCTGATCATCGAGGTTCAAAAAAAAGTGGCTGTGCTATTGGGCAACCCAATTCCCAACATCCAGATCGACGAGGAGAACGGATGAACGCCGCCCCGGAGTCTGGGCAAAGATCTGGGTAAAGACGTGGGCCAGGCGGCAGCCTGCCGTGCCTTGGCCCTGCCGCGGGCCACGTTGTATCGCCACTTGCGGCCGTCGGCTGAGAGCCGGCTGCGGCCCACGCCCCGGCGCGCCTTGCACGCGACCGAACGTCAACGGGTGCTTGAGGCTCTGCACTCCGAACGCTTCCGCGACAAGGCGCCGGCCGAGATCTATGCCACCTTGCTCGACGAGGGCGTTTATCTCTGCTCGATCCGTACCATGCACCGCATCCTGGCTGAGAACGGAGAGCTGAAGGAGCGCCGCAACCAGCTCCGCCATCCCCAGTACAAGAAGCCGGAACTGCTGGCCACCGGCCCCAATCAGGTCTGGAGCTGGGACATCACCAAGTTGCTGGGCCCGGTCAAATGGACCTACTTCTACCTCTACGTCATCCTGGACATCTTCAGCCGCTGCGTGGTCGGCTGGATGGTGGCCTACCGAGAG
>DAHWOF010000143.1 GCA_027335345.1 Granulicella sp. | reverse complement strand
GGCAGGTGAGAATCGTTCCCACCGTCGAAGGCTTCTCCACCACGCGGCTGATCGCCAGGGGCGCCGAGGGAGTTCTGCGCTGATACTCCCGCGCGGGCCCTCAAGCGCCGCCCAGCGCCTTGACGATCTCCGCCGTGCTGCGCACCCGGCCCAGGCGCGGAAAGATGTTCTTCACCGAGTTCTCATGTCCGTTGCGGCCAGTCATGGCATCCTCCGCCAGCACCACCGCATAGCCGTGCTCGTGGGCGGCGCGCGCTGTGCTCTCCACCCCAAACTCGGTGGCGATGCCGCACAGAACCACTGTCTTGATCCCCCGTCTGCGCAGTTGCAGGTCCAGGTCGGTTCCGTAGAAGGCTCCCCACTGGCGCTTGAGGATCAGCACATCGCCCTCCTGTTGCTTCAGGTCCGGATGCAGCTCGCTCCAGTTCGGCGACGGCGGCGCGCTGGGGCGCCAGCTCTCATCCACAGGCGTCTGCAGAGCGTCACGCCCGTCCGTCGAGCGGCCCACGCGCACCAGCACGGCCTGCGCTCCGGCGGCGCGACCGGCATCCAGCAACTGCGCTGCGCGGGCCAGTACCTGCTGCGGCGAATAAGGGCTGCTGCCGGGCATCGCAAGAATGCCCTTCTGCAGATCGATTACGACGATGGCCGTAGTGCTGGGATCCAGCTTCAGTTCGCCCATGACTTCATTAAATCAGCTTCTTCCATTTCTTTCTTATCAGCTTCTTCCATTTCTTCCTTCTTAGTCAGCTTCGCCATTTCTTCGTTATCAGGTTCGCCACTTCTTCATTATCAGCTTCGCCACTTCTTCATTATCAGCTTCGCTGGCTCGGTCCAAAGGAGCGACCGCTCGAAGGATCACGTTCGACCACGCGAACCCACCCTACTCCCCTTATGGCAAGACGGCCGCAAGCCGATTCTCACCGCGCCATCGGGCCCTGCTCCGGCTCCTGCGCCTGGCCCGCCGCCAGGCGCTTGGTCTTGCGGTAGACGTTGGCCACGGATAGCGTCCACAGCGGAGCCAGATCCACCCCCGGCAACAGCTTGGCGGCAAACGAGGGCAAAAACTCCCAGTGAAAGCCCAGAAGATAGATCAGCAGCCCTCCGGTAACGACGTCGACCACATCATCCGCCGGAGAGTCGGCGCCTTCCACCAGCAGGGGTAGAAAGAGGAACTGTAGGGCGTCGGCCGCCATGGCCAGTAACAGGGCGATGCGAAAGCGCGTGAGCTGCGCCTTTGGAATCGGGTTCTGTCTCATGCCGCCCTCCGCTGCTCCTGATCCTATTCTCCCGCAGGCCCAGCGTAGCGAAAGTAGCCGACCTCTCCCGCGCGCCGGCTCTATCCGCATCAGCCCAGCCTTGGCGCCGGCTCAGCCAGCGATCCTCAGCCCACCGGCCGGGCGGAGCGCAGCCACTGCTCCATCTGCCGGTGATCCACCAGACCCGGCTGCTGGACGACCGCGCGACCGCCGGAAAAGACCATGAAGGTGGGAATGCTGCGTATCTGGAAGCGGGCCGACAGCTCGGGATTCACCTCCGTATCCACCTTCAGCACCAGAGCCTGGCCCGCCATCTCGGCCGCGGTGCGAGCCACCTCGGGAGCGGCGGCGCGGCAGGGGCCACACCACGCCGCCCAAAAGTCCACCAGCACCGGCACGGCAGCATTTTGGACCACATCGTCAAACAGCTCCGCGTCGGCGGCCAGCGGCTCGGCCAGCGGCGGCAGCGGAGCCTTGCAGGCCCCGCAACGGCCCGTGTCGCTGAGATGCTGGACAGGGACGCGGTTCTTCTGCCGGCAGGCAGCACAGGTGCGAATCACAGACATAACGAACCTCGATCCTCGGTTGGGCCTCTCTGGCGATGGAGGCCACCGCGGATTGGATGCTTCTGACGAGCCCACATCTCAAAAATAAACGAGATTTTGGGGCGCCATTTTGGAGGCGAGAGGATGGATAAGGAACTCTCGTACCCGCGTTGTTGGAGTGGTTGGATAGTTGGATAAGAGAGGCCCATACCCGGGTTGACGGACAGGGGATGGACAGGCGATGCCCGCCGGAGTGGGAGTGGAGGATACAGGGTTGGTGCGGTGGGACGGCTGCGGTGACTTGCGTCACGGGAACACCGGCGCGCAAGGTGTAGAAAGGAGCATTCACCGGGAGTTCTCCTCCATGATCTTCGCAGACCGCTCCGACGCCGGACAGCGGCTTGGCAGACGGTTGCAATCCTTTGCCATGACGCCGAATCTCTTGGTGCTGGGCGTGCCCCGCGGGGGCGTCACCGTGGCTTATGAGGTCGCCCGGGCCCTGCACGCTCCGCTGGACGTGCTCCTCTCCCGCAAGTTGGGTGTGCCCGGCAACAGCGAGCTGGCCTTCGGCGCTGTCTCGGTCGGGGGTGGCCGCTATCTGGATGACGACATGGTCCGCGCGGCGGAGCTGGATGAGAAGACCGTGGAGCGCCTGACCGACGAGGCGCGCCAGGAGCTGAACCGCCGGAGCCTGACCTATAGCCGCGCCGTGGCCTACCGCGCCGGCAAGCCTCCGCTCCCGGTCACCGGCCAGACCGTCATCGTGGTGGATGACGGCATCGCCACCGGCGCCAGCGCCGTTGCCGCCATCCAGGCGCTGCGCCCACTGCAACCCACCCGGCTGGTGCTGGCGGTTCCCGTGGCCCCACCCGCCACCTGGGCCTGGCTGCGGACGGCGGTGGACGAGTTTGTCGCTCTGGATCTGCCCCACCCCTTTGCGGCCGTGGGCAGCTTCTACCGGAACTTCGCGCCCGTGGAGGATGCGGAGGTGCTCGATATGTTGCGCCGGGCCAGTCTGGCCCAGGCCTTCGAATCCAGCCTCAACCACAACTCAGGGCCCTAGAAACTCAGGACCTTAGAGCATTTCTCCTGTTGCTGGGTATCCTGGCAGTGGCGTGCCGTGGCGCTTTCTTTGGTGGAAGACGCCTATCGGTGTCGAGACCCCAGCTACGCCTACAGGAGAAATGCTCTAGCGCCCGAGGGCCAACCGCCGTATACCCCGCATCTCGCTCCTACTCCATTGAGATTGCGGGATGGCGCGAGCTGAGTACCGGAGGCCGTCTTCACTGCCGGCCCGAAGCACTCCCGCGGGCCTGAGTGCGCAGGCTCTCCAGCACGCGCGCCAGCTTCTGCACCCCAATCCGGATCTCGCGCTCTTCCACCGCCGCAAATCCCATCTGCACCGCCTCCGGCGGCGTCACCTGGCGGCAGTAAAAGCTCAGCGGAACCACGTCAATGCCGTGCTGGGCCGCGCGCTGCGCCACGCTCTCCGCGGTCACCCCGAGCGCGGTCAGGTTGCTGCGCAGATGGGCGATGGTCTGCAGTCCCGCGTCGATCCGGGCGACCTCCAGAGACTCGCCCAGAGACTCCCCGGCGCACTCGCATAGCAGCGCCAGCCGTTCGGCATAGATGTTGCGCATGCGACGCAGGTGCCTGCCGAAGTGTCCCTGTTCGATGAAGTCGCACAGCGGCGCCTGCAGCAGGATCGAATGGTGGCGCGTGGTCATGGCCTTGGCCCGCAGGAAGAACTCCAGGAGCCCCTCCGGCAACACCAGATAGCCAAGGCGGAGAGATGGGAACATCGTCTTGTTGAAGCTGCCGCAGAAGATCACCCTCCCGGAGGTGTCCAGTCCCTGCATCGCAGGGATGGGACGGCCGGAGAAGCGGAACTCGCTGTCGTAGTCATCTTCGAAGATAGGCACGTTGTACTTGCCGGCCCAGGCCAGCAACTGCAGGCGGCGCGGCAGGCTCATGGTCATGCCGGCCGGATACTGGTGACCGGGCGTGACGTAGATCAGCCGGCAGCCGCGCAGGCCCGCCTCCTCGGGCGCGGCGCCTTCAGCGTCCAGCGGCATGCTGACGATACGCGCCCCCATGGCCTGGAAGAGCGTGGAGGCGCCCTGATATCCCGGATCTTCCATCAGCACCTTGTCCCCAGCCTCGACCAGCAGGCGGGCGCTCAGGTCCAGCCCCTCCTGCACGCCGGAGACGATGACGATCTGCTCGGCCGTGCAGCGGATGCCGCGCGAGTGGTGGCTGTAGGCCGCGATCGCCTGGCGCAAGGGAAGGTATCCGGCCGAATCGCAGCCCAGCAGATCCGCCGCTGTAGCCGAGCGCATCCGCCGCGCCGCCACCTGCGCCCACAACGTGGTGGGAAAAAGATCCAAAGCTGCAAGGTTGGTGCGAAAGGCCCGGTTCTCCGGCTTCACCGGCAGCACCAGCGGCTGAGCCCGCTCCGCCAGCGAGGACACGCGCGGCCGCGGCTGCGTCGCTAAGCCGGTCTCCGTCCGGGAGAGCGGAGAGCCGGCTTGGGGCAGGGCCGCGAGCGGGAGAAGATGCTCCGAGACGTAGGTGCCTGAGCCGCGCCGGCCCTCCAGGTAGCCTTCAGCCTGCAACTCGTCGAGCGCGGCGAGGATCGTCGCCCGCGAGAGACGGTACTGACGAGCCAGCTCGCGGCTCGAGGGCAAGCGCGAGCCCGGGAGGATGCGCCCGTTCAGGATCTCCTCGCGCAGAACATTGCGCAGCCAGCGGAAGGCGGACACGCCCTCCGGCCGGGGCGGAAGGATCCATTCGAAGTTGGAGGAACGTCGCGCCATCCGCTGCTCCTGGCCATCAAAGGCTTCGCCTCGATGCCTCCAGAGGCCTCGCCTACCGGCTCCTGGCCTCGCCGCAGGCCTCCGCATGGCTTGGGCGGGATGGGAGGGGTGCGGAGCCAAAGTGGTCGGGTGAAACTTGGCTAAGTGGGCCTTTTCAGCCCTGCCAATTGGGATGATCCTAAACGCGAGTTCACTCTGGGTCCAGTCCCGGAGGGGTTGCCGGATGGCCGGAGCTTCGTCGGCTCCAGTCTCCAGGTTGATCGTGTCGCGAGCGGGAGGTGTTCATGCAGTCAGCTTCAGGTTCCCATCTTGCCATCCGCGCTCTTCGCTGGGTGGCCGTGTCCTGTTTCCTCTGCGCCTGCGCCCTTCTGGCCCGGAGCACGGCGATGGCCCAAAGTTTCACCCTGGCTGAGGTCAGCCCCGCGCCCTCACTTCCCGGACCTGACGTCGGGAGAGGTGGTGAGGCGCCGGCCTTGCGCCTCCACGCAGCTTCCGCCGATGAGTCCCAGGAGTATGCCACGGGCGCCCCCGCCGCACCCATCTTTGTGGTTACACCGGAGCTGCGCGCGGATACCTTGGCCGCCCGGGGAAGGTACGAGGATGCCATCGCCGCCTACCTCAGGATCCGGCCCCGCACCGCCGAGATCGACAACAAGATTGGCGTCGCCTACCAGCGCCTGTCCAAGGATCAGGACGCCATCGCCTACTACGAGCAGGCCCTGGCCCGTGATCATCGCCTGGCTGTGGCTTACAACAACCTGGGAACCGTCTTCTTTCACGAGAACAAGGACAAGCAGGCCAAACGGCTCTACAAGAGGTCCATCCGGCTCGACCCCGGCGAGGCAGCTTTCTGGGGCAACCTGGCCATGGTCTACCTCGAACAGAAGCAGTACAGCGACTGTGCCGAGGCCTACCAGCGCGCCTTCAGGCTGAACCCCGAGATCTTCCAGGACATGGAGTTGAACGGGTTGAGCCAGAACGAATCGCCCCAGGAGCTGGCCCGGATGTACCTCACCTTTGCTCAGATCTATGCCCGCGCCGGCATGAAGACGGAGGCCATCGTTTATATCCGCAAGGCCTTTGCAGAAGGCTTCCGGAATCTACGCTGGATCGAACAGGATCAGCAGCTCGCGGTCCTGCGCGGCTACCCGGCCTTTGAGCAGTTGCTGAGCCAGCAACTGCGCTGATCTCCGGGCCCCGCATCTCGCGCTTTTCGATCTGGAGGCCGGCAACTTCTCAGGGACTGCTTCTCAGGGACTGTGCGCAGGGCGCAGTGCGGCCAGCGGCACGGGCTTGTGGAAGTGTGGGAGGGCATGATCTCTGACGAAAGGGGCTGCAGACCTGCTCAATCGATTATTCTAACACCTCCCGTCTCTGGTGGCTGAAACCCGCTGCGGGTGCGGGCGCCTCATATCTTGGGCTTTTCGAGATGTGGTCTGGCCCATGTCTTTATGGCAGCGATCCACAAAACTTGCTACGCTCTAAAAACGGAACTACGAGCGGAACCCCGCACCGATTCCGCCCGCGTCATAGAGCTATGAAGCCTCGCATTGCCATTCCAGTTCCGACGACGAAGGATCCCGCCTACAACCAGCGCTCCTGGCCCAGTTATGCGGCAGCGGTCCGCCAGGCCGGGGGGGAGCCGGTGGAGATTCCTTTGCAGGCGCCACCGGAGGAGCTGCGGCGTCTTGCGGCTGGCTGTGACGGAGTGCTGCTGCCCGGGAGCCCGGCCGATCTGGATCCAGCCCTCTACGGAGCCGAGCGCGAACCGGCCTGTGCTGCAGCGGACCCGGCGCGGGAGGCCGTGGATTACCTGCTGCTCGACCACGCGGAAGAGCAGAGAAAGCCCGTGCTGGCCATCTGTTATGGGATCCAGTCTCTGAATGTTTGGAGCGGCGGAACGCTGGTGCAGGATCTACTGCCGATGCCGGTAAACCACGCAGCGGGGGGCCAGGTAGCGGTGGCGCATACCGCGCGAGTGGCGCCCGGGAGCCTGCTGGCCTCGCTGCTGGATCCTGAGGAGGCGCCCCTAATCGAGGGATCGCCCGACGGATCCCTTCGCCTGCCCGTGAACTCAAGCCATCATCAGGCCGTGGCCGCGCCAGGCCAGGGACTGCGGATCGTGGCGCGGAGCGCGGAGGATGGCGTCGTCGAGGCCGTGGAGCTGGACTTGAAGCCGGAGTTGAGGCCGGAGTTGGACGCCCCGGTGCTCCACGTGGAACACTCCGGCGAAGGTCGCCAGCCCCAGCGCTTCCTGCTGGGCGTGCAGTGGCATCCTGAACGAAGCTACTCTATCAGCGCCTCTAGCCGCGCCCTCTTCCAGCGCCTGGTGGAAGAGGCACGGACCTATGCCCAGAGCCGCCGCGCCACGCTTTACCCAGCCGCGCTCGGCAACTCCCGTTAGCCCCTCTTATGCCCCTCCGGCCACGCCCAGCCATCGCCGAATCCCCCTCCCTCAAACGCCCCTCCGCAGAGCGCATCGCTCTTCTCCTCAAGCCCTACCTTGGCGACTTCACCCCACCCGCCGATCTCTTCGCCAGCCTCTCTGTGTACCTCGATCTCCTGCTGCGCTGGAACGCGCGCACCAACCTGACCGCCATCCGCGAGCCCGAGGAGATGGTGCGCCGCCACTTCGGCGAGAGCCTCTTCGCCGGGCTCCAACTTCATGCCAGACTGGCTACCCCAGCGGAGCGCGCCCCGGATCCTCCTTCGGCTCTCACCATCAACCCAGCCCCCTCCGTCCTGGACTTCGGATCCGGAGCCGGCTTCCCGGGCCTTCCCATCCAGCTTCTGCATCCCGGCTGGCGCGTCACCCTCGCCGAGTCCCAAGGCAAAAAGGCCGCCTTCCTGCGCGAAGCCGCCCGCACCCTTGGATTGGAGACCGAGGTCTGGGCGGGGAGGGTCGAGGATCTTCCTCCCTTCGCTGGCCGGCTCCGCCAGTTTGATGCCGTCACCTTGCGCGCCGTGGACAAGATGGAGAAGGCCCTCCGGGAGGCGCGCCGTCGCGTCCTTTCCGGAGGCTGGCTGGTGATCTTCACCACCCAGCCTTCAACAGGCGCAGAAGCCCTCCCACTTCCCGAACAGGCTCCCGGCTGGCTCACTCTGAAACGGATCGAGCCTGCTGCCGCGCTCCTGGATCGAGTCCCTTGAAGCAATTTCAGAATGGCTGCGCGCCGAAGCGATCACGATTCACTCGGCGCCACCTACGGCGGGTAGCACATGGGACCCGCTCAGGAGACCGTCTCCGGACAAGTCCATCGGCTTCCGGACCCTCCCGACCCGCTCTCTGCAAATCTTTCGCAGGCGCCCCCAACCCCCACGGCCGTCTCCAAGCCCCTGGCACGTCCCGCTCACCCGGTTTCGCCCAAGGATGCACAGCATTTCCTCCGGTGTTCCACGTGGAACATGCCCTTCCCTCTGTTCCACGTGGAACATCTCCTCCTCGACTCTGCTAGGCTGGGGTTCGTCCGTCATCCGGGCAAGATTCCATCGCCTCAAACCCCACCTCCAGATCCCTTGAACTCCAACCCCCAAAGCCCCCATGCCTCACAATCCGACCCAACCCGCACCCACCCCCGCTGCCCAGGCCAACCCCGAAGACCGGCACTCCAGCAAGGTCATCGCCATCGTCAATCAGAAGGGCGGCGTCGGCAAGACCACCACCGCCATCAACCTCGCCGCCGCCGTGGCCCTGGAGGGCATCCCCACCCTCCTGCTCGACATTGATCCCCAAGCCAACACCACCGGCGGCCTTGGATTCCCCCGCGACGACTCTCGGCCCTCCATCTATGATCTCCTGCTGGGTAACGCGACCGCCCCGGAGGTGATTCTCCCCACGGAGATCCCTCATCTCTCCCTCGTGCCAGGCACCAAAAACATGATTGGGGCCAACGTTGAGCTGGTCGGCGTCGAGCACCGCGAACACCGCCTCCGCGAGGCCCTGGAACCGGCCCGCAACGACTACCCGTTCATCTTCCTCGACTGCCCACCCGCCCTCGATCTGCTCACCCTCAACTCCCTGGTCGCCGCCGATACCCTCCTGGTTCCCATGCAGGCCGAGTACTTCGCCCTGGAGGGGATCTCCGAACTCATGGCGACACTGGACCGCGTCGCCGCCAGCTTCAATCCCAGCCTGGCCATCGAAGGCGTGCTCCTGACCATGTTTGACGACCGCACCAACCTCTCCCAGCAAGTCCGCGACAACCTCAAGACATTTTTTGACCAGAAACTCTTCAACACCACGATCCCGCGCAACGTTCGCCTGGCCGAAGCCCCAAGCCACGGCAAACCCGTCGCCGTCTACGATCCCCGCTCCCGCGGCGCTGAAGCCTACTTCCAGCTCGCCCGAGAGCTACTCGTCCGCAACGGCTTCCCTGCCCCGGTCAAGCCCATGCCCACGCCCAACCTTTCCGTCCTGGAAAGCCTCGGCGAGCCCAAACGCGGTATCTGGCCGTTCCGGAGATAGAGAAAAATAAGCTAAATTGCAGCCCGGCATTCCAGCCCAGCTCGCCAGCCCCAGTCAAACTCCCAACAGAACGACTCAGCACCCCAAAATCAAGCTCCCCACTCTACCAAGAGTCACTCAAAACAGGAAACGCCCATGCCCACACCCACCAAAAGCGACTCCCCACAGCCCCCCGCCCACGCGCCCAGCCGCCCTCGTGCTCTGGGCAAGGGCCTGGAGTCTCTTCTACCCTCCCGCCCTGCCGCTCCGTCTTCCGTCGCCGCCCCGGTTCATCCCCCGGCTGAACCTGCCGGGAAGCCGCTGGAGATCCCCCTCCATCTGATCGATCGCAACCCGTTCCAGACCCGCACCCAGTTCGATGAAGACAAGCTTGCCGAACTGGCCACCTCTATCCTTGCCTCCGGCGTCGTGCAGCCCATCGTTGTACGGCACGGCGTCAACCATCGCCAGGACGGTCGCTACACCCTCATCACCGGCGAACGCCGCCTGCTGGCCAGCAAAAAAGCCGGCAAAGAGACCATTCCTGCCATCGTTCGCGAGGTCTCCAACCTCCAAGCCATGGAGATGACCATTGTCGAAAACCTGCAGCGAACGGATCTGAACCCCATCGAACAGGCTCATGCCTACCTGTGCCTCAGCCGCGACTTCCACATGACCCAGGAGCAGATGGCCGAGCGTACCGGCAAGGACCGCGCCAGCGTCTCTAACTTCCTTCGTTTGTTGAAGTTACCGGATCACGTTCAGGCTCAGGTCGAGTCCGGAGCGCTCAGCTTCGGGCACGCTCGCGCGCTGCTCGCGCTGGAGTCGCCCGAGGCCATACTGGCCGCCGCCCAGAAGATCCTCGCCCTGCATCTCTCTGTGCGCGCCACGGAGAACTACATCCAGGGGCTGCTGCAACCAGAGTCCGGCGCCAAGCCCCCCAAGCCGGCCCTACCCATCGATCCCAACGTGCGCGAGGCCCAGGACCAGCTCCGCCGCCGTCTGGGGTTGAAGGTAACCATCGAGGACAAGAAGGGTAAGGGCAAGGTGATCATCGAGTACTCCGGCGTGGAGGACTTCGACGCCATCCTGGCGGCCCTGGGGGACCCGATTACAGGATAGAGCGCGCGCTGCTGCATTTCCTCTATACTCTGCCGTTATGCAGGCCACGCGCTTCGAGTACCGGTACCGCTCGCCCATCCATGCGTTGCTCTTCATCCTGGGATTCACCTCGCCATGGCTGTTTCTGCGCTCCGTGGCTCAAGTTCCTGGATTCACGACCAGCTCGACGTGGCTCACGCTGGCCTCTCTCCTGGCCCGGCAGGGATGGCTCAGCTTTGGCGCAGCCACCGTCCTGCTGCTGGCGCTGGCGCTGCTCTTCACCGGGCTGGGCGCAGCCTTCCGCATCTGGGGTACGGCCTACGTAGGGGTAAGCGTGGTCCGCTCGCCCTCCATGCACGGCCAGGAGTTGCTGGCCGACGGACCCTACCGCCGTACGCGCAATCCGCTTTATCTGGGAACACTCCTGCACACCCTTGGCGTCACCATCCTGATGCCGCCCAGCGGGGCGGTCTTTACCCTGGCGCTCATCTGGATCTTCCAGGTGCGGCTGGCGTTGACCGAAGAGACCTTTCTCACCCAGCGCTTCGGCGAGCCGTATCGCCAGTACAAGGCTGCTGTCCCGCGCTTCCTGCCCGCTCCCACGGCCATTCCACCCGCCGGCCGCCGGCCGCGCTGGCTGCAAGCCATCCTGGGCGAGATCTACTTCCTGGGGGTCTTTCTGGTCCTGGCCATCTTTGGCTGGGACTTCAACGCACAGCCGCTGCGCCAGGGTGTGCTCATCTCGGTTGGGCTCTGGATGGTGCTGCGGGCGTTGGCTCCGGGCGCCGAGCGGAAGACCGCCCTTCCCAACTCCACCGGACCGGCGTAGCCAGGCCGGCCTATAGAGAGCGCCACCACTGTTACACCCTCGCCGCACGGCCCGGAGCCGCCGCTTCAGCCGCACAGACAAACGAGGTCAGGGGAGCCGGAAGACCGGCTGCTCTGACCTCGTGGAAAGCTCCGTCTTGCAACGGAAAAAGACTACTTCTTGGGTGGCGCGATGGTGTCCTTGGCCACTTTGGCGACGCGGAACTTCACCACTGTCTTGGCCTTGATCTTGATCGCCTCGCCTGTCTGCGGGTTGCGGCCGATGCGCGCCTTGCGCTCCGCCTTCACCAGCTTGCCGATGCCGGGGATGGTGAACTCGCCGTTCTTCTTGGTCTCCTTCACCGCGGTCTCCGCCAGCAGATCGAGGAACGCCGCTGTCTGCTTGTTGGTGAGTTCCATTTTCTCCGCTAGGTTGCGGACCAGTTGCGTCTTGGTCATTCCCTTTGCCATGTTTTGTCTCCTTCGTTCGGTCAGATTAAAGATAGAAATCCACTGATGCTGAGCTTCGGGCTCCTCTCCGCCACCTGCCCCTGGCTGCGTCCCACTGTCCTCCTCCATCCTTTCCGGAGGCTTTGTCGAGCGGGAAATCGCCAGTATTCATGGGGGTGCGAAGAACCGCGCCGATGTTCACCTTCAACCTTCCGGAGCGCTTTGTCAACGACAATTATCCTATTTCCACAGATATTTGCCGATTTTTTCCTGAAATGTACCCTTTTTCACCTGTTTTTGGCCGTTTTCGCCCCATCAGCCGCCATCCTGCCTCAAAAGAACGTCCTCGGCGGCAGCGTTCGCGGCGAACCTAGCGCAGGCCTGGCAGAGCCGTCTTGAGCGATCATCGCCGGTTCGGCTGCGCCTTGCAGGATGGCGCTGTTCAGCATGCCCACCAATGGCGCGGCAAGGCGCAAACGCCGGATCACCTGCCGGACCAGCTCCGGCGAGAGCGCCAGTTCGGCAGGCAGCCGAGCGTGCACGCCCCAGTTGGTAGCGCGAATCAGCTCGCCGCCCGGATCGTCGCCGGCAAAGCCCTTGGGCATGCGCGTCAGCGCCGCCGGATCCACCGGCTCAAAGCCGGCGCCCCTGGCCTTCAGCAACGGCTCCAGGGTTCTGCGATAGAGCGCATGATGCGCGCTCATCCAGCGCCGCAGGCGGAGCAACTGCTCGCGATCCGGCATGTAGACGCCGGCCGCCACCATCACCTCCTGCGGAGAGACCTGCAGATAGAAACCGCCGCCGGAGGTCTTCTCCATTGTGACCCGCGACCACCATGCCGCCAGATGCGTCTTGTAGGGCCGCTTGTCTTTGCTGAAGCGCGTGTCGCGATAGATCCGCATCGCAATCTTATGCGCCGGGCGCACATGTTCGGGAGCGAACTCCCGCATGGCAGCGTTGATCTCCTCCACCACCGCCAGCAAGGGAGCTTTCACCGCCTCTTCGTAGACGCTGCGCCGCGCCTCAAACCACTCGCGCTGGTTGTTGCGCGCCAGACCGCGCAGAAAGGTCATCGCCTGGGGAGAAAAGCAGGTTGCCATTCTCCGATAGTATTCGAGCCAAACTGTCTTGTAATATTCGTGCCGGACCGTCTTGCGCGTCGACTCTTGCGGCCTATCGCTTGCGCAGCTTGCGGGCCATCCGCCGCGCCCACTGCGTGCCCAGAAAGCCCAGCGCGGTCACCATCACCACCGCCCCCACCGGAAGACCCGCCAGCCGGTAAGTCAGCGTGAAGTCCGGATGTCTTCCCGTCGCCATTCGGTAGACGAGCATGGAAAGGATCGCAACAAAGGTCGACAGGAAGAACGCCGCCATCCCTGCCGCCACGCCAAACAACAGCGATTGGAACCAACCCAGCTCACCCAGGGGAATGCCCAACACCTGGCCCTCCCGGCGCGCGCGTTCGACATCGTTTGCAGTAGCCATAGTCATTTAGAATAAGCCCGTGGCAGAGACTGTCCATAACGGCCGGGTCACCCAGATTGTACGCCCTGCGCGCCTGGTCAACGCCGCGCAGATCGCGCGCGATACTGAGGTCCGGCAGTCGCCCAACGGCGTCCGCTTCGCCACCTTCGGCGAGACCGGCCTGGCGGATCTGGATCTGGACCGCATGCTGCAAACCGTCCCCACTACGATCACCGCGGCGCTCAAGGCCAATACCTACTACTTTGTCCCCCTGGCCATGCGCGAGGCTGCGCAGGACGGGGGGGGCCAGGATACGGAAATCTCGGAGGGTCAGGACATCGCTGCGCCAGAGCGGCAGCCGGCGGGTACGCAGCTCCCTGAGGCGTCCGCCGCTCCGCAGCCGGCCATGGTCGCCAGCGCTTACAGTGAGGAGTTCTCTGACGCCGCGATCTGTCACCGCGACCTCGACCTGGACCAGGGTAGGCGCGCCGTCTTCATCTCCACGCGGTTGATGGGCGACCGCTTTGCGCTGAGCTTTGAGTTCTTTATCAATGTGGCCCATGCCTTTGTGGAACAGACCGGCGTGCCTGCCTCCTTCGCCGATCCCGTGTGGCGGCAGGCGCTGTCCGGCGTTCGCGGGGAGACCAGCCTCGATGCCTGGGAGACGCGCAACCTCGCCTTTGGCCGCCCAGCCAACGCCCCTCCCGAGCCTACGCCTCCGCTCTCCCGGCGCAATCGCGCCTCCATGGGCGACCGCTCCACGGCTCCGGCGCAGGAGCGCGCCTTTGCCCGCGCCGTGGATGAACCTTTCCACCAGTCCTCTCTCGACAACCCTGCCCAACCCATGGATATTGCAGAACCCGGCGACCTTCGCCGCAAGGAGCGCGCCCTGTACCTTGAGGCTGCCTTCTCCGACGCCGTGGCCATCTATCTGCTGTCGCTGGCGCTGGACTTCGACTACAGTGAGCTGCGCGAGCGGGAGTATCCGCTCTTGCACCCCTCCGCGCTGGCTGCGCGTCTGCGCATCGTCGCCGCGCTCTTTCCCCCCAACCCCGGCTACGAGTTCGCCCTGCGCTACCGCCGCAGAGCCTAAACTAGAGCATCTTCAGTGTTGATGGGTACCGCGAAGAGGGCTTGTAGTGGCGTCTTCATTGGGAAATAGGACCATCGATGTCGAGGCGTCCCTCTGCACTTGCACTGAAAATGCTTCAGCGGACAGTGGCCATCGCCGCACGGAACAGGTGCTCGAAGTCCTTGCCCGCTGCAGAGGCTGAGGCGGGCTCGCTGGCGGGAGCAGCCGGACAGCCGGTCGAATCCGACCCGCAACGACGCCTCAGAAAATTCGCCCCTGAAAACAAACGCTCTCCGCCTCGCCGATCCTGGGAAATGCGCCTCCAACGCCAACAAAAAACTTCGCCCGGAGCTGCTTCTGCGCAAGTTGGGTTAGCAGGGAACGTGCTCATTTGCTTCCGAACCTCCGATCCCTGCTGTTCCAGTTGTCGCCTTCCTTGTGGGTCAAAAACGATCGGATGTGCATACACCCGTCCATGTGCTTCTCCTAGATCCGACTGATCCCTAACAGATCAATCAGGTCGAGCATTTCCTTGCGCCGCGGCGCCAACGCGAGAGGCTCATCTTTCGTGACAACGAAAGGCGGATCGGGCAAACGTTGTTTGAACAAAAGCAAGCAACGTCCCGCATCATCTCTGCGGGAGCCATAGGCTATTGCCTGCGCTTGAGGGCGCTGTAGGTAGGCGGCCTGCGCCCAGGCTCGCGTCTCGTCATAACAAGCGGGCAGGCTGTCGATCAGTTGTGCGCGCGTGATGTTTCGCAGAGCCGGCAAGTGTGGCGTATGAAAGCTGACGCAATGGAGCGGCTCGCACAAGGTGAACTGCGCCAGATGGTAATGCTGCAGCTCATCCACGTTGAACACGCCCGGTGGTGAGAGCGGAACGTCGTGCAACACCGATTCCATGTAGGCGCACTCCGGCGTACTCGCCGCATAGTACGTGTGCACCGGAGTCCCGTCCTCGCGATGTATGGGCGCAAACCGCGTGTCACCCCATCCTTGCGAAAATGTCTCCGCCCGATTGGGATGAGTCCTGGTGCAGTAGACATGGAACCAGACCGCAACGTCAGAAGGCCGCACCACGCGCGTTGTAAACGCTTCTGAAGCACCAGGCGCCGGCAGTCCGCACTTCACGCTTCATAGCTCCCTTGCGACCGCTCTAACGCACTCAGCACATCGCGCTGCCGATCCAGCGCATCTTTCGGAGCGACCGCGCGAGGACCATGCGGGCCCGTCTCAGCGATCCATCCATTCGGGAAATGAAACCACGCAGCGATCTTCCACGAATCGGCTACCGGACCGAATGCCTTGAGGATGTCACGGATGATGGGCAAAGGCTGATAGAGAGTGTCGAACTGGTATCGCGCGAAGTACTCCTTGCCCCCAAAACTCACACTGAAGATCCGGCCTCGCCGCTTCCAATCGCTGGCCGGATGAGATTTGTTCGCCGGAGGTTCTGGCTGTAGCCGATTCAGCATCTCGGAGGTCAGCCACTCGCCCTCCCTGAACATCTTCTTGATGGTCTCCAGGCGCCGCAACCGCTCTTCAATAAGGCCAAGATCCGGCTCGATCAGGCCAGTCACCAGCCCGGCAAGCTGATCGGCTTGCGCGAATATCTCCGTCCTGCCAGAACTCATCACAAGACTCACTGCCTGCTCAATCCCTTGCCGAAGCGAAGGAAGAATAGCGGGATCGGTGTCCTTGGGGATATTTACCCCCAGAAGGATGGTGTCCGTAGCGGTTCCAGAGGGCTGATCGGCGATGGACGAACCCATAGCGACCTCCTGCCAAATCTGCTATCATGGTACTGTATATTGGCAATATTGGCAACAACTGGCGACAT
>DAHWOF010000142.1 GCA_027335345.1 Granulicella sp. | reverse complement strand
AACGCCATGCAAAAGGAAGGCTCCAAAGGCTCCCTGCGCGGAAAATTCAAACGTGCCGGCTGGGATGACCGGTTCTTATTCAGACTCTTGGAGGCGTTTTGAAATGCGTTCGCCCTGCCATCTGTCCAGAGGTCTCTTGGCCCTTTTCCTGCCTTAGAGTAGCCTTGAGAGTGGATGAAAATGCAGCTTCTCTCGCTCCACGCCAGGCTCGGGACCATGGCAAGCACGCTCCTCCCAGCTGTTCTCCTCCCAGCCGTTCTCGGGTTTGCCGGTCTCGGCGTTACGTCAGCCGTCGCGCAGTCCAGCGCCGCACCTGCGGCCCCTGCGGCGCAAGCCCCGGGCGCTGTGCCCGACGCGCCCGCGGCCCAGGCACAGGACGCTCTGCCTGACGCGCCCTCCACCATCGCGCATGATCTGCCTCCTGCGGTTCCAACCGGACCTACGGCCGTGCTGGACTCCTCGATGGGGCGGATGACCTGCAAGCTCTTCGACAAGCAGGCCCCCCTGACGGTGGCCAACTTCATTGGGCTGGCCACCGGGACCAAGACCTGGACCGATCCGGTGACGTCGTTGCAGGTAACCGGCGTGCCCTTTTATGACGGGACCATCTTTCACCGCGTCATTCCCGGCTTCATGATTCAGGGCGGCGATCGCCTGGGCACCGGCGCTGGCGACGCCGGCTATTACGTCCCGGACGAGATCACCCCTGCCTTGCGCTTTGACGTGCCGGGACGGCTGGCCATGGCCAACTCCGGGTCTGGGACCGACGGAAGCCAGTTCTTCATCACCGAAGCAGCCCATCCCGAGCTGGACGGAAGTTACACCATCTTTGGGCAGTGTGATGCGGCCTCCGTTGAGGTGGTGAAGAAGATTGCGCGCGTTGATCGCGACGAACAGGACAAGCCTCTTACCCCGGTAACCCTGAACAAAGTCACCATTGTCTCGCCGGGAGACCCCCTTCCACCTTTGCCGCCGACCCCCGGCACGACGACGCCGACCTCTGCGGGATCCAACCACGGATCGCAGGACCCGCAGCTAATCCCGCGCCAGCATTAGCTTTTGAAGGACCTCTTTGCGGTCTCTTCAGGAGATATCTCCGGGGCCTTCCCGGATACTCCTTCCCCTCCCGCCGAGCTCACTTGCTTCTCTTGACGGGCATCCAACTGAACGAAGCAGTCACGACAAAGGAGATGCAATGCCAACTACCGCAACCTTCAAGACCTCCGAAGGTACGATCGTATGTAAACTTTTCGAAGCCGATGCGCCCCAGACCGTGGCGAACTTCATTGGTCTTGCCGAAGGCTCAAAGGAGTGGAGTTCTCGCGCCAAGAAGGGTTCAAAACTCTATGACGGAACCATTTTCCACCGCGTCATCCCCGAGTTCATGATCCAAGGTGGAGACCCGGAGGGCACGGGCATGGGTGGTCCGGGATACAAGTTTGCCGATGAGACCAAGGGCAGTCCTCACGACTTCAAGAAGCCGGGCAAGCTGGCCATGGCCAACGCAGGTCCCAATACCAACGGCAGCCAGTTTTTCATTACGGTCACGGATACGAGCTGGCTGACCGGGAAGCATACGATCTTCGGCGAGGTCATTCAGGGTTACGATGTGGTGGAGAAGATCAGCAAGGTTCCACGCGGACCCATGGATCGGCCCAAGACCCCGGTGGTGCTGGAGAGCGTTACGATCAACCGCAGCTAGAGCGCTTTCCGTGAAGCTGTGACCCGCCGGCCGGACCTTCACGGGTGCCCCCACGGGCTCCAAGTCCCGCGCGGGCTTGCCTGCCGGGGTGGAATGAAAACGCACCCGCAGGGCCGCATCCGGAGAGCCGTCCACACGGAAAAGTCAAACATCGGAGAGCCTATTTCCAACCGAGTCAAGCGGCGCTCGATGCAAGATGCGTCGCGCCCGAACGCAAGGGAGAATCCGCTCGCCCGGCGCCGCAGGAGAGTTCAAGAAAAAGGGCGCATCGGAGCCACTCCCGATGCGCCCTTTTTCAGGCTTGGTTCTGGATCTGGTTCTAGAACTGGTTCCAGAGCAACTGGTTGTATACGTCGTGATGGAACTGGATCTCGTTGGCTTTCACGATCGTTCCCAGAAGGCGGGGGCAGCGGTCGGCGGACGCCTGCTTGAGTTCTGCGTACCGCTCCTTTACATCCGAGCCCAGCAGCTCATCGATCCAGGTGGATGCTCGGAAGTTCCCCAACGCGGTATAGATGTTGTCGGGCAGGTAACGCTCAGCCTGGCGCAGGTTCTTGATCTTTGCCGTCTGGCCATACAAGCCGGTCTTGAAGATCGAGTAGAGAACCATGTAGGGATTTGCGTCCGGACCGACCGAGCGAACCTCAACGCGAGCGGACTTTGAGTTGCCGATAGGGATGCGGATCATGGAACCGCGATCCACTGCGGAAGCCTTGATCTGGTTGGGGGCTTCAAAGTGCGGGTCCAGACGGCGATAGGCGTTCACGCTGGCATTGAGCAGAAGGCAGATATCGTTGCCGTGGGTGAGGATCTTGTCCACAAAGCTCCAGCCCAGCTTGGAGGTCTTCTCCTCGCCGTTCGGATCCCAGAAGAGGTTCTTTCCGCCCTTGGAGATGGAGACGTTGGTGTGCATGCCGGAGCCATTGACTCCAGTTACCGGCTTGGGAAGGAAGCTGGCGGTCATGCCCATCTGGGTGGCCACCTGGCGGCAGACCAGCTTGTAGAGCTGAATCTGGTCGGCAGCCGCCACGACATCGCCATAGGAGTAGTTGATCTCGAACTGAGAGGGCGCAACCTCGGGGTGATCCTTCTCATTCTCGAAGCCCAGCGCGCGCTGCACTTCGGCGGTGGTATCGATGAACTCGCGTAGCGGATCGCCGGGGAGCGAGTGATAGTAGCCGCCCTGGTTGACGTATTCGAACTTGCCGGTGGTGTGGAAGGTGCGCTCGGCATCGATGCCGTCAAAGAGGAAGCCCTCGATCTCGTTGGCGGCGTTCAAGATGTAACCGTTCTTGCTGAACTGCTCAGCGGCAAAGTCCTTCAGCACGCCGCGAATGTCGCCCGAGTAGTGGGTGCCGTTCTTGTCGATGACCTCGCCAAAGACGAGCACCTTGCCGGAGCCGAAGACATCGGCCGGAGTCCAGTAAAAGGCGCTCCAGTCCAGCGCCAGGCGAAGGTCGCTCTCACGTTGGGCGGTGAAACCGCGGATGGAGGAACCATCAAAGGTCAGATTGTCATAGCTCTTGACTAGGAACTTCTTGTCATAGTCCAGCATGTGCAGCCGGCCTTCCAGGTCAGAGAAGAGCACGGTTACAGCCTTGATGCCAGGGGTGTCGGCCAGATACTTCAGGCGCTCTTCCTGGACGACATCGGCAGCCACGCGGTTCCGGCGCTGCTCCTTCGCCCTGAGGTTGAGCTCTTCCAGCTCCGGATAGGACAACTCCAGAAAGTTACGAAATTCGGTTGACATGGCGCTCCTTGGGTTGGCAGTCAGTTGCCTGGGTTAAGATTCCTTTTGCATGGAAGCGAACGAACACGCGCGAAGTTTTTTAGCGGCTTCATTCAGGGGCAAGCTTGCGGCTTGAATTTAAAGTTAGCAGAAGCCGCCATTAAGAAATCATAAAGAAAAGCCGGGAAAAGCGAGCGGAGCAGACGAGGAATCGAAGCAGTCCGGACGCCGATGGAGGCCGAAACTCCCGCAGGCGGATTCAGCCGACGGACGCTTGCTACCGCTCCGCCGGCTGCCTGGATTCGAATCCCCAAGGGGGCCGAAGGGCAGCGTGCCGCCGCTGACTCCGGCATGGGGGACCATGCGCCAACTTCTGCCCAGGGCGCGGGGAATCGCTCTCTGCTCGCGGCGTCCTCTTCAGCCTTCTTCCCAGGGATCCAAGGACCGGAACAACGCGTCATTCTCCATGGCTCGCCGAGCACGATTCTCCAGCGCGGCTGCCAGGCCTCTCGCCGTTCGAGCAGAGGGTGGATAAAATGGATTTGATCGGATCCGGCGCTGGCTCCCTCCAGCGCCTTTTGCTTGCGCGCCCTCGCTCTGGCTTGATATGGAGGAGTTTATGGCTACTGTTCGCGTTGCCCTGATTCAGATGTCGTGCGCGCCTTCGACTGAGGCCAATCTAGCCAAGGCCGTCGCTCGGGTCCGCGAAGCCGCACAGGCCGGCGCCAGCGTGGTCTGCTTACCGGAGTTGTTTCGCGCCCAGTACTTCTGCCAGCGTGAGGATCATGCCCTGTTTGCTGTCGCAGAGCCCATTCCGGGGCCTTCCACAGCGGCCCTGAGCCCGGTGGTGCGGGAGTTCAGCCTGGTGTTGATTGCCAGCCTGTTTGAACGTCGTGCGCCGGGCCTTTACCACAACACCGCCGCGACGCTGGACTACGCCTCCAGCGCGATGGATCAGGTGGCCGGAATCTACCGCAAGATGCACATCCCGGACGACCCGCTTTATTATGAGAAGTTTTACTTTACGCCCGGCGACCTGGACTTCCGGGCGCAGCAGACCTCGGCCGGCTCCTTGGGAACCCTGGTGTGTTGGGACCAGTGGTATCCGGAGGGAGCGCGAATCACGGCTCTGAAGGGCGCTCAAATCCTGTTCTTCCCGACGGCCATCGGCTGGCATCCGAGCGAGAAGGAGGAGTTCGGTGTCTCTCAGTACGAAGCGTGGCAGACGATCCAGCGCGCCCACGCCATCGCCAACGGCGTCTTTGTCTGCGCCGTCAATCGCGTGGGGCACGAACACGGGGAGGTGATGCACAACGGAGCGCGGCTCAGCGGGCCGGCAGACAGCCTGGGAGACCGCTCGGCGAGCGGTGGGATCGAGTTCTGGGGCGGCAGCTTCATCGCCGATCCCATGGGTAGAATCCTCGCCCGAGCTGCGCACGACAAAGAAGAGATTCTGATCGCGGACCTGGATCTGGACCAGATTGAAGTCACCCGGCAGCACTGGCCATTTCTGCGTGATCGACGCATCGACGCCTATGCTGGGATTACCAGCCGATTCCTGGACGGAGCATCAACCTGAATTTCTGGAGACCACAGTCGGAAAGGTAGACGAAGTATGTTCGCTTCCCTTGTTTTGCTCGCATTGCTGATGCCGGGCCAGAGCCAAGACCCTACGATGCCGCCCCCGGAGGCTCATCTTACTGCCACCGCCGTCGGGTTGGGTGTGCAGGTCTACCGCTGTGCCCCACAGCACGGAACTTATCAGTGGACGCTGGAGATGCCGATCGCCCGCCTCTTCGATCCAGCGACGCGGCAGCCAGTGGGAACGCACAGCGTGGGGCCCACCTGGACCTGGATGGACGGCAGCTCGATCACTGGCGAGGTCATCGCGCGCCAGCCCTCGGCCAATCCGGCGAACCTTCCCTCGCTTCTGGTGCGCACTCACTCCAGCGGCGGAGCCACAGGCGCCTTGACAGACGTCACGCTGGTGCGCCAATACGACACGCAAGCGGGCGTTCCCACCATGGGCTGTGACTTTGTGCACCAGAACAACGAGGTGCGGGTACCTTATCAGGCCACCTATTCCTTCTATTCGGGAGGCCAAACATCAGCCCATTGACCCTCCGGCGACGCGCCAGTGAACGAGAACCGAGCGAAAAGAAAAGCTGCTAGAAAACAGAAAGACAGAAAGACAGAAAGACACAGTGACACGATCGAACCCATCTGCCAAGAGCAACTATCGCCTGCCTGCCGAGTGGTCTCCGCATGCCGCAACCTGGATCGCATGGCCGCATAACCCCGAGGATTGGCCGAACAAGTTTCAGCCCATTCCGTGGGTGTACTGCGAGATAGTGCGGCATCTCTCGCAGGTGGAAGATGTCCACATTCTGGTCAATGATGAGGGGGATCAGCGCCGTGCGCTCAACATGTTGCGCAGGCAGGGTGGAAATGCAGCCCGGTTGCACTTCCACTGCTGGCGGACGGATCGCGTCTGGCTGCGAGACTCGGGACCCATCTTTGTGAAGGACCCGCAGGGTGAAGCGGTGGTGACCCACTGGAAGTTCAACGCCTGGGCCAAGTATGCCAACTGGCGGAACGACGCCTTGATTCCCAGGCATGTGGCAAAGCTCAAGGGTATGCGCCTGCTGGAGCCGGTGACCACGTTTGCCGATGGCCGGACGCAGCGGCTGGTGCTGGAGGGCGGCTCCGTCGACAGTAATGGCGAAGGGATTCTGCTGACCACCGAAGAGTGTCTTTTGAGCCCGGTGCAGCAACGCAATCCAGGCGTCAGCCGGGAGCAGCTTGAACTGGCCTTTGCCGAATACTTTGGCATCGAGAAGGTGATCTGGCTCAACCGTGGCTGTGCCGGTGACGACACCCATGGCCATGTGGACGATATCTCCCGGTTTGTCGGCGCCAATACCATCCTGACCGCCGTGGAGCCCAATACCAAGGACGAGAACCATCTCCCTCTGGCGGAGAATCTGGAGCGGCTGCACGCTGCGCGCAACCTCAAGGGAAGGCCATTCACCATCAAGACCTTGCCCATGCCCGCGCCGGTGGTCTTTGAAGGGCAGCGGTTGCCGGCCAGTTATGCCAACTTTTACATCGCCAATCGTCTGGTGCTGGTTCCAACCTTCAACGATCCCAACGACCGGATTGCTCTCAACATCCTGGCAGAGTGTTTCCCGGACCGCACCGTGACCGGTATCCATTGCACTGACTTCATCTGGGGACTAGGCGCACTGCATTGCATGACCCAGCAGGAGCCGGCATGATCTCCGCTTCCCATCCCAACCAGCGGCCGGGCTCTCCCGCCGGAAGTATAGGCCTGCTTTATGCCCGCTGAAGCTCTTTCGCTCGATCAAAGGCTGATGCTTCTGGCGATGGAGCAGGCGCGCGCGGCTGAAGAGGCGGGCGAGGTGCCGGTGGGAGCGGTGATTCTCTCGCCTGAGGGAGAGGTGGTTGCCCGCGGAGAGAACCGCGTGCTGCGCGACTCCGATCCGACGGCCCATGCCGAGATGGTGGCCCTGCGCGCGGCGGGCAGAGTTCTGGGCAACTACAGGCTGCCGGGCTGCACGCTCTACTCCACTTTGGAGCCTTGCTCCATGTGCTCGGGCGCCATCCTGCATGCACGCCTCGCGCGGCTGGTCTTCGCCGCATCGGATCCCAAGGCCGGGGCCTGCGGATCGGTGCTGGAAGTGATGAACCATCCCCGGCTCAATCACCAGGTAGAGCTGGTGGGAGGGGTTCTGGCCCAAGAGTGCGGCCAGATGTTGACCGAATTTTTTCGTGCCCGGCGCTGAAGCCGATGGCGTGGAGGCGGCGCGCCTCTACTGCGCCACGGCTCTGCCGGCACGCAGCAACACAATCTGGTCCAGAATGCGATCTGCAACCTCGCTCTTGGAGGACTCCGGAAGCCGCACCTCAGCCTCCATGGTGAGAAAGACTCCAGCGTTTTGGTTCGCATCGAAGCCGACTCCCGGTCGGCTGATGTCGTTCAGAAAGATGGCGTCGGCGCCTTTGCGGCGGAGCTTTTCCCGGGCACGGTCGACATCCAAGCCCACCTCGGCGGCAAAGGAGATCACCAGAGTTCCGAGTGTCTTTCTCTCGACGACGCTGCGCACGATGTCTGCGGTCGGTTGGAGCTCAATCTTCGGCGGATCGTCGCGATGCAGCTTGGTGGTGGCGACCTCGCGCACGCGAAAGTCCGACACGGCAGCGGCCTTGATGACGATGGTGGCTTCGGGCAGGCGATGGAGCACGGCCGAATGCATTTGTTCGGCTGTTTCGACCGGCACCACTTCACACTCTGGCGGCGCGGGCAGTGTGGTGGCTGCGGAGATCAGAATCACCCTGGCTCCGCGGCGTTGAGCCGCCCGAGCCAAAGCGTATCCCATGCGGCCGCTGGAACGATTGCCGATGAAGCGAACCGCATCGATGGGCTCCCGCGTGCCGCCGGCGGTAACCAGAACGGTCTCTCCGGCCAGATCCTGGGCCAGCGGTTGTGGCGCGGAGTTTGCCGGGTTTGGCGCATCCGGCTCAAGAACCGCTTGCACAATGGCTTCTGTGTCCGCCAGACGCCCATCGCCGGTCATGCCGCAGGCCAGGTACCCGCTGCCCGGAGCAACTACGCGATGCCCGCGCCTCTCCAGCGTCTCCAGATTGGATCGCGTGGCCGGATGATTCCACATGTTCACGTTCATGGCCGGGGCCAGAACCACCCGTGCCTGAGTGGCCAGGTAGGTGGTGGAGAGGAGATCGTCGGCGAAGCCGGCGCTCAGTCTGGCCAAGGTG
>DAHWOF010000139.1 GCA_027335345.1 Granulicella sp. | reverse complement strand
TGCAACAGGCCGGAAACGCTAAACTGCATAAGGCGGGATCGCTCCGCAAAAGAATGAGTGACGCAACCCGATTCTAATGCCGGCGATCCACGCCCCTATCCGCAAAATCCGGCGAGATACGGAATTTTGCAAGAGGCTCTCTGGTATCCGAACTTTCGTCTTGAGGCCCTGCCGCCGGCGCTCGTCGGGCTCCTGCGCCAGTTCGCCCGCATCGCCAAGGCGGATCAGACCGCCGTCAGGGAAGACCAGCCATCCTCCAGGGAAAATCCCTCCCATGCTGAGCTGGGGCGCGTCCTGGCCGCCAGCGCCTATCCGATCGACTGGACCGAGTCGCCCACCTATCAGCGTATCTACGTCAACGACGAGCGGGCACAACAGTCTGCCGATACCGAGGGCTCCATCATCGAGAACGCCGTGGCCGAGGCCACTGCGCAACTCCACGACGACATGGCTTATGAGTTTGAGATGTGCTGGATGCTCTGGATGCCACCCGACAACCTCCAGAACGAAGGCAGCCTGAACACCATGTGGCGGCTGGAGCCGGTACGGGTGAAGATAACCGGCTTCGGACCGGAGTTCGACGCCGCCAGCTATGAGCAGAACGGCCACATCCGGGTGGACTTCGGGCTGGACACCCCATGGACTCTGGAAGACCAGTCCCTAGGCCAGAATGCGGCGGAGCGCATCCGACAGAATGTAGAGAGGTTGCTTGCCTTTACGCTAAGCGTGGAAAAGCACTGCGGCATCTCTAGCCGGCTGCTCTGGACAGAAAGCGGCGAACCGCTGGCCGAAAAGCTGGTCGCTCGGCTGCAACGGCTGAACTGAAAACCACCCCTTCGCGCCATCGTGTCCGGCCATCCGTCAGGATCGGCCGCGAACCGGGGTCTCTGCCGGCGAGGCGCCTTACCCACCCCGCGCAACTGAAAGGCGAATCCGCAGAGCGCTGCAGCGGCAGTCGTGAGCCGAAAGCTCGGTCAGCCTGCCGTGACGATTTTGGAGAAGTCGGCGATCGTGCCGAGACCGCCGACGATCATCGCAAGCAGTAACAGGCGTCCCTCGCGGATCTCGGGGTTGGGGTCCATCACCATCACCTTCTCAAAGAAGGCGTCGACCTGGGGACGAATCGTGGCGATCACCTCCAGCGCCTTGCGATAGTCCTGGGATTCGCGGCATCGGCCAACGATGCTCAACACCTCTCCATACTTGATCTGCAGGTCGCCCTCGGGTGTGCCCTTGGGGAAGGCGAGGATCGTGCCGCCCGAAGGCGCGAACTCCGCCTGCGCAAGAATGTTCTTCATGCGCTTGAACGCGGCGCTGACCGCCAAAAAGTCCTCGCTGCCACGAGCCTCGCTCACCGCCTGGGAACGGGCGCAAAGGTCGCGCAGACTGCCCACTCCCGGCGCCATCACCGCTTGCACCACATCGTAGGCCTGGCCGCGCCCCTCGCGCAGATAGAACTCGACACGCTCCATGAAGAATGCCAGCAGGCGAGCCCGCAGTTCTTCCCCGGGAGCCGACGCCGTCAGAAGATCGTTGAGGCCCAGCCAAAGGTTGGCCTCCGCCAGGATCCTCACGATGGCGTTGCCAGCGCGGCGCAGAGCGAAGGGATCCTTAGAACCGCTCGGCTCCATGCCTAAAGCGAACATGTTGGCGATGGTGTCCATGCGGTCCGCTAGGCCAAGAATGCAACCCTCCGCGGAGCGCGGAATGGCGTCACCCGCCGAGGCCGGCAGGTACTGGTCATAGATCGCATCGGCCACGCTGGAACTCAGCCCCTGCGATGCAGCGTAAAGACCGCCGATGATGCCCTGCAGCTCGGTGAACTCCTTCACCAGCTCGGTAGTCAGATCGGTCTTAGCCAGCAGCGCAGCCTGATCGACGGCCGTGGCATCCAGCGCCGCGCCGCCGGCTTTGGCTGCCTCGATCAACACTGCCGCCAGTGCCCGCACACGCTCGGACTTCTTCGCATAGCTACCCAGATCCTTCTGAAATGTCACGTTCTCCAGCAGGGCCACTCGATCCACAAGCGGGATGCGCTGATCAAACTCCCAGAAGAACCGCGCATCGTTGAACCTTGCTCGCAACACCCGCTCGTTGCCCTGGCGGATGATGGGAGCGTTCTCCACGGTCAGCGCGATGTTGGTCACCGCCAGGAAGTGCGCAGCCAGCTTGCCGTCTCCGTCTTCAACAGCGAAGTACTTCTGATGATCGCGCATCACGGTCACCAGAACCTCTTCCGGGAGCGCGAGGTAGGCAGGCTCAAAGCTGCCTGTCAGTACATCCGGCCACTCGCAGAGGTGGGTCACCGCGTCCACCAAAGCTTCGTCCTCGCGCCAGCGAGCGCCGACAATGGCTGGTATCGCTCGCGTCGCCCGGTCTAGGGCCTTGCGGATCTTCTGACGTCGCGCCTCAACATCCACCACAACAAAGGCCGACTCCATCTGAGAGACGTAGCTCGCCGGCTCACGGATCGCTATAGGGGCCTCACCATGCAAGACGCGGTGGCCGTAGGTGACCCGGCCTGCGCGGCGGCCGGCAAATTCCATTGGAACGATCTCTTCACCCAAAAGACAGAGCAGCCAGAGCACGGGCCGAACAAAGCGCTCTGGTTTGCCCGGCCGCCAGTACATGTTCTTGGCCCAATAGAGAGCGGCGACCTCGCGGGGAAGCTCGGCGGCTAGAAGCTCCATCGCGCTACGCCCCTTGCGCACGGTCGCCGCGGCCAGATACTCCCCCTTGGGGGTGGTAATGGTCTTGAGATCAGCTACCGGAACACCGGACTTGCGAGCGAATGCCTCAGCTGCCGCCGTGGGCTTCCCATCCTTGAAGGCAATCTTGACTGCGGGACCGGTAATCTCCTCGGTGATATCCGGCTGCTGCGCCCGGACACCCTGCACTAGAACGGCCAGACGGCGGGGCGTTGAGTAAGAGAGCCCATTAGAGCGGTCAGTGGGGTCAGGCGCCGGCATCTCCGCATCACTCCCACCCAGCAACTGCTCGCGAGCCAAAAGAGCCTGGACGCGTCTTAGCAGCTCAGCCTGGGCGGAGGCGATCATGCGGGCGGGAACTTCTTCTAATCCAATCTCGAATAAAAGGTCTGGCATCGGTTTCCTGAGGAATCGTTAAAAGTTGGGTGCGTCTCATGCACCGGCCACAGCCGATGGCACAGCGGGCGTTATGGAATCACCCCGGACCAAAGCGCTCTGTCGCTCGCGCCTGGCTCCAGGCCCCGGCGTATCATCGTGCGGGCTCAAGCTCGGGCTGCGCGGGGGTTGGCGCCTCAAACGCTCGGTTCAGTCGCTGCTGCTCGGCGTAGATCCTGGCTACCCCAACGATCAGGTTGCGAATCCGGGCCATCACCCCGACACGCTCTGTGACCGAGATCGCACCACGGGCATCCAGAAGATTGAAGGCATGCGAGCACTTGAGCGCAAGCTCATACGCGCCCAGGGTGGGAAAACGAAGAGCCGCAAGGCGATCCCCCCGCGGGTTCTCGCTTGCGGCCAGCTTCTTCTCATCCAGCGTTGTCCCGGCGCGCTCCAGCAGCGCCTTGCACTCTGCCTCGTACAGGTTCAGGTGCTGCCACAGACTGGGAATGTCCGCATAGTCAAAACTGTAGGCAGAGAACTGCTGCTCCTCATACAAGCGCACCTGGCCATAGGTGAGTTCACGGCCGCTCGCCGGATCGCGCAACCAGACGATGTCGTAGATGCTGTCCAGATCCTGCAGGAACTGGGCGATGCGTTCCAGCCCATAGGTGATCTCGCCGGAGATGGGATCCAGGTCCATGCCGCCGCACTGCTGAAAGTAGGTGAACTGGGTGATCTCCTGGCCATCCAGCATCACCTGCCAGCCAACTCCCCAGGCTCCGCCCACCGGCCACTCCCAGTTATCCTCTTCGAACTTGATGTCGTGTTGGGCAAGGTCGATGCCGATCGCCTCCAGCGATTGCAGATAAAGATCCTGCACGTTCTCCGGCGGCGGCTTAAGAATCACCTGCAGTTGCGTATGCCGAAACAGCCGGTTGGGGTTCTCTCCATAGCGGCCATCGGCAGGGCGGCGTGATGGCTGAGCGTAGGCGATGTGGATGGGCTCCGGCCCCAACACCCGCAGAAAGGTGTCCGGCGACATAGTGCCGGCGCCGACCTCCAGATCGTACGGCTGCTGCAAGACGCAGCCATGCTCGGACCAGAAGCGCTGCAAGGCAAAGAGCAGCTCCTGAAAGGTAAGGGGATGGTTCGCAACAACCGAGGGCATGGAATGATTCTAAATCGTCGACGCCATGGTCAAAGCCAACGCGCTGCGCAGCCGGCGCTCCAGGTGGCGCTCCAGAGTCGCGATGGCAAAGACCAGCAGGCCCTCCGGGCAGATCGAACTTTGAGCCTCTTCCAACAGCAGATCGGCCAGCGAATGGTGCAGGATCAACCCGGCCCCGGCGACTGAGGCCTGACTGAGAGGACGGCTGTTGGATGGCCGATCGTCATGGCAGGTAACGCCGTCACGGGTCGCGCACCAGTAGACGGTTTGGTTGCGCAGATCCTCTCCGCAGACCGCGCACCGCTTCAGCTCCGGCATCCAGCCCATCAAACGGTTCATCCACAGACAGAAGTAGGTGACCGGCAACCGAACCCCTCCCGGCGAAGACTCCACCTGAATCGACTTCAGTGTGGTCAAAGCCAACCGAAAGATATTGTCCTCCGGGGCCTGCTCTGGCAGCGCCTCTTCCAACACTTCGGTGACAAGTTGCAGAGCGGCAAGACGCGTGGAGTTTATCGCCCAGCGGAGCGGTGACCAGAGAATCTCGAACTGATCGAGCCGGACCAGATCCTGATAGGGGCGCTCCACGTAGAAAGCGCGGACCTGCGTAGCCGGCTCCAGCGCTCCGCCAAAGCGCTTGCGTGAGCTGAGAGCATGGCGCGCTACACCCTTTATCTTGCCCTGGTCGCGAGTAAAGAGCGAAACCACCAGATCAGCCTCCCGGAAGGGCCAGGTGCGGAGAACGATCGCCTCCCCTTCATGCGGAATTTGGCGCCCTGAAGACATTCATTGTGAGTGTAGAGGATCGAATCTGACCAAGGGAGCTTCTCCTCTCTGAAGCATGCACTCCGTCTCTGCTGGACCAAACCATGGAACCTCTGCACCATGATCCAGCCACAATCCACGTCTCCCGAGACTCCCTTTTCGGCTGGACCAGCCATGCACCCCACCTGACGCGGCGCAAGGCAAAGCGCGCAGCATTCGCTGCGCGCTTTGCCTTGAAGCAAGCGAATATCTTCCTGGCGGCGTCCAACGGCGCCTTGATGCTCAGAGGAGCTTTTCCCAAGCTGGACAACTCCCACTGAGCCAATTTCGGACGGCTGGCCAAAAGGAAGACTGCGCTCGCGGAAGAATTGAACTAGCGGCCGTAGTGGGCAGCGTTCTTCTCGCGGAAGCTCTCCCACTTTTCAGGAAGGTCGTCGCTGCCGAAGATTGCGGAGACCGGGCAGACCGGAACGCACGCGCCGCAGTCGATGCACTCGGCTGGATCAATAAAGAGCTGATCGTCGGTGTCCGCTCCCGGCTCACCGACCTTGGGGTGAATACAATCGACCGGACAAGCGTCCACACAGGCGCGATCCTTGGTGCCGATACAGGGTTCCGCAATTACATACGCCATCTCAATTTCTCCTTGATGCTGCCTTGAATCACAACTTCACGGTTATATTACCCAATTTGGCTGGACCTTGCAGTGAACTCCGAAGAACGCGCCGAAATTTTCGTAATCACTCAACCGGCCCAGCCGACCTTCTCCCGTCTTTCCCTCAACCATGCCTTACAGCGTATGGGCGGCACGTCGAGCGGCAAACTCCGCCGGAGTGAGGATCGGCGCAAGATTGCGGCCGGCGAACATATCGCCAAAGAGCTGTTGCATGGGGGGGTGGAGCAGCCCGTTGGAGGCCAGAATCTCCCGGCTGTCCAGGGCGAACTTGCTGCCGTCGAAGCGCGTCACTCTGCCTCCGGCCTCTTCCACCAGAAGATAACCCGCCGAGGTATCCCAGGGGTTGAGCTGGAACTCCCAGTATCCATCCAGGCGTCCGCAGGCAATGTAAGCCAGGTCCAGCGCGGCCGACCCCGCCCGGCGCACCCCATGGGAGCGCAGCGTGAACTCCTGGTAGAAGTGAACGTTGGGGCTGTTGTGCCGCTTCTTGCTGGGAAAGCCAGTGGCAATCAGTGACTCGGCCAGCGAGCGGACCTGGGAGACGCGAATAGGCTCTCCGTTCAGCGTAGCTCCGCCTCCGCGAGAGGCCGAAAACATCTCGTCGCGTAGAGGATCGTAGATGACGCCGGCGACCATCTCGCCGTCCTCCGCGGCAAGCAAGCCGGGACGGCGATACTCGCAACCCATCACCACGCAAAAGACTGGAAAACCGTGCGCGAAGTTGGTGGTGCCATCCAGCGGATCCACATACCAGCGATACTCACACTCCAGGCCCTCGCGTGTTCCCTCCTCGCCGTAGATGCCGTGGCTGGGAAAGGTTGCGCGCAGCCGATCTCCGATCAGGGCTTCGCTGGCCCGGTCGGCTTCGGTCACCAGATCGACCTCGCCCTTATACTCGGTGCGGACGCCGCGGTGGTAGAAGTTGCGGAGCAGGGCTCCTGCCTCCCTGGCGATGGATTCTGCGGTGGGGAGAAGCTGGATCATGACGTAAGACCCGTCCCCTTGTCCGTCAATGGAGCACTGGAGTTCGAGGTGCGGCGGCCCGAACGGATGGTAAAGTTGCTTGCACGCGGACCTCCGCCCTCCGTGATGGTTCGAATCTGAGCCTTGTAGATGAACAGATTCGGCTTGCCTTCCCGAGTGAGGCGAAGCATCTTGTCGTCAAAGTACTCAATCCATCCGCTCACGACCTCGCCGTCGCGCAGCTTGATGTGCACCGGAACCTGACGCTCGCTGAGCGATTTGAGGTAGAGAGCCTCCTGTCCAGTCTCCCCGGCGGGCGGTCCTTTGTGGCGCTTCGTCGTCATGCTTTGATTGTACGGTGAGCGCCCGGGGGATGTCTCACCTTACCCAAGAACAAAGCGCACGGCACAAAATCGCTTCCCTCGCAACTCAGCCTGGCCAGTGAGGTCAGCTCGCGCGGGTCCACGGGCCCGTACTCACACCAAGCCATGGCCCGCGCAGGGCGAGGAAAGCCTGAGCCCAGCCCAATCGGCAACCCCAGCCGCAACCTCCCCATGAGGCGCAATGCTGCCCGGTTCCGGCTTTATTTCGCGCCCGTGCCCAGATCGTCAGGAAACGGCTCGCCATCAGCCCAGACGGCGCCATCGACGAAGTGCTCGCGCTTCCAGATCGGCACGGTCTTCTTCAACGTATCGATGATCCAGCGGCAGGCCTCAAAGGCGGCCGCACGATGGGCGGAGGCGACCGCGATGAAGACACTGGTCTCCCCAACCTCAACGCGGCCAAGGCGATGCACGATCGCGGCCTCGCGCGCACCGAAGTGCTCGATGGCCTCTGTACGCAGCAGATGGATCTGTCCCAGGGCCATCTCCTCATAGGCCTCATACTCCAGGTACAGCGTGCGGCGACCGCGTGAGTTGTCGCGAACGATGCCGTCGAAGACGCACAGAGCGCCGTCGGCGCCGGTCTTCAGCGCCCTCTCGATGGCTGCGCCGTCGATCGGAGCACGCACCAAGGCGAGTGGGGGATGCTTGCCAGTGGCCTCATCCGAATCATCCCAGCCTCCGCTGACTGGAGGCAGAATTGCAACCTCGTCCCCGTCCTTCAGCTCACGCGAGCGCCGGCTGTACTCTTGGTTGACCGCAACGGCCGCGCTGCCCAGCGAGGCCCCGTCCGCCACTCCCTCGCTGCACAGCGGTGCGAGCACGTCGGCTACCGAAGCGCCAAGAGCAACTTCGCGCCACATCCCACCGCTGGGAAAGAGCGAACCAAGGGGGCCGAAGGCTAGCAGCCGAATACGCATGGAAGGTGAACTCATCTTCTTAAAATACTGCGGAAGCAGCCGGCAGCGGACCTTCGTCGTCCGGTCCCGCTCGGAATCTTTTGGAGCAACATACTTCAGCTCCGTTGCGGCCAGTCAGTCCTACCCTGAAGTCTCTGCTTCCCAGACTTTCCCGCGGCTGGCGCTCCACGTAAATTCGACGCCGAAAGGTATACTCAGGCAGCAATTCAAGCAACGGATTTTGATGGACTGGAGGACAAATGCTCAAGGGATTTCGCGATTTCGTCCTGCGCGGCAACGTGATGGACCTGGCCGTCGCCGTCATCATCGGCGCAGCCTTCACCAGCATCGTGACCGCGCTGACCACCAATATCATCAACCCGCTCCTGGGAGCGGTAGTGGGCAAGCCGAACTTCGATTACCTGGTAGCCCACGTCAACGGCGGCGAGATCAAGTACGGTACGTTTCTCACTGCGGTCATCAATTTTCTGCTGATCGCCGCTGTCATCTACTTCTTCCTTGTGGCGCCAACCCAGTACCTGCTGAAGAAGTTTACCCCCCCGGCTGCGCCCACCCCGCCCGCTGCGCTAAAGCCCTGCCCACAGTGCCTCAGCGACATTCCAGCAGCGGCGACCCGTTGCAAGTACTGCACGCAGCAGGTGTAGTGAGAAACAAGTTGAGGGTTCGGCGTAAACTCCTCCCAGAATCATTTGGAGGATCGCTTCATGCGCCGATTCGCAGCCTGGCCCCCTGCTTCAGTCTCTTCCTGGCTTCCCTTTCCGATCACCGCTTCCATCGCTGTGGCTGTGCTGCTGCCCCTGGCTACCTGCTTCCCCCGGACCGCCTGGGCGCAGACCTCAACCGATCAGGTCTTTGGCTTTCATGACTTCTCGGCCCAAGCCGGCTTGGACCAGGCCTTCATGGCCGTTCCCAGCACCACGGCGGCTCGGGAAGAGTTGGAGACACTGACCAAGGCTCCCCACTGGGCCAGTTCGCCGGAGGATCACGCCACCGCGCTCTATGTGGCCCAGCAGTTTCGAGCGGCCGGGTTGCAGGTGACCATCCAACCCTTCCGCGTACTGCTCAACAAGCCGGTGACCATCCAGATTGACGCCTTTGACCGCCAAGGGAAGAAAATCATGTCTGGACCAACGCCAGAGCACGTTGACCCCAGTGTCGATGGAGGAGACCCCTTTCAGAACGATCCGCGCATCCTGCCGCCGTTCCACGGCTCCTCTCCCTCCGGCAACGTCACTGCTGATGTGGTCTATGCCAACTACGGAACCCTGGCGGACTTCAAGAGGCTCGCCTCCATGGGGATTAGCATCAAGGGCAAGATCGTCATCGTGCGCTATGGCAAAAACTTTCGCGGCGTCAAAGTCTACATCGCGCAGCAGTATGGAGCGGCAGGCGTTCTGATCTACTCTGACCCGGCCGACGATGGCTATGGAAAGGGCCCGGTCTATCCCAAAGGTCCATGGCGGCCGGCTACCGGCGTGCAGCGCGGCAGCGTACAGTTCCTGCCCCTCTATCCCGGCGATCCAGAGACACCCGGCATCGCCTCCACGCTCAATCTCCCCAGCTCCGAACGAATCACCAATCCAAAGAAGATGAACCAGCCTTCAATCCCCTCCAATCCTCTTTCCTACCAGGACGCCGCGCCCATTCTGAAGGCGCTGGGCGGGCCACAGTCGCCCCACTCCTGGCAAGGGGGTCTCCCCTTCCCTTATCACCTGGGAGGCACCGGAGCAGTTAGGGTTCATATTCATCTGGTGCAGGACTACAAGCTGCGCACCATTTGGGACGTCATCGGAACCATCGACGGAACCGACCCTGCCCAGAGAGACAACTGGGTGATCGCGGGCAACCATCGGGATGCCTGGGTATACGGAGCCGTGGACCCCAACAGCGGAACTGTCGCCATGCTCGGCGCTGCCCAAGGGTTAGGCGTCTTGCTCAAGCAGGGGTGGCGTCCACGGCGCCGAATCGTTCTCTGCTCCTGGGACGCGGAAGAGGAAGGCTTGATGGGCTCAACCGAGTGGGCTGAACTGCACGCCGCAGAACTCTCCCACGCAGTGGCATACTTCAACACCGACGTGGGCGTCTCCGGACCAGACTTTGACGCCTCGGCCGTGCCATCCCTCAAGAAGTTCTTGCGCCAATTGACCCGGGAGGTTCCCAGCCCTCAGGGCGGCACCGTGTACTCACAGTGGCTTCACCGCCAACAGACGCATCATGCCTCCCCGGGTCACACGGACAGCACGGAAGCCTCTGCCGCATCCGGCAGAGTGCGAATCGGAGACCTGGGTTCGGGCTCGGACTACACACCTTTCCTGCAACACCTGGGCGTGCCCTCCACCGACATTGGATCCAATGGACCCTACGGGGTTTATCACTCCACGTTTGACGATTTCACCTGGTTCACCCGCTTCGCCGACCCCACCTTTGTCTACGAACAGGAGATGGCGCGCGTCTTTGGACTGGAGATCCTGCATATGGCCGATGCGGACGTTCTGCCTTACGACTACCGCGCCTATGGCCGGGAGGTCGTCGGGTATCTCGCCCGTGCGCAGAAACGCGCCCAAGCTGCCGGGATGCACGTCGACTTCACCGCCGCCACGGCCGCAGCCTCGCGCTTTGCAACCGCCGGAGCCAAGATGTATCAGTGGCAGCAGGAGGCCGCCTCGGGAGCCGAAGCGACCAGCCTGAACGCCACCCTCCGCCAGGTCGAGGAGTCTCTCCTCAACCCGGCAGGCCTGCCCCACAGGCCATGGTACAAGCACACCATCTACGCTCCGGGTGAGTATACCGGCTACGCGGCTGTGGTGATTCCGGGCGTGAACGAGGGCATCGACGCCGACGATAACACTCGCACGCAAAACCAACTGAACGAACTCGCTAAAGCCCTGAACCAGGCGGCGGAGGTGCTGGAGGCCCCCATCCAATAGCGCTGCAAGAGGGCGCAGCTCCTTGCGCTCTGATTCCCGGCCTCAACAGTCACTCTTTTCGCTTGGTAGAGTAATCAGTGTGAACCAGCACAACGCCTCATCTTCTCTTTCATTACCGCTTCCCGTGGGATTTCGCTGGTCCGCGGTACGCTCGGGCATCAAGGCCAGCGGCAAACCAGACCTTGCGGTCGCCGTCAGCGAGAGCCCCGCCGAGGCTGCGGTGATGTTCACCAGCAATCAGGTGGTGGCTGCGCCCATCATCGTGGGCCGCCGGCACCTTGCTGCCACCGGAGGCAAGGTCTCCGGTGTGCTGGTCAACGCCGGGAACGCGAACTGCGCCACCGGCGAGTTGGGCATCGAGGCTTGCCGCCGGAGCTGTGTTGCCCTGGCAGACGCCTTGGGCTGCGTCTTTGATGAGATTCTCCCCTCCTCCACTGGAATCATCGGCGTGCCCCTGCCGGTGGAGAAACTCGTGGCCGCCATTCCGGAGGCCATCGCGAGGCTGGGAAGCGAACCGGAGAATGCTGAGGCCTTTGCCACGGCCATTCTCACCACCGACACCCGGATGAAGGTGGCGCAGGAGAGCTTCTCCCTGGAAGGCAGAACAGTGCACCTGTTTGGCTGCGCCAAGGGTGCGGGGATGATCGGTCCACAGCTCATCCCGGCAATCCCAGCCTCCGCGCAGACGCCTCACGCCACCATGCTTGTCTACCTTTTCACCGACCTGGATGCATCCAGTCAGCAACTGGCGGCGATGCTCCGCCCGGCGGTCGCATCCAGCTTTGACTCCATCTCCATCGATGGCGATATGAGCACCAATGACACGGTGATGCTGTTGGCCAGCGGCGGCAGCGGGGTGCAGGCTGAGAGCGACGCCGCTGCAGCCTTCGAGGCTGCCTTGCAGCGCGTTTGTCAGTCATTGGCTTACAAAATCGTGGACGACGGAGAGGGAGTCACCCATGTGGTGATCCTGGAGATCTCCGGCGCCGCAAATCATGCCGATGCCCTGGCCATCGCCCGCACCATAGCCGCCTCTCCGCTATGCAAGACCGCGTGGTCCAGCGCCGATCCCAACTGGGGCCGTCTGCTGGCCGCAGCCGGACACGCCGGCGTGGCCTTCGATCCTGGCCAGACGCTGATCTCGATCGGTGGTCTGCCGGTCTTTGAGGGTGGTCAACGCTCGGTTGCCTTTGATGAGGCCGCCACTCATGCGGAGATGAGCCGGCGGGAGTTCACCATCGCGATCCAGATCGGCTCGGGACCGGGCAAGGCTCGTTTTGTCACCTGCGACCTTACCCACGAGTACGTCAGCATCAACGCCGATTATTCTACCTGACCCAACCCTCAGCGCCGGTATCCCGAAAGGACGGCAGCGCAGCCGATGCGTTCGCGCGGCAGGGCCCCTATGCGCAAAACAGGATCTGCATGAACATGGCAACGCATCCGGCGACGAAGAGGCCTCTGCCTGCTGACGGAGTGCGACGCCGCGGCATCTGAAAGCTGCCGCGCCATAGATAAACATTGGCTGCGAATCGCCATCATCCGTGTTGACTCCATGACCGTGCTTGCTCGATAGCCTCTTCTTTGCAGTTATATCCCGATGCCTGGGCCTTTATGGACGTTTTCTTCCATGAAGACGGCACAGCAAGTCCGGTTCGGGGAACCCATCGACACGGAAAAAGCTCTATCTCTGGCATTGACAGCTCTTGCGCCCCCGCCTCCGCGGGAAAAGCAGTGTGCCGCTGGGCACAGAGCCTCCCGGCAAATTATTGTAGAGATGGGGATCCTTCGCCTTCGCGCCGGGTCTGTCCAGGGAGAAAAGCAATGGCAATACAGTTGGAAGAGGCGGTCAAGCAGGATCTTTCGGCCGAGGTCGCCGAGTGGATCGAGGCCTTTGATCAGGTTGTAGCGCATGACTGGGAACAGGGAGCCGCACTGCTCTCGGCGCTGCGTGCACGGGCGCGCGAGGCAGGCGTACCGGCCACCGGAACCATCACCACGCCCTTCTGTAACACCATCCCCCGGTACGATGAGGTCCCCTACCCCGGCGATCGCAAGTTGGAGCGCAGGATCGAGGCGCTGATCCGCTGGAACGCCATGGCCATGGTGCACCGGCAAAACAAGAAGGACGCAGGCATCGGCGGGCACATCTCCACCTACTCCTCGCTGGCCACGCTGCTGGAGGTCGGATTCAATCACTTCTTTCACGCCAGCTATCCAAGCCCCAAGGGCGACCAGCCGGGTGACTTTGTCTACTTCCAGGGGCACGCTTCCCCAGGCGTCTATGCGCGCGCCTTTCTGGAGGGCCGGCTGGATGAGGAACATCTAAAGAACTATCGCCATGAACTGCGCGAGCATCCCGGTCTCTCCAGCTATCCTCATCCGTGGTTGATGAAAGACTTCTGGCAGTTCCCCACCGTCTCCATGGGGATTGGTCCGCTGAACGCGGTCTACCAGGCGCGCTTCATGCGGTATCTGGAAAACCGTGGCCTGATCGAGAAGACAGCGCGCAAGATCTGGGCGTTCGTGGGTGATGGAGAGACCGATGAAGTGGAGACGCTGGGTGCGCTCTCACT
>DAHWOF010000131.1 GCA_027335345.1 Granulicella sp. | reverse complement strand
GCCGTCGTCCGCCGGGAACTGAAGAACTACGAGACCATGAAGTCGCTGCTCGACCGCTGGATCGATCTGGCTACCGAACTATCCAACCTCCGCCTGGCCAACAATCGCCCCTGAACGAACGGTGAACTTGGCACTCTCCAGCGGTTAACTTGGGGGAATTAAGAGGAAACAGACTCGCTGCTCCACGTCGAGGATTCGAGGCGCTCGATTCCCTTCGCGTCGAAGAACTTTTCATATTCGCGTCGTGGTTTCGGATTTCCCTCACGGTAGGCAGCAGGCTGGCAACGGTAACCGCGCGCATGTTCCCGGATTGTCGCCCACGGCCTGAATGCAATGTAAACCGGCATATCGAGTGACGAGACTGAGAAGTAAGGGATTGCCAGCACCATTTCCGGGTGAGTTTGTGTGAGCTTCCCGACATATCCATACTCGCCCTTATCGATCTTCTCTGCGCTTGTATATTTTCCCTTCACCTGCACAGGCCGGAGGATTGGCGAGCCGTTCGCCACCTTTGAAATGAAGAAGTCAAACCCCTTGTCACGGTGCGGGAAGTAAATATCCCATCCCTTATCTGCGAGGCGACCTGCAACGTGAAGTTCAGCGAAATAGTCGGAAATTTTCACGGTGACTCCCCTCACTTCCGCACATCGTAGCGGCATCAGTTCTTGTTTAACCCATTTCCCGGCTTTGCAGTTTTTCTTCCCATCGAGACTCCATCGTTCGGATGTCGTCGGGAGTCGCGGCACGAGCATGTCCTGCTGCCAGTTGAAAGTTGGGAGCGGCGGTTAGATTGATGTTACTACGCAACCTTCTTGCTGGCGGTCGCAGCGAGGTTGAGGATCGCTTCCAGCGCCCAGAGGTCTTTGTGCTTCATGATGCGTTTGAAGCGTTTCTCGGTTCGGAGGAAAGCTGAAGCCATCCAGCGCAAGACCATCTTGCCATTCTGGTAGTGGGTCACACGGCGAGTCTGGATGCGTACTCCGGCGTGCGGGCTCTCGATGATGTTGGCGGTGGCCAGGCAGCGGTGCAGCGCCGGCGGGATGTCCAGCCGGTTGATGGTGAAGCACTCCTCCAGACCTTCCAGCAGACTGGCCGCCGCCTGCGGGTACTTTTGGTTCAGCCATGCGGCCAGCTTCTTGATGCGCGCGATGCCCTTGTCGGCGTCGAGTTCCCAGGCCGCTCACAGCAGACTTTTGGCCTGTGCCCTGTCGTCTTTGGGCAGGTAATCGAGCACATTCCACTCACGGACGAAGACCTGTCCGTGGGAACCCCGGCATTGCGCAGCTTGTGGGCGCGGCAGCGTTGCACCTTCTGGTCGGAGCCGAAGACGGCGTTGATGGCGGCACGAAGCGGAAGAGCGGGCCTGATAAGGTTTGCGCCCATGCCTCTCACCTTTCGAGGACAGAATCTCGTCCCCGGAGACTGCGAATCGGAGGCCATCTGCTACTGACCCAATCCGATGCGATCATAGAGGCAGGGCGTGCGCAACGCTCTCCCCGCGAGCATCGAAATCGTCGCAGAAGGATGGAAAGCTAGCCTGCCGATCTGCTTCGACGAGTCGAATCAATCAATCGAAACCGCCGGGGCCGTCAGTCTTTGGCTTGTCAGGTTAGCATTGCACCGTCCTGCTCTGCCAGTTCTCGTTCCTGCCCGCCGACCAAACGACGAACTCATTTTCGTCCTTACCTTGCCCAATCAGCCAAAGGCTCGTTATTTCCTCTGGGATTTTCGGCGCCCCCGCCGGCGGAGGGAAGCTTCTGAGGGCCATCCACGGCAGGCTGGCCATGCTCATGCACACCGCGAGGTGTCGCTCGGCCTTTTTCGCAGCGCCGAGCTTCCTCCGATTGTCCTTTTTCCATGCCTCGCGTTCGCCAGCTTCAACTGCAAGGGTCGGATCGAAGGCTCCGCCGCCGCCTGGGTATGCAATTTCGATGGTTGGGTCGCCGTCTGAAGGAATGACCGCGCCGCCCGTGATTCCGAGACCACCACAGGCCTTCTGAACGGCAGGGGAACTATCCGCGCAGAAGAAACCGTCGATCCCTTCGACCTCCAACGCGGCAAGATAGCTGTCGGCATCGGCTCTGATCTTTCGTATGTCTGATGCGTTCGTCGGGAAGACGATCCAGCTTTTTCTGCAGATCTTTGCCTGTATGGTAGGCCCATCTCTTCCCTTGCGGATTCTGGCAACGGTCCTCATCAAGGTTGCGTCGGTCGCGGCGGTGACCTCTACGGCGGCAATGGTTCTGCCGCTGTAACACAAGTCGAAGTCGTATTCTCCGTGGGATTGGCTAGCACAGTAGGCCATCGTCGCGCCGGGAAAGACCGCCTCAAACACACGTTTTGCAATCGCCTCTGAAGAAGTCATTGCGTCGCGCTCCTTTCTTCCTTCAGCCCGCGCCGGCCGTTCCAACCCACGGAAGAGCCGGCAGCGATCCTCGTCAGGCATGCTGCCCGTCCTTCACCAGCGAGTAGGACGTACTCCGCCCTCCGGCCGCATCCTTGACCAGCACCTTCTTGCGGATCAGATCCTCGATATCGCGTGACGCCGTATCCTGTGAGCATTTGGCGAGCTTTGCCCATTTGGACGAGGTGAGCTTGCCCTCGAAGCCATGGAGCTGGCGCTCGACGATCTCCCGCTGACGCTTGTTGAACTCCACCTTCGCGAAATGCTCCCAGAACCGAGCCTTGCTCAGCACGGTCCCGAGGACCGTCTCGGCGTTATCGATGGCACGGCCGAGGCAGTTGAGAAACCACTCCATCCAGCGCGTGATGTCGAGCTCACCCTTCTGCGTGGCTTCGAGGATCTCGTAGTAAGTCTTCCTTTCTTTACGGATCTGCGCCGACATGCTGTAAAAGCGCTGCGAGGTCTCTTCCGAGCGGGCCAGCAACATATCCGCGATCGCACGCGCGATGCGTCCGTTGCCGTCGTCGAAGGGATGGATCGTCACGAACCATAGATGTGCGACCGCGGCCTTGAGCACGAAGTTGGTGGAGCGGTCCTTCTCCAACCAGTCGATGAGCTTCTTCATCTCGCCGCTCACCCGCCGCGCCGCGGGGGCCTGGTAGTGGACGCGCTCCCTGCCGATGGGCCCCGAGACCACCTGCATCGGACCGCTTGCATCCTTGCGCCAGGCCCCTATCCTGATCTTCGACATCCCACTGTGGCCGGTAGGGAACAAGGCCGCATGCCAGGCGAAGAGACGCCGGCGCGTCAGCGGCTCGGCGTAATGCTGCGTCGCATCCAGCATCATCTCCACCACGCCCTCGACGTTCCGGTCCGCCGGCGCCTGCCCTCCGATATCCAGCCCCAGGCGGCGCGCGATCGAGGAACGCACTTGCTCTCGGTCGAGTCTCTCGCCCTCGATCTCGCTCGATTTCAGCACGTCCTCGGTCAACGTATTCAGAACGGCCTCGGCGCGAAGCGGGAAACCAAGGGCCTCCATGCGGCCGATCAGACGCCCCTGCCGGTACGTGATATCGGCCAGCCGTTCGGCAATCCGCGCCTGATCCCAGCCGAACTCCGGCCAGCCCCTATGCTCATGGATATAGATCCCGGGCTCCATTCTTCGCGCCATCTTTGGTTGAATCTAGCCCCTATTCTCCGCAAAGGCAAGGATTATCTCCGCAGAATATGCGGAGATTAAGACGCCGATTCTCCGCACACGTTCTGATCCATCTCCCCTCGCCAGGATGACGTGGGCGCCAGCAAGGCAGACGTCCGCACCGCGGGCGACCATGTCCGCCGAGCGGGTGATCCTGTGCGACACGCCCGGCCCCGGCTTACGCGCAACCATGCCCAGACCATGCCCAGACCATGCCCAGATGGCGCGTGGCCGCAGCAGAGATACGCGCACCCTCCCCCTACCTCGAGTCCGCTTCCAACTCCGCCTCAACCTCCTGCGTTCTTCGCCGCAGCCGGGCCGCAAGCTCTCCAGGCCGCAGGGAGCGCGGATACTGCAGCATGGAGCGCAGGAACCCTCCCCAGGTGTCCTGCGCGATCCGCAGCGAGGACGGCAGCACGTAGGAGCCCATCATGATCTCGCTCAGCAGCAGGGATGTGGCAGCGCCGAAGAGACCATAGCGCCGGGCTGCAAAGTACGTCACCACCACGGTGGCGCCGGTGGCCAAGGCGTAGACGGTGGCCAGCCGCTCATGCAGGTTGATCGCCGCCACCAGCGTCGAGCTGGTGGACCACAAGGAGTAGAAGACCACCACCACCAGAAGCATGCCCACCAGGCCGGGACTGGAAGGAACCCGGCCCAGCGTCCACTTGTGCAGAAACGTAGGACCGAAGGCCGCCACCAGCACCAACACGATCAGGCTGACAAAGAGCGCAAACTGCACCGCACGGCGATGAATCTGCCGCACGACGTCCATATTTCCCGCGCCAAAGGCAATCGAAAGCTCCGGCCAGATGGTGTTCCTCACCAGCTCCACCGCCTGCAAGGCCAGGCGCGAGACCGTTCGCGCCGTAATCCACACAGCCACCATGTCGTTGCCCAGAGCGTAGTTCACCGCCAGTTGCGATCCCTGGATATTGAGTGAGTTGCCCAGAGGAAAGCCCAGAAAGGCCAGCGCCGGCCGGGTGAGCCGCTTGATCTCTCGCAACGAGGCGTGACTCCATCCATAGCTGATCCAGGGGATGTCGTGCTTCACCATCGCGCAAAGAATCAGGGTCCCGGCGAGATTGGCCAGCGCGAAGACCTTGGCTGTGGTGCGAGGCCCGTAGCCCTCCATGATCGGCGCCAGCATGGCGGCGAAGGCGGCCAGCGTCAGGCAGCTCTTGGCAAAGTTCCCATACGAGTAGCGCTTGATGCAACGATAGGCCGACTGCAAAAGCTGCTCGAGCTGCGCAAACAGCATGGACAGCCCCAGCCAGAAGAGCACCACCTTGACGTCGTGCTCACTGAGCAGCGTCAGGTTGAGCAGCCGCGCTACCGGCAACGCATAGAGCAGCACGCAGAAGAGCGCCATGGTAGCGCTGATGAGCAGCGTGATAAGCCACCAGCAACTCTGGAAGACGGTTAGAGCTTGCTCCTGCTCGCCCCGCGCCATCAGCATGGTCATCTCATTGCCCGCAACTGACCCGAAGCCGACGTTGGAGAAGCTCAGGTAAGTCGGCGTCGCGGTAAGAATCCCCCAGACGCCAAACATGGCGCGGCCCCAGAAGTGCATCAGCATCGGCACCTGGATCACCTGAATCAGCGTGTAGGAGGCCTTGCTCACCACCGTGGTGACAAAGCCGACCATCAACCGCCGTCGGGTCCGCTCATCCATGCTTCAGCTCCCCATCCAGCCGAATCTTCTCCTGCACCAAGCGAAGCAGCATCGGCTCATCCCCGCGCTGTTGCGCCTTGGCCATGTCAAGGCGGATCTCTCTGGATCGGCGCTCCAGGTACCCGCGACGCAGCGCGGCCAACGCTCCCTCGACCCTCGCCGCAGTAACACCCTCCTCCCCGGCGCTCTGCAAGGCGCTAGCCAGCAACATCCGCGAAGCATCATCGGGAGCTGCGTCGAAGGGGCTCTCCGGCGCCGGGCCATTCACCAGCACCTCGATCAGGGCCGCGCTGGGCAGCGCAGAGAACCACTCCGGATTCTCACCCAGACGCTCCACCGCCAGGGCCCGCGCCGAGTCGGCATCCGGCAGCACCAGGGCGCAGAGCAGAATCCTCTCATCCTCCCGGACCGCCCGTGGCTGCTCCGTCTTCACACTCGCCAGCCGCTGCTGCGCGGCATGGCGAAGCTCCTGGCGCAGCAGCGCGCTGTCGATGCCCAGCTTCTGCGCCGCATTCTCCGCAAAGTCGCTGCGTGCAATCGGGTTGGGAACCCGCCCGATATGCGGCAACAGCATATTCAACGCCTTCACCTTGCTCTCTGGCGTGCGCCCGGGATACAGCGCCTGCGCGCGTTCGATCAGGTAATCAGCGTAGCGCGCCGCTCCCCGGACGGCTGCGGTGTAGGCTTCCAGCCCTCGCTCCTTGATGTACCTGTCGGGGTCGAGGCCGGCCTCCAGCGTCACCACCCTCACCTCAAAGCCCTCTTCCACCAGCAGCGCAATGGTCTTCTCCGCCGCGTTGGCTCCCGCCTGGTCGGGATCGAAGTTGAGCACCACGCGCTTGGTGAACCGGCCCAGCAGCCTGACTTGATGCTCGGTAAAGGCGGTTCCGCTGGTGGCGATCACGTTGCCGATGCCTCCCATGAAGACGCGGATGCAGTCCATCTGCCCCTCCACCAGCAGCGCAAAGTCCATCTCCCGGATGGCCGCCTTGGCTTTGTCCAGATTGAACAGCACTTGGCCCTTGGTATAGAGCGGCGTCTCCGGTGAGTTCAGGTACTTGGGTCCGGCTTTGGGGTCCTGTTCGGCCCCATCCAGCGCGCGAGCAGTAAATGCTATCGGCTTGCCCTGCTCGTTGGCGATGGGAAAGGTAATCCGCCGGCGGAATCGCGCATACATCGGCCCCGGGCTGCCGTCCTCCTGTTCCTTCCAACTGAACAGGCCGCTCTGCCGCAGCACCTCCTCAGAGAAGAACTTCCCCAGCCGGTCGCGCATGTCGTTGAAGCTCTCAGGAGCGTAGCCGATGCGGAACTTGGCGATCGCCTCCGAACTCACCCCGCGCAGGCTGAGATACTCCCTGGCCCGGGCCGCCTCCGGCGAGCGCAGGCTCTGTTCAAAGTACTGCGTGGCGGCCTCATGCGCCTCCAGCAACTGGCGGCGCAGGCCGGCTTCGCGCGCGTCCTCAGCAGAATGAAATTCGCGCTGGGGCAGGGCGATGCCCATCTTTGTCGCCACCGCCCGCACCGCCTCCGGAAAGCTCAGTGACTCCATCTTCATCACAAAGCTGAAGACATCCCCATGCTCGTGACAGCCAAAGCAGTAGTAGCTGGCAGTTCCCGGGTAGAGATAGAAGGACCCTGACTTCTCTTTGTGAAACGGGCACAACGCGCTCCAGTTGGCTCCGCTCTTGCGCAGCTTCACGTACTCGCCCACAATCCGGACGATGTCGGCCTGCTGCTTCACGGTCTGGGCAAAGTTGTCCGCCATAGGGCTGGTTCCAGTGTAGGCGGAACTCCCCCAACGCCGCCCAGAAGAACGTCCGGAGCACAGATCGGTTCCCGACGGAGCCTTGCCGGCTTTCTGCAAAACCTTCGCTCCGCATTTCTACCGTCTACACTTTCTTGTATGCTCTCCTCCGCCCGCGCCCGTCTGAGCGTTGTTCTGGTTGGCGCGCGCAACCCGTTCAACATCGGCGCCGCTGCCCGCGCCATGCAGGACTTCGGCTTCTCTGATCTGCGCGTGGTCAACAACTTCTCCGCTCCTTTTGAAGCGGCCCAACTGGAGGCCGCGCAGGCGGACGACCAGCCTTCGGCAGACCTCTCGGCCTCCAATCCGGCGGCCGTGGCCGCGCAGCAGGTGCTGCGCTCTGCCCGTCGCTATGACACTCTGCTGGAGGCCATCGCCGACTGCACCTTCACGGTGGGCACCACAGCCATCGGCGAGCGCCGACTACGGCAGCCCATCTTCAGCCTCCAGCAAGCAGCGCCGCTGATCCAGCAAGCACTCAGCGCCGCCATCTCAGACCACAGCCCTACGGCGCGGCGGCGCCCGGAGGGCCAGCCGCGCGTAGCCCTCCTGTTCGGCTCGGAGAAGACCGGCCTGACCAACGATCAGCTCTCCCACTGCAACCTGCTGGCCACCATCCCGCTCTTTCAACCGGAGGGGAACCGTCACCTCTCGATGAATCTGGGCCAGTCGGTCGCCGTCTGCCTCTACGAACTCACGCGTTCCGGCTTTGAGTCCAGCGTGGAGGTCCCACAGCAACAGGAGGCTCCAGCCACGGTGCAGGACCGCGAACGCCTGACGCAGCTTCTGCTCCAGGTACTGCAGGCGACCGGCTATGCGCACCGCTTCCCGGCCAACTCCCGCGAGCCGGTGGTCCGCCAACTCGTCCTTCAGCTTGCAGCGGCCTCCGCCCCGGCTACGGAGACAGGCTACCGCCCGGGGATGACGCACCTGCAGGCTATGACCGTGATGGGCATCCTGCGCCGCGTTCTGCACCAAACCCCGGAGGAGCCGGAGGAAGAGCGTGCAGCCGGCTCGATAGAATAAGATTGTGTCCGATCTTCTCGAAAAGATGAACCCCCAGCAGCGCGAGGGGATCCTCGCCACCGAGGGCCCGGTGCTGTTGCTGGCCGGAGCCGGCAGCGGCAAGACCCGGGTGATCACCCACCGCATCGCCTACCTCATCCAGGAGCTCGGCGTCTCCCCAGACAACATTCTCGCCGTTACCTTTACCAACAAGGCCGCAGCGGAGATGGGTGAACGGGTGGAGAAGATCCTGGGTCACACCACCCTGGCGCAACCGACCATCTGCACCTTCCACAGCCTCTGCGTGCGCATCCTGCGCCGCGACATCGAAGCCCTGCGCGTGGGCAACCAAGGCCTGACACGGAACTTCGCCATCTACGATGAGACCGATCAGCAGGCGGTGGTGAAGCAAGCCCTCAAGCGCCTCTTTCTCGACGACAAGGCGCTGAAGCCCCGTGTCGCCCTCAGCCGCATCTCCTGGGCCAAGAGCCACATGATGAATCCTCAGGAGTACTTTCTTGCCTCCACCAACCCTGAGGAAGAGAAGCTGGCTCACATCTTCAAGATTTACAAAGAAGAGCTGGCCAAGGCCAACGCTCTGGACTTTGACGATCTGCTGCTGGAGACCGTCCGCCTGTTCAAGTCTTCCGCAGAGGTGCTCGCGCGATACAATCGCCGCTACCAGTATCTGCTGATCGATGAGTATCAGGACACCAACCGTCCCCAGTACGAGTTGATGAAGCTGCTTGGCAAGCATGGCAACGTCTGCGTGGTGGGCGATGAAGACCAGTCCATCTATTCCTGGAGAGGCGCCGACATCCGCAACATCCTGGAGTTCGAGCGCGACTTTCCGAAAGCGCGTACGATCCGCCTAGAACAGAACTACCGCTCCACCGAGGCCATCCTGGAGGCGGCCAGCGCCGTGGTCTCCCGGAACACCCAGCGCAAGGGGAAAAACCTCTGGACCGCACGCGAGGGCGGCTCACCGATCGGCTACTACGAGGCTGCGGACGGCGAAAACGAAGCCCTGTTCATCGCCGACCGCATCGCCCAGTACCTGCGTGAGACCGCAGCGGAGCTTCCCCGTTGCGCCGTGCTCTACCGCACCAACTCCCAGTCGCGGCTGGTGGAAGAGGCTCTGCGCCGCTATCAGATCCAGTACCGCATGGTGGGAGGCTTCAGCTTCTACGAGCGCGCCGAGGTCAAGGACATCCTGAGCTACCTGAAGCTGGTGCAGAACCCGCATGACTCGATCGCCTTCGGCCGGGTCGTCAACTCTCCGCCGCGCGGCATCGGCAAGACCACCATGGAGACGCTCGAGCGGATTGCCCTCAGCGCGGGCATCAGCACCTGGGACGCCGTCGCCCGCGCCACGCAAGACAAGCTGCTACCGCCGCGCGCTCTCTCCGCCCTCGGCAGCTTCCGCAAACTCATCGAAGAAGCTCGCGCCATGGCCGGCTTGAAAGACGCCGGCGAGCAGACCGTTGAAGACCCGGGCGCGCAGCCCGATGCTGCTTCTGAGCAAGCGCTCGAAGAGTCCGTGGACTTCGACTTCGGCTTCCAGTCCAGAGAAGCCTGGAACGAAGAAGTGAGAGCGCCGCTGGCAGAAGAGGACGCCGGCGTGGGCTCGGATACCAGCTTCAACTTCGGGTTCGACTTTGGCCCCAACGAAGAGATCGCAGCGCCGCTGGCAGAGGAGGCCCCTTCCAGCCGGCTGGCGGAAGGGCCGCTGACCGGCGCAGAGGCAAGCTTCAATCCCTTCGCCCCGAAAGCTCTACCTCAGGATGCGCCGGCCCCAGGCGCAGCCGGCGCGGCCCAGCGATTGGCCAACGCGGCGCGTCTCAGCCGCATGCTGGCGAACCAGAGCAACCAAGCGCCGGTCGATATCCCAGGCAGCGCGCAGGCGGCAGACGCCGCAGCCACGGACGGAACAGCCAGCCTGCCCATGCTCATCAAGTTCCTCAACGATCGCTCCGGCTACATCCGCGCCTTGGAGGACGAGGCCACGCCGGAGAGCCTCTCCCGGATCGAGAACCTGAAGGAGTTAGCCAACGCGGCGCGCGACGCCACCGCCCGCGGCGAATCGCTGGCCGAGTTCCTCGACCACGCCGCCCTGGTCTCTGACACCGACAGCTATTCCGCCGACGCTCGCGTCACCCTGATGACGCTGCACGCCGCCAAGGGCCTGGAGTTTCCCCTGGTCTTCCTGGCGGGCATGGAAGAGGGACTCTTCCCCCACTCCAGAACGCTGCAGGATCCTGCCCAGATGGAGGAGGAGCGCCGGCTCTGCTACGTAGGCATGACCCGCGCCATGGACACCCTGATCATGACCCGGGCGCGCTATCGTCGCCGCTACGGCAACGACATGCCGGAGGCATCCCTTCCCTCGCGCTTTCTGGCCGAGGTCCCATCCCGCCTGATAGAGGATCTGAGCCCGCAGAGCTATGCCCGATCCGGCGGCTCGACGCCCTACGCTCAACGGAGCCGCCGCGATGAAGACAGCCTGAGCGGCGAGCGCCACTTTTCCTATGAGGATGAATCCCAGGACCCCGGCTCCGCAGCACGTATCTATGCCAAGCAGCGCTTCAGCCGGCGCGGGGCTGGACAGCCGCGCTCGGGCAGCGGCCCACTGGATAACACCGCCGCCTTCTTCGGCAGAGCCGCCGGCGCCAGCTTCAAGGCTCGTCCGCTCCGGGAGGCCGCATCGCCCCTCGGCGGCCCGGAGTTGGGCAAAGGAGCCCGCGTCCGCCATCCCAAGTACGGCGAAGGGGTCATCTTCTCTCGCGAAGGCGACGGCGAAGATGCCAAGCTTACCGTACAATTTAGAGGTCACGGCATGAAGAAGCTGGTCGAGAGGTTCGCCCAGCTCGAGCGGTTGTAAGAACATCCGCAGGCACAGCGGAGCCTGCTCAGCCGGTCCCATTCCAATTGGAAAGTTCGGAACAAATCGGAACAAAAGAGAGAGGCACATGGCAAATACCAAGAGCGTTACTGACAAGCTGGAGCGCAAGAAGCTGAAGCGCACGGCACGCAAGAAGGCCGCCCCCAAGGCCCCCCGCACCGGCCCTCGCGGCGAGAACAAGGCCAAGGTCCGCAAGATGGCCCGCGGCCAGAGCAAGCGCTAGAGCATTCGCATCCACCCAGAAGAGTTCCCCAAGCGAGGTCCCCGGGCGAGCAGATTCCCTCTGCTCGCCTTTTCCTTGGTGCCTTTGAGCAAAAGCTCCTGCGGTGGCGCAGCGGGCCGATCCGCCAGAGGCTACGGACATGACCATCCCGTTTGGAGAAAATTCGGCGGCCCGCAAAAGATCGGTGCGCGCAACCGGAAGCCCTGACCGGATTCAAGAGCAGCCGCTCTGGCCCGATTCAAGAGATAGCAGCGCGCGGCCCGTGGAGCGCCAGCCGGTACCCTTTCGCGATCCCCTTCAAAAACATACAATCGTTGCCATCTGCCAAACCGACGAGGAACGAGTACCTGGCCCGCCAAATCTTCGCTACAAAGTCCATTGACAAGCTCATTCACGAGTCCGAGGCTCCGGAGACGGCGCTCAAGAAGACCCTTGGCCCCGTCTCTCTGACCGCGTTTGGCATCGGCGCGGTGATCGGCTCGGGGATCTTCACCGTGATCGGAACCGCCATCGGCGGCAATCCAGCCGCTCTGAGCGACTGGAGGGCGTCCCCGGTCATTGACCTGATCCTCGGTCTGCTCCACCACAACGTGGGCCACATCGCCGGACGGCCCGGCGCCGGCCCGGCGCTGGCCCTCTCGATGATCCTGGTGGCCGTCGTCTGCTGCTTCACTGGCCTCTGTTACGCCGAACTGGCCAGCATGATCCCCATCGCCGGATCGGCCTACACCTACACCTACGCCACACTGGGCGAGCTGATCGCCTGGATCATCGGCTGGGATCTGATCCTGGAGTATGCCTTCTCCAACATGAGCGTCTCAGTCGGCTTTGCCGCTCACCTGGTGGATCTGCTCGACTGGCTGGGTATTCCCCTTGGCCCCAAGTGGCTCTCGCCCGCCTATCTGCCCCAGGGGCTGCAGGACCTGGCAGGCAACAACATCTATCAACCTGGCTGGCACTTCGGCTTCAACATTCCGGCATTCCTGATCGTCATTCTGCTCACCATCGTGCTGGTCCGCGGCATACGCGAGTCCGCCCGCACCAATAACATCATGGTGCTGATCAAACTGGTGGCAATTCTCGCCTTCATCTTCGTCGGCCTGCACTTCCTCCATCCCGCCTACTACCATCCCTTCGCTCCCAACGGATGGTCCGGAGTTCTGGCCGGCGGCAGCATCATCTTCTTCACCTACATCGGCTTCGACTCGGTATCCACCGCCAGCGAGGAGTGCCGCAATCCGCAGCGCGACGTCCCCATCGGCATCATCGCCACGCTGATCGTCTGCACCATCCTGTACATCGGCGTCGCTATCATCCTCACCGGCATCGTGCCCTGGCAGAGCGTCATCGGAGACGCCGCTCCGGTGGTCAACGGACTCAAGCGCCTCACGATGCAGACCGGAAGTTCTCTGCTGCACTGGACAAGACTCATCGTCCTGCTCGGCGCCATCATCGGCATGATCTCGTCGATTCTGGTCTTCCAGCTCGGCCAGGCCCGGGTCTGGTTCGCCATGAGCCGCGACCGTCTGCTGCCCGACGTCTTCTCCAAGGTTCATCCCCGCTTCCGTACCCCAGCCTTCGCCACCTGGGTCGCCGGAGTACTGGTCGCCATCCCTGCCGGCCTCTTCGACGTAGGAACCCTCGCCGAACTCTCCAACATCGGCACACTCTTCGCCTTTGTCCTGGTCTCCATCGGGGTGCTGGTGCTGCGCCACAAGCAACCCGAGCGCCACCGCGGCTTCCGCGTGCCGGGAGGCCCCATCTTCCCCTCTCTCAGCATCTTGTTCTGCCTTCTGTTGATGGCCGGGTTGCCCGTGATGACCTGGATGCGCTTCTTCGTCTGGCTGATCATCGGTCTCTTCGTCTACTACTTTTACAGCCGCAAACGTAGCGAGTTCTTCACCAGCAAGCAATAGCCAGCTTGTAGTTGACCAGCCCTGTCGAGGTCTTGGAAAACCAGCAAGACCTGTTTCGTGCAGACCCTTGCCGCACATCCTCGGCGAACCCATCCTCTCCATCCGCGGAGGGAGGAGAACGGTACGATGGAATGATGGCGTACTGGATTGATACCGGCCTTTCCGCGAAGATGGCGATCATGCAACGGCCGAAGGGTGGAGCACAACTGGACGACGAGATCCGCGCTCTCAGGAGCCAGGGCGCCGGTGTGCTGGTCTCGCTGCTCACCGCCGATGAAGTGTTCGAGTTGGCTCTGGAGCACGAACCCGCACTCTGCGCACTCAACGGCATCGTCTTTCGCAGCTTTCCGATTCGGGACCGCAGTGTCCCGGAGTCTCCCCAGGCCTTTCTTGGCCTCATCCACAAGCTTCACGGCGACCTTCTCCAGGGTCACCGGATCGTAGCCCATTGCCGCGCGGGCATCGGACGTTCTTCCTTGCTGCTGGCTTCGCTGCTTCGCCGCGAAGGACTCTCTGCCTTAGACGCCTTTCACCGCATCACCCAGGCGCGCGGCATGCTGGTTCCCGATACCCCCGAGCAATTGCACTGGGTCGAGAGCCTCAAGCTGCCCACTCCAGGGTCCAGTGTAGAGTAGAGGTTAGAGCTCAGAATATCTCCGCGATCGAGCGTCGGCCCGGTCCACGGATCCTGCTCGCATCTCCGGGAGAGCCTGCTTCCTCCTAAAAAATTAAGGCCGAAACCTGTTCAGGCTGAAGCCATGGACATCATGGAGAAGGCCGCGCCAACCAGCGCGCCGCCCCTCTAACAACTCTAGAAGCCGCTCCTCGACACTCCACCTATGGCGCAAGCGCGACCGTCTCCGAATCCCCACCAGCCCACCCCCCCGAACGCCCCGCAGGCAGGTCCCGGCGACGCAAAACCTGACCCCATAACCTGGCTGCGCGGACTGCCCAAAGCCGAGTTGCATCTGCATCTGGAAGGCTCTATCACTCCAGAGACCCTGGTCGAGCTCTCCGCCCGCAACGATCCCTCCCCGCTCTCGCTCGACGCCGCACGCGCCATCTACAGCTACCATGACTTCCCCAGCTTCCTGCTCTGCTTCAAAGCCGTCACCGAGCGATTGCACACCCCGGTGGACTACGAGCTGATCACCTACAACATGCTGCGCGAGCTGGCGCGCCAGGGAGTTCGCCACGCCGAAGCGTACATCTCCATCGGCATCCTCTACTGGCAGGCGCGCCTGGACGTCGATCAGGTGATCGACGCGGTGGAACGCGGCCGCACCCGCGCCAAGGCTGAGTTCGGCATCTCCCTGCTGTGGATCGTCGACGCGGTGCGGCACTTTGGGCTGGAGGCCTGCGCGCGTGTGTTTCGCAAGGCCGCGGAACTGCGGCGCTCCTACCCCAGCATGATTGGCATCGGCATCGGAGGAAACGAGCTGCTGGGCCCGGCGCACGAGTTCCGCGACCTCTATGCCGAGGCCCGAGCGGCCGGCCTGCGCCTTACCTGCCACGCCGGCGAGAACACCGGTCCGCAGAGCATCTGGGCCGCGATCAACATCGGCGCCGAGCGCATCGGCCACGCCCTTTCGGCCCAGGACGATCCAGATCTGATCGACGTTCTGGCGCAGCGTCAGATTCCGCTTGAGCTGAACATCACCAGCAACCTGCGCACCGGCTGCTGCCCCGCTCTGGATGCCCACCCTGTGCGCCGCTACTTCGAGGAGGGCCTGATGGTCACCCTCAACTCCGATGACCCGCCCTTCTTCGGCGCCAATCTGCTTGACGAGTATCTGCTCGCCCATCGCGGCTTTGGGTTCTCTCTGGAGCAGCTTCGCGAGCTGGCGGCCAACTCGATCGAGGCCAGCTTTCTACCCCCCGAGCGCAAGCTGGCTCTGCTGGGTGAGGTGGAGCGCTACGGCTGGTAAAGCGCCTCTCGATCACTCCAGGAACAATATCCTGAGATCCTTCACTTTCCTGGCGGCGCCGGGACCATCACGGCATCCGGGTCGACTTTGGGGATCCCAAAGTGCCCGCTGAGATGGATCAGATCCAGCGGACGCAGCTCCCCAGAGACCTCGATCAGGTTCATCTGTCGCGGGCTGCGCACCAGCACCAGAACATTGTCGATGTCCATCCCTGTGAAGTGCAGCCAGAGATCGGTGAGGGTCCGCTGCGGCTGGATCGCCTGCGGGGGCGCTCCCGGGATAGTCGGCTGCGGCTGCATATGCTGGCTCACCAGATGCTTCCATCCGGCTGCGTCCAGCGTCGCCACCAGCGCATGCATCGTCTGCGGCACATAGAACGCCGGCTGCTGATAGCGGTAGTTCTCCACTGTGATGCTGTTCAGTTGCATCGGCGGTCCCTGGCCATCGTTCAGGAATCCGGTCGCCACCTGCAACATGTTGCGGTCGAAGGTGAACGAGCTGTGAGTGGCCGGCTGGGGAGCCAGATTCCGAATCATGTCACCAATTCCCGGCGGCGGGGCAACCGGCGGCGGGACCGGAGCTACCGATGGTTGTTGCGCTGGAACCGTCGATGTCAGCGCCCAAATAAGCGCCAGCGGAATCGCCGTGAGAAGACTGCCTCTGCGGACTTTCTGCATGAAGACCTCGCAATAGCGATTAGAGCATTTCTCCTGTTGCTGGGTATCCTGGAAGGGACGTGCAGCGGCGTTTTCTTTGGTGGAAAACGCCCATCGGTGTCGAGACCCCACTACACCTACAGGAGAGATGCTCGAACCGTCTCCAACCTCAAAAGTTGCGTTGGGAGTACCCCGCGACTGTCAACCTGCGGCCGGCAGCCCAAGACCACCGTCCGCTTCATTGCTCCTGCCTGGGCGCAAAGTACCCCTTCCGGACGCGCACCGAATAGCGCGGATCCACACACTGCAGGTAAATGGTGCGGAAGGCTCCGTCCGGCTTGTAGTCCGCCGGAACGTAGACCAGCGAGTACTGGCTGCGCAGCTCTGCCTCGATATTCAGGAAGCCCTCTCCAACATCCGGCATGGTCGAGGGAAAGAACGCCTGTCCTCCAGTTGCCGAGGCGATCGCCCGCAGCACGTCATCGCCCTTGTCCCGGCTCGGACCGGTGTTGGTGCTGATGGCGTATACGATGGTCGAGGCCCGCTGGCACATCTTGATGGCTTCGTCTTCGGTGGCCCGGCTATAGTCATCATCGCCATCGGATACCAGCACGATCGCCTTGCGTACTTCCTCTTCCTGATTCAAGGGCAGCATCTCGTCGCGGCAGGTCTTGTAAAGGGAGTCGAATAACGCCGTTCCACCACCCGGCCGCAGCCGCTCAATCGCGCTGTTCAGCAGGTCCACCCGGTTGGTAAAGTTCTGCTCGATATCGGTCTGGACATCGAAGCCCTCCACAAACGACTCATCCACCGGATGCATGACCTGCAACAGGAAATCGACCGCTGCCTGCTGCTCGTAGTGGAATCGCTCCCGGATGGAGCTCGATGTGTCGATCATGATGCCCACGCGCAAAGGCAAGTTGGTCTGTTGCTCAAATCGAATCACCCGCTCCGGCGGACGTCCATTATCGAGAAGCCCAAAGTCTTTGGGCTGCAACCCGTTGACAAAGCCTCCATGCTTGTTGGTGACCGCGAAGAAGAGATCGACCTCGCGCGTGAACACGTGCAGAACCTCAGTCCCGGGCGGCTCGCCCAAGCGCCGCTCCAGTTGCGGAGCGGGTTCGGTCGAGGACGAAGGCGTCGTCTGCTGTCCAGAGCCTGGCTGGGTTGGACTTGCCGGCGCTGAACCAGCCTGGGTGGTGGAGGGTTGCGGCTGAGGTGGACTGCTCTGCGCAGTGGCGGCCAACCCCCATGCGGCCGATCCAAGGATCAGGCCGGTCCATAGCGCAAATGTGCGAAATCTCATGCTACCCATCGTATCAATTGACGTGGCCGGAGTTTTTGTGGAGGCGCCCACTGCTCTCTGCCCCTCATGCCCCGCGCAGCCTGTGCAGCATCTCGCGCAACTCCTCCGGCGGTTCCGCCCGCAACAACAACGGTTTACCGGTCCTCGGGTGAGCAAACTCCAACTCTGCCGCATGCAGAAAGTTCCTTTCCAGCGCCAGATCTTCCGGCTCATCATCCCCTGGGTGCGCCGCCTGGCGCTTGGCGCCCTCCGCCAGGGGGACCCGCCGTATGCGGCGCGGTGCTCCGTACAAGGTATCTCCCACCACCGGATGGCCCAGTGCTTGCAGGTGCACACGAATCTGGTGAGTTCGCCCGGTCTCGATCCGCACCTCCAGCAGCGTGAACCTTCCATAATCTCCGCGCAGACGCTCCAGAATCCTCCAGTGGGAGACGGCGCTGCGCCCCTCCGAGCGCCGGGTGGTCATGCGCGTTCTGCGCACCAGGTCCCGGCTGATCGGCAGTTGAATCGTCCCCTCTTCACCCTTCACCTCGCCATGCACCAGGGCCAAATAGGTCTTGCGCACCCTCCGGCCGGCAAACATCTCCGCCAGTTTGCGGTGGGCCGCATCATTTTTGGCCACCACCAGCAGGCCGCTGGTCTGTTTATCCAGGCGGTGCACAATCCCGGGGCGCAACTCCCCGCCCACCTGGCTCAACCCCTCCCTGGCGCCAAAGTGGTGCAGCAGAGCGTTCACCAAGGTTCCGCGGTTATGCTCGGCGGCTCCCGACCCCGCATGCACCATCATCCCTGCAGCCTTGTTCACCACCGCCAGGTCCTGGTCTTCGTAGAGAATCGTCAGCGGAAGATCCTCCGGGGTGGCATGCAGAGGCGCGGGATGGGCTTCACCGCGGATCTGGATCCACTCCCCGCCCTTCAGCCTCTGCTTGGCGCGAACCTGCCGGTCATCCACCGTCACCTGTCCGGCCTCGATCAGCAGCACCACGCGCGCCCGGCTGATCTCCGCAAGGGCCTTGGCCAGATACGCATCCAGGCGCAGCCCGGCAGCCGCCGGCTCGGCCACAAATCGCAGCACTCCGGAGGCCTCCGGCATGCTGTTCCCCACTGAAAGCTCCAGTGGCCGGATCTCTGGCTGCTGTTGCGCCGCCAGAGGAGCCGGGTATCGCCGCAGCGTCTTCTGTTCCTGCTCCGGCGGATGGCGATGGGCGTTCGGTCCGCTGACCACGAGGCCAGAACGCCGCGCCGACAACGCAGCCGCTTGTACTGTCTCCCACTCCTCCCCATTGAGGTCCAAGGTTGAGTCCCAGGCTGCAAAGGAGCCGGGACCAATCGCCTCTGCGGCATCCTCCTCAGGCAAGCCTTCAGCCCGGCGCTTCGCCTCACGTTCCTGCGCCAACGAACGCTGGGTCCGGTACTCGGGCTTTACAGTCTTGCCTCGCTTGCCTTTGGGCAACATGTGCTGGGAGGGCATCAGGCCGCCTCCGGGAGAAAAATCAGCAACAAGCCGCCGCTGAGCATCAGCCCTACCGCCAGCCACTGCACCGGATCCAGCCATGCGCCTGGACCGCCCTCCGGCTGGGTCAGCATATCCAGCAGAAAGCTCACCCCTCCGAAGGCCAGGAGCGCCACTCCGGCAACGCGTCCTCTCCGGCTTCCGCTCTCCAGCAACTTCATCAAAATCAACAGCAACACCAGCGAAGCCAGCGCCGCGTAGAGATCCACCGGCTGCAGATGCGTCAGCCCTGCGCTTCCCGGCGCCACCGGTCCCCAGGGCAGGTGGGTCGGCATTCCCCTGTCCGCGCCCTCCTGCCACCGCCCCAAGCCAAGAATCGCCCCCAGCGCAGCGGCGCACGGAGCCCAGGCATCCAGGGCCGCCAGCAAGGGAATTCCTTTCCAACGCAGATAGATGCCCGCCGCCAGCGCTGTCAGCGCCGCATCGCTCCAGGTGAACGAGGGCAGCTCCAGCATCACCAGGGGCAGGCGCAGAAAGGCTCTCGGATCGAACGCAATCAACGTCAGACGCGAGATGACGAAGCCAGACATCACCACAAACAAGCCCGCATCCCACAGACGGTTGGCTGCCAATCCCACCCGCACCGCCGTCTTTTGGCTCAGCCACAAGGCCGCAATCATCCCTACGGCCGCAAACACCCCGTACAGCGGCAACCGCAACCCAGGCAGGCGCGGCATCGCCAGCGCCAGCCCCGCCAGAGACATGGACCCCAACCCGTAAGCCCCGTGAACTGGAGGCTGACCGAGGAACCTCCCCAATATCTGCAGTTGAACCTTCACCCCTTTTGTCCTTCCTCGCCTTCCTTGAAGATACGCGGAGAGCGGGCGATCCGGAGGAATCAGGGCGGGTGGGTGCGGAACCAGACCCATCAGCGGACAAAGAAGAACCGACCCGCTGGGCCGTACAGGAAGGCGCAGGTGAACCCGTCCTAAGACGGTGGACTTTAGCCGTGGCTCTTTAGGCTTTCCGGACTGGCGGACCTAGCACACCGAGCCATATCTACGAGCTAAAACCCTGTTCGATGAATGTTGGTTCAACCTGCGGTATTCCCCGTACCTGCTTTGCAGGCCGGTCTCTGCCTTGGATGCTACCCAAGAGTGCGCGATTTGCGCAACTCGTACTCTCGTGAAAGGCGAACCGCCAGCCAGCGACACAAAGAGGTGTCATTGCCGGCAACCGAACCTGTTCATTCTTATGAACTCCCAGGATCCAGTAGGCTTGGGCCCGAGATCTCGCCGGGCCTCCCCACCCGCGTAGTGCGGGTCTTTCCGCAGGAACAGTCGCTCTTGCGGCTGACCGCCGAGTTGTTCATGGAAACCAACCAGGAGTGGATAGGCAGGGTCTACCTGCGCATGGAAGAGGAGCCAGAGAGAGTCAGCCACACCATCGCCGAAGGCGCCTGAGCAGCGCGAAACGCCGCAGAGCCTTCGCATGAACCTTCGAGATTTGAGGCCCGTCCAACGCCGGATCAGATCTCCCCTCCGGCGATAGAAATCCATGCGTCAAGGCGTCCGCGCCGCGGCCGGCGCGGTAGCTGCGGCCCGCTCCTGGCTGGCTCGTTCCGCCCTGGCAATCAGCTTTCGCAACCGGTCTTCGAGATGGGATCCACTGCCGATCGACTCCGAGGTCAACACCCCATCGGAGTCGATGGTGAAGTAGTGCGGAATGGCAGTTACCCCAAACTCACCGGCGAGCTTGTGGTCCACATCCCGATACTGTAACCAGGTCATCTCGTTCTTCTGTACGAACTCCCTCCAGGCTGCCTCATCGCTGTCCAGGCTGACGCTGATCATCACCAGCGGCTGGCCGGCGAACTCCCTGGCGATCTTCTTCAAGTACGGCAGGTCCTTTTTGCAGGGGCCACACCAGGTTGCCCAGAAGTCGATCAGAACGACCTTGCCGCGCATGGCGTCCAGGTTGAACGTGGTACCATTCAGCGCGGTGACCTCAAACGCGGGAGCCATCTTCTGGACCGCCAGCTCGGGGTCATCGGCGAAGTGCTTCACCCGCAGCCAGGCCGGGTCTCCGGGGTGCAACGTGCTGAGGCAAAGCTGAAAGTCCTTGCGTCCCTGATCCGTTCTGCCCATCCGCACCAGCACCTCACCCTCATTGAAGAGCGCCGAGACGTTTTGCGGATCGAGCTCGACCGCTTCGCGGTAAGCGGCGCGCGCCTGTTCCAACTGCTCGGGTCTGGGCTGATCTCCACCCTGGGCCATCAGCGCCCGGCCTTGGTCATACGCAGCCACCGACTTCACCAGCGGCGACTCTCCCACAGCCTCCATCGCGGCCGCTGAACGAACCGCGCCTTTGTAGTCTCCCTGCGCCATCTGCGCGCGATACAGACCGGAGAGGCAGACCACACAAGCGCCGCCAGCGAGCTTGTTGGCCTTCTTGTAGGCGCCGATCGCGGTCCCAGACTGGTGTTGCTGTTCCAACCGCCAGGCTTGTTGCAGCGCCGCAATAGCTTTTGGATTCGAGGGATAGCTCGCCTCCGAAGCAGACGCAGCGGTTGTCGCGCCAGCCGTTTGCTGGGCGCGCAAAGCGCCTGCGCCGGAGGCAGGGTAAAGAAAGACCACCGCCAGCGAAACAATAGCCGCCTTCAGAAGCATGGTCCCCTCCCCCACGGAGATCCAAGTGCCTTCCATCATCCTGCACAGGGCTACCGAGGTGCAAGCGGGGATCGGAAGCGAAGGCAGCATTGCAGGGAAGCGCCAAACCAGTTCACGCCACAGGTCCGGATGCCGCTACGCATTTCTGCCGCATCTGGGCTGCGGCGATGGCGAGCGCATTCTTCGGAATCCAGCCTGATTCCTGTTGCGTCTTCAGGGCGGTTGGCCTCCGTAAAGATAGGGTCTTTGGTACTCTCATTCCGTTCCGGTAGATGAGTCTGCCGGAGACCCTGCTCCGGGAAGTCAAGACATCGGGATGCGCGTACGTGTGAAAGACCTCAGCCGGCCTTGCGCTCTTCGAGAACCTCATCCAGCATTCCCATCAGGGAGCCCGCCCTCGACTTCACCGCGCTCGCCATCGCAGCCTGGCGGCCGGCCTCCAGCGAGGCGCATAAGGCCTCATAGCGCGCCTGCAGCGTCACTAGTTCGTCGGCAAGATTCAGCGCTGCCAGCACCGCCACGCGCAGCGAATCGACTGTGGCCCCATGCGCCGAAACAGCGCGCATCTTGCCATCCACTACTGCGGCCAGGTGGGCAATATGGGCTGGATCCACCCCCCGAAGCTGATAGATCTGATCGTAGATATCCACAACGACGCCGGCGTGCGCTGCGGCCGGCGCGATCGATCTCTCGCTTCTGGACTGCGTCTCCACCACTTCTCTACCCACTCCCTTGCCGACCTAGGCGTAACTTCGCCTGGGCGAAAATCCTTGCAACCAGCTTCAGAGCCACAACAGTCAAGCCATCGCGCTGCCAGCCAAGGCGCCGGCAGGAACGCTTGCGCCCGGAACCGCAGCGAAGATACAACCGCCCGGAAGTCCGCGCTAGATCACTTCCTCGATCCGCGCCAGCATCTCTTCCACGCGCTGCCTTACCGCCTCCCGCTCGCGCTGCAGGCTCTCCACCTCAGCCTGGGCAAAACCCAACCCGGAGATCTCCTGCCGCAGGGCAACAATCTCTTGCCCGCGCGCAGCAATCTCCTGATCGCGGGTGGCCAGCTCAACCCGGAGCGCAGCAACCTGCGCCTCTGCGGCGGCGCGCGCGGCCTCGGCCGCCGATCTTGCCTCACGTTCTTTCTTGATCAGCTCGACGGTCTGAAGCACCTTCTGCTCCAGAGCCTGAAACTCATCGACACTGATGCTTGCCGATCCCATCGACGACTCCTTCCACACGCGCCGGAGACGCACAAACCCATCACCAGACGCGGACTGCCACGCTTCAAGCGCGGCCCTCTTATGGAAGTATAGGATGCCGCAGCGAGGATTTCCCGCAATCCACCCTTGAGGTACCTGGATGAGTTCCCTTTTCAGGCCTTCCCATCTTGCGTGCCGATCCGCCCCTATGCTTCTCGCATCCTGCGTCCAGCGAAGTCGATTGGCGCATTCGTTCCAGCCCACCGTTAAACTCTCTGCACGCCGCCGAGCGCCTTCAACTGCGCCACCACCCACTCCGTACAGCTTGCAATCTCCTGCTCGGCCAGCGTGCGCTCTTTGGACTGGAAAAGGGCGCGCAACAGCAAAGAGTACGATCCAAACGGAACCGCCTTGCCGCTGGGATCGCGGAAGATCTCCACTGGCCTCACACTGCGCAACTCGGAAACCTCCCTTGCCGGGCTTGTGCCCTGCGCAGCCGAACCCTGCAACGAGGCTTCGATCGCCGCCCAGGTCACCGCATCCGGAAACAGGAAAGAAAAGTCTCTCTCCACCGCCTGGAACCGGGAGAGCTCCGCAACCACCGGCTGGCGCAGAGAGTCGGCCAGAAGCCGCTGGGCATCGATGCTGGCCACCACACAGGGCTGACGCAGCTTGCGCGCCTGGAGTTGAGCCGCGCTCAGCTCCCCGAAGACGGCGACAAGCTCTCCGTTCAGCCGTACCCGCGCCCCCCTCCCGGGCTCGATCCAGTCCGGCAGCCCGGAAGCGTCAAAGCTCACCGAACCGGCGTCCTGCGCTCTGGAAAACTTCCTTAGCAGCGCCTCAATCGCTCCTTTGACCTCGTAAAAAAGACCGTCTTCGGGCTTATAGAGGGACCCAGCAGTCCTGGCCGCGCCAGTCGCACCCAGCGCCAGCCCCATCCGCTCCTTCACCTCGGCTGTTGACCCCGAAAAGACCGTGCCCATCTCAAACAATCTCGCCACGCTGACGTCGCGATGCAGGTTGTGCGCCAGCATGGTGGCCATGCCCGGCGCCAACGAAGGCCGCAGCACGCCGGCCTCGGCGCTGAGCGGATTGCCCATGGCTACAGCGCCCTCCACACCGCCGGCCAGCTCCGCGCAGCCAAACGTCTCGGCCTCTTCCGCGGAAACAAACGTGCTCGCAATCGCCTCGCTATATCCCAGCGCCAGCAGTGTACGGCGAATCGCAGCCTCCTGAGCGGCGTGCGCCAACTCGCGCACCGTACCCTGGAAGGCCGGCAGCGTGTTGGCGAAGCGGTTGTAGCCGTGGACCCGGGCTACTTCTTCGATCAGGTCGATCTCGCGCTCCAGATCCAGCCGCCAACTGGGCAGCTTGACCGCATACTCACCATCTCCCCGTCGAGTCAGATTGCATCCCAGCGCCGTCAGGTACCGAGCCACCAGATCCTCGGTAATTCCCTGCCCAGCGTCTTGCTCGTCGGCGGTGATGCCCAGGATGCGCCGCACCTGGCTCACTTCCAGCAGGATCGCTGGACGCTCCGCGGTTCTGGCCGCGACCTGCGGAACCGCCACATCCACCAACGGTCCCTCTACCTCTCCACCGCTCTGCTCGACGACCAGCCGCGCCACCAGATGGTTGGCCAGAGGAGCGGAGTTGAAGTCCGCACCGCGCTCGAACCGATGGCTGGCGTCCGTGTGTAGGCCATGACGCCGGGAGCTGGAGCGAATCGCTGCCGGATCAAACCATGCTGCCTCCACCAGAATGTTCTGCGTCGCCTCCGTGACGCGCGACTCCCATCCACCCATCACGCCGGCCAACGCCAGCGCCTTGCTTTCATCCGCCACCACCAGATCGTCGCCGGCCAGCGTCTTCTCCGAGCCATCGAGCAGCCGCAACTTCTCTCCGTCGCGCGCTCTTCGCACCACGATTCCACCCTCAATCTTGTCCAGATCGAAGACGTGCGTCGGATGCCCCATAGCCATCCAGGCGAAGTTGGTGACGTCCACCGGCGCCAAGATTTGCTTTTGCCCCAGAGCCGCGAAGTACTCGGCGATTACACCCGAGCTGGGTCCGATCCTGACGCCGCGAATCACTCGGGCCGTAAACCGGCCACACAGATCCTCAGCCTCAATCCGAACCGGAAACCCCGTTCCAGGCCGGCGCTCCGCCACCGGCGCCGTCAGCGCCAACGGCTCCAGGCGCAGGCCGTAGATCGCTGCCGCTTCGCGCGCCACGCCGTAGTGGTTCATCGCATCCACGCGGTTGGTGGTGATATCCATCTCGTAGAGGGTTCCGCCGCAGGAGGCGGGAAACTCTCCCTCCACGGCGATCCCGCGCAGAGTAAGATCTTCGGCAAGCCGGCGATCGTCCACCGCAAGCCCGGGCAGATACGAACGCAGCCACTGGGTAAGAATATTCACGCAAACTGCTCCAAAAACCTTAGATCCCCTGAGTACAGCAAGCCGATATCGCCGATGCCGTACTTCATCATGGCGATGCGGTCCACGCCCATGCCGAAGGCGAATCCGCTGATCTTCCGCGTGTCATAAACCAGCTCGCGGCCCATCTCCGAGCGGCGCTGGTTGACCGCCTCAAAGACCGCCGGGTCCACCATGCCGCAGCCCAACAGCTCGATCCATCCCGAGTGCTTGCATTTGCGGCAGCCCTTGCCGCCACAGAAGATGCAGGAGATCTGCACATCCGCGCTGGGTTCGGTAAAGGGAAAGAAGCTGGGGAAGAAGCGCGTCTTCACCGCCGAGCCGAACAGCGACTTCATGGCGTGATCCAGCGTTCCCTTCAGGTCGCTGAAGGTGATCTGGGTGTCCACGCACAGCCCCTCCACCTGATGGAACACAGGCGAGTGCGTGGCATCGGCGGCATCATTGCGGTGTACCTTGCCCGGAATCACCAGCCGCAGCGGCGGCACTTGCTCCAGCATGGAGCGGATCTGCACCGGCGAGGTATGGGTCCGCATCAGCAGCCGCTCCCGCAGCGGCTTCCGCTCCTGGTCGGCGATCACAAGCGTGTCCTGGGTGTCGCGCGCCGGATGGTTGGGAGGGAAGTTCAGAGCCTCAAAGTTGTAAAAGTCCGTCTCCACCTCCGGCCCCAGACCCACCGAGTACCCCATGCGCTGGAAGACGCCGACGATCTCCGCCATGGTCTTCACCAAAGGATGCTCGGCGCCCACGCGCGGCGCCGCTCCCGGCAAGGTGACATCCAGCCCATAGGCTTGGCTGCCTGCCTGGTCCTGCTGCCGGCTCTCCTCCAGCAGCGACTCAATCTGCGCCTTCAGGCGATTGAAGCGTACCCCAAGAGACGGCTTAACCTCTGCGGGAGCGGACTTCAACCACGCAGCGCTCAACTGTCCCAGCAACCCTTGTTTACGGCCCAGCCACTGGAGGCGGAAGGCCTCTAAGGATTCACTCCCGGTGAGCATGCGCGCCTGTGCCGCCGCATCGGCCTCCAGCCGGGCAAATACCCGGTCGAGCTCCGCATCATCAAACTGCTTCAACTCCGGAATCGCTGCACTCATGACGTAGAACTCTCAGGATAAATGACGGCGCCTCCGGCAACGGGGCCTTGCCTCTCCCGGCAGCCGGTTCCGGAACTCTGTCGCTCGGCGAGCCCGCAGGTCCGCAAAGACTCGTCGTACGCCCAGCCCTTCATACCAGTGCTTGGCCAGAGGGCCCTCTACCGAACCCAGGAACGTCACTGCGGCGCAGGCCCCCACCCGCACCTACAGCGCCCACCAGACCACCGCCGCCATCAGCGCCCCGAGCAGCAGACTGCGCTTGTCGGTAATGGCGAACACCACCGGATCGTCGTGCATGTTGCCTCGGCTGGCCAGCATCCACATCCGGCTCAGCCAGAGCAGCAGCACCGGAACCACTAGCCACAGGCGCGCCGAATGCTGGTAGAGCAGATTCGTCTCCGGATTGTTGATGTACAGCGTCAGCACCACCACGGCAGCATACATGGAGCCGGTGCCCAGCGCGCGTAGCTGTTCCAGGTCACCGACCATGTATCCGCGTCCGCTGCTGGTCGACCCACCCCGCTCGCGCACGCCCTCCAACTCGCCGAACCGCTTCACAAAGGCCAGCGAGAGGAAGAAGAAGACGCTGAACCCGGCCAGCCACGCCGAGATGGGCGTACCCGTTGCGGCGCTGCCCGCCAGAATCCGCACCGTATAGAGCCCGCTGAGCACAAAGACGTCCAGCAAAACCTTCCGCTTCAGATAGAGCGAGTACATCAGCGTCGAGGCCGCGTAGAGCCCCAGCCACTCGAGAAAGCTCGACGACTTCAAGAGCCTTACCGCATCCGGCTGCACCGTCAGGTTGGGCAGCGCCAGCGCCAACGCCAGGGAGGCCAGCAGCAGCAGGCAAACCGCCGCCATACCCCAGACCACGGACAGGTCGCCGGCGGCAAACGGCCTGCGCCGCTTGCTGGGATGCATCCGGTCAGCCTCCAGATCCAGCAAGTCGTTGACGATGTAGGTCGCCGAAGCGCACATCCCAAAGCTCAAAAACGCCGTGACCGCTCTCACCATCAGGCGCGCATGCCATTGGTGAGCCAGCATGAGCGGCACAAAGATCAGCGTATTCTTGGCCCACTGATGTAGCCGGATGGCCTTCAGCCAGCTCTGCAACCAGGACCTCTGGTCTTCAAATCTGGCCGTAACCGCCGTTCCGGCCCGCCGCAGGCCGACGCGCAGGGCAAGGCTGGGATTGGCCACCATTGGCGCCTGGCAGGCCGCCAGCAAGGCTACATCCGGACGCGCATTTCCGATGTAGCAAAACTCGTTCCCGAACCTGGCTCGGAATGCCGCCAGCTTGTTCTTCCCTGCCAGGTTGGTCTCGCCATTGGAGGCCAGCACCCCGGCGAAGATCCCCAGATGCGCCGCCACCCGCTCCGCCAACCCTGCGTCGGAGGCCGTGGCCAGATAGATCGGCCGGCCCTGACCATGCTGTTGCAACAAAAGCTCCAACAGCGGACGGTTGTACGGCAGGTGCTCCACATCCAGGTTCACCAGCCCGACGACGCGCTTCTTGAAGGCAGCTCGCCCCTGAAAGACCCACATCGGCAGGCGCAGCAGCTCCAGCGGACGCTTCCGCGCCACCACCAACAGCGTATCCAGCAGTGTGTCAGACTTCACCAGCGTCCCATCCAGATCCACGCACAGCGCCACCCCTGGCCGCAGTGCGGATCCTAGAAGAACATTCTCGGCCCCCATCGAGACCCCACCCACCTCCGCGACTGGCTCCGCTCCGTTCATGGCCGGCTGAGGCTCCTTCCTCTGAATCTCTTCATCCTATCGGCTCAAGTGGGTTCATTATCTCTTACATCCTCCGCAAACGCACCAGATTGCGGAATCGGAGTGCTCAGGACGGAGCGCGCAGCAGCCGGTTACACTAGTCGCGATGATCAACCCGCAAGACACCCCTGGCATAGCGCTCCTCTTTCCCGGCCAAGGCTCTCAGACCGTCGGCATGGGCCGCGCCCTTTACGAAACCTACCCAGTTGCCCGCGCCGTCTTCGAGGAGGCCGACCAAGCCCTTGGATTCTCTCTCTCTCAGATCATCTTCGACGGCCCCGAAGAGACCCTCAAGCTAACCGAGCATACTCAGCCGGCCATCCTCACCGTCTCCGCCGCCGCCTGGCGCGTGCTGGAGCCGGAACTCGCCGCCCGCAAACTTCCGGTCCGCTTCGCAGCCGGCCACTCGCTAGGCGAGTTTTCCGCTTACGTAGCCGCCGGCGCGCTCCCCTTTGCCGACGCCGTCCGCACCGTCCGGGCGCGCGGGCAGTTCATGCAGACCGCCGTTCCCGCCGGCGAGGGCTCCATGGCGGCCATCCTCGGCCTGAACCTGGCTGAGATCGAAGCCGCCTGCCAGAGCGTCACCGCCCAGCTTCACAGCTCCGCCGGGAAGCGACAAGAGATCGTGACCGTCGCCAATCTCAACAGTCCCGATCAGACGGTCATCTCCGGCTCCCGAGAAGCCGTCGAACAGGCCGCGGAGGCCTGCAAGCAACGCGGGGCCAAACGCGCCGTCCTTCTGCCGGTCAGCGCTCCCTTCCACTGCCCGCTGATGATGCCCGCTCAGCTTCAGCTCGCCGAGTGGCTGGGGCAGATTCCTCTCTCCGCACCCCGTTTCCCGGTCATCTGCAACGTGGACGCCCAGCCTCTCACGCAGCCGGAAGCGATCCGCGACGCACTCATCCGACAGGTCACCGGAGCGGTCCGCTGGGTGGAGTGCATGGGCGTGCTCCAGCACAACAACGTCACGCACTCGATCGAGGTCGGCCCCGGCAAGGTTCTCACCGGACTCAACCGCCAGATCGACCGCAGCATGGCCACCAGCAACGTCGAAGATCCCGCCAGCTTGGAGAAGACGCTGGAGCGGCTCACGGCTCCGGATTGACCAAAGCGCCCTCCAGCGCCCGCAGTCCCTCCTCCGCGGTCTGCAGGCGCTCTTCTGTCACTTGAAGACGCTCCTCCAGCGCCCGCAGACGAGCTTCCGCGGCCTGTGCCAGCTCTTCCAGCGCCGTCACGCGCCGCGTCAAACCATCGCGCAGGGCGCCTCCAGCCGGCGCTGGAGCAGATTCTGCGGGCGCCTCGGTCTCACTCACCGGCCCGCAGAGCAGGTGCATCCAGCGCGCCTCGCGCGAGCCCGGCTGCCGCTGCAGCAGTTGTGTCAACGGCTCCCGATGCTGCGCTGGACGGGCGTCTGGACGCGCTGCTGGACCCGTTTCCTGCCCGGGCTCCGGATGCGCCGCCATCCGCTCCAGGACGGAGAGCACAGCGGCGGTATCGTCAAAGGCATACATTCGCTCGGCGCGAGCACGTAGCTCGGCCGCCGTTTGCGGCCCCCGCAACAGGAGCAGACACAGCACCGCCACCTCATCCCGGCGCAGATTCAGAACATCCCTCACCCGATGCTCGAACTTGGTCGCCCTGGTCTCCACCAGGGCCCGCACCAAGCCCATCTGTTCCAGTTCAAACAGCGCGCTGCGCACGTCCGCCTCGGCCAGCTCCATCACCGGCTCCCGGCTGCTCTTCTGGTTGCAGGCATTCACCGTCGCATTGAGACTCAGCGGATAATACTCCGGCGTATTAATCTCTTTCTCAATCAACACCCCCAGGACCCGCGCCTCTACCGCACTCAACCGCACCATGCTTCCATCTTCCCCTGACTCTCCGAATTCGCGTTCTCTACACTCTCTATACTCCGCCAGCCCTCGCGGCTTCACCTTCTCCGTTAAAATAAAGCTCTGTGTCTTTCTCCCATCCATCCGGCGCTGCCGGCTCGTCCGTTGTCTCCAACGCGAACTTCTCTGAGAAGTTTGACGTTGTGATCGTCGGCGCAGGACACGCCGGTTGCGAAGCAGCAGCCGCAGCCGCGCGCATGGGCCTGCGCACGGCGCTGTTCACCCTCAATCTGGATCTGATCGCACAGATGTCCTGCAACCCCGCCATCGGCGGCGTCGCCAAAGGCCATCTGGTCCGCGAAGTCGATGCCCTGGGCGGCATCATGGGTGAGGTGGCCGACTCCTGCGGCATCCAGTTCCGTCTGCTGAACACCTCCCGCGGCCCGGCCGTCTGGAGCCCGCGCGCCCAGTGCGACAAGGCTCTGTACCGCAGCAAGATGCGAGAGAAGCTGGAGTCCATCCCCAACCTCTTCATCAAACAGGCCGAGGTCGTTGATCTCATCCGCGACGCCGGCTCGCCGTCAGCAACGCCCCGGATCATCGGCATCGTGCTGCGCGACGGCCGCTGCATCTTCGCCCACGCCACTGTGGTCACCACCGGCACCTTCCTCAACGGCCTGATTCACTGCGGAGAGCAGACCTACAGCGCCGGCCGCTCCGGCGAAGCAGCCAGCGTCCTGCTCGGCGAGAACCTGAAGAAGCTGGGCCTGCGTCAGACGCGGCTCAAGACGGGCACGCCTCCGCGCCTGGACGGCCGCACCATCGACTGGTCCCGATTTGAAGAGCAACCCGGCGATGCGGACCCTACGCCCTTCAGCTTCCGTTCTCTTGCCGCGCTGGAGTCCGCCGGCTCAGGCCAATCCGGCGACCAGCAGCCAGAATCCACCCGCATCCGCTGGCGACCTCCCCTGCGCCAGATTAGCTGCCACATCGCCGTCACCACCCCCGAGACGCTGGCGCTGATCCGGGCCAACGTGCACCGCAGCCCCATGTACACCGGACAGATCTCCGGCATTGGACCACGCTATTGCCCCTCGATCGAAGACAAGATCGTCCGCTTCCCGGACAAGACCTCGCATCAGTTCTTCCTGGAGCCGGAGGGGCTGAACACCCACGAGGTCTACATCAACGGCATGTCTACCTCCCTGCCCATGGACGTCCAGCAGGCCATGGTGCACAGCATTCCCGGGTTGGAGAACGCCGAGATGCTGCGTCCCGGCTACGCCATCGAGTACGACGCGATCGACCCCACCGAGCTGGATCGCACCCTGCGGGTGAAGCAGCTCCACGGCCTCTACCTGGCCGGGCAGATCAATGGAACCTCCGGCTACGAGGAGGCCGCCTGCCAGGGCCTCATCGCCGGCATCAACGCCGCCCTGTTTGCAAGACATGCGCGGCTGGAGAGCCTGCCCTCCAGCGCAGACCCCGGCGAAGCATCACCCGATACCTTCACCCTGGACCGCACCGAGGCCTACACCGGCATCCTGATCGACGACCTGATCTCCAAGGGAACCGATGAGCCCTACCGCATGTTCACTTCTCGAGCCGAGTTTCGCCTCCATCTGCGCATCGACAACGCCGACACTCGGCTCACTCCGCACGGCCGCCGCCTGGGCCTGATCGACGACGCTGCCTGGGCAGCTTTTACAGCCAAGCAGGCCCGCGCGGAGGCGCTGCAGAACCTTCTGGAGACCACGCGGCTCACCGCTCCCTGCCTGCAGATCCTCACCGCAGCGCTCGAATCCGCCTCCAGCCACGCTGGGAACTCCGCAGAGACGGCTGCGCTCACGCGCGGCGAACTCTACTCCCAGATCCTCAAGCGCCCCGCGATCACCATTGAGCTTCTGCTGCCCGCGCTTTTTTCCAGCCTGGAGGCGCAACGCGAGACCCGACCCGAGTTCATCCCCTGGCTGAGCGCGCTGGCCGCGGCAGATTACAGCCATGGGGGCGCCCTGCCGGTCTGGGTCCGCAACGAGATCAAAACGGTTGAAACGGCCATCAAGTTCGCCGGCTATCTGGCCCAGCAACAGCGCGCCATCCAGCGCCTCCGCGAAGACGAGGCCCGCGCCATCCCGGCCTGGTTCAACTACCGCGCCTGCAGCGGTCTCTCGCGAGAAATGGTGGAGAAGCTGGATCGCGTTCGTCCCCTCACTCTGGGCCAGGCCAGCCGCATCTCCGGCGTCACCCCGGCCGCCGTCGCCCTCATCCAGTGCTTCCTGCAAATTCAGGCCCGCACCGCCTGACCGTAGCCTAAGACTACAGTTGTAGTTAGGCAGAGAAGAGCGAAAGTTCCTGTTTTTGGTAGCGGAAGAACTGAGCAAGAAATCGATGTCGTCTTTGCCAGTCAGACGAGTGCAGCAGATGTTCCAGGCCGTGCCAGCCCCGCGCGGCACGAAAGTCAGCAATTGGCGGATTTCCGGCACGCTGAGCGGAACCTTTCGGAAAAAAGTTTTTTCTCCCCGGCTCGCAGCTCGGTCAGCGCCGCCAAAGCCACCATCGACAAGGCAATGTGGCGGCACCAGCCTTGCCAGTGCCGAACTTCGTCGTGGTCCAGATCCAAAGGAGGATGTGAGTGTCGAGGAGATAGTTCACAGTTGATCTGCCTCAAACATCTTCTGAATTTCGGCGTTATGGACGTCGAGGTCCTCCGGCAGCCGGACTCTTCCCCGGAGCATGCCCAACTTGCGATGAGAAGGCCGGGCTTCGGAATGTGCCGAGACGATCACAACCGGCTTGCCGGCGCGAGCGATGGTCACAGGCTGCCCATTGTTCAGGATCTGCTCGATAATCCGAGACAGGTGGGGCTTGGTCTCATGAATGGTCACGGTCTGCTGAGACTTAGTCACAAAACTTGGTTTGCCATGCTTTCCCCTGGGGAGATGAAACAGCGCACTCGGGGCGAGCCGCTGCTGCGGGCATATGGACGACTCTCCCTGCTAATGCTTGGCTTGGCGTGGCAGGCCGTCCAAGGCAGCCGGTTTTCATCGCCAATCTGCCTGATATTCAAAAAGCCTGCGACGATCGGCTCGGCGCTGAAGAAAAATCGGCGATCTGCCGGCCCGGGAGTGCTATCCTCACCCAAACCGGAAGTTCGACCGTTTTCTTTGCCGCAAAGATGCTTCGTGAGGTCTCACCTATGCCCTGGTTTCGGATTTGCGTTGGACGCGTTGTCGCCGCCGCTTCAATCACTGTCTTCGCCAGCCTGGGGCTGGCAACATGGGCTCAGAGCCAGCCCGCGAAGACCCTACTGTTGCGCAATCCCTCGCTGAGCAAAGACAAGATCGCATTTCTGTATGCCGATGACATTTGGACCGTGGCGCGTTCGGGTGGCGAAGCGGAGCGCCTGACCTCTGAAAGCGCCGTGGCGGCGGGGCCGTATTTCTCCCCCGATGGAAGCCAGATCGCCTATTCGGCCCGCGAAAATGGACAGACGGACGTCTACGTGGTGAGCGCCGAGGGTGGCGTGCCCAGAAGATTGACCTGGGAGCCAAGCGGCAGCTACGCCGTGGGCTGGACGCCCGATGGCAATGAGGTGCTCTTCGCTTCCATGCGCACCAGCTACGCGGACTTCTTCAAGATCTTTGAGGTGCGCACAGATGGAACCGGGATACCCACCGTGCTCCCGCTGCCGACCGCTGCGGAGGGAAGTTTTTCGCCGGACGGCAGCACCTTTGCTTATGAGCCGTTCCTGCAGTGGGAGGACGCCTGGAAGCATTACAGGGGTGGGCAGACGAAGAGGGTCTGGCTGGTGAACATGAAGACCCTGGATCTGGTAAAAATTCCACGAGCGGGCTCGAATGACTTCAATCCGGTGTGGGAGGGGAAATCGGTCTATTTTCTCTCCGACCGAAACGGCCCGGTGTCGCTCTTCCGCTACGACACGCAGACCAAGACCGTCTCCCAGGTGGTGGAAAATCATGGATATGATCTGAAGACGGTTTCTGCCGGCCCTGGCGCGCTGGTCTACGAGCAGTTTGGCTCTTTGCATCTGTACGATCTGGCCAGCAGCAAAGAGCATGCCGTGAATGTCACCATCCATGGCGATCTTCCGGACCTGATGCCGCGCCTGAGGAATATCCCCGCCGATGAGGTGCAGAACATCGGCATCTCGCCCTCCGGCGTGCGCGTGGTGGCAGAGGCGCACGGAGATATCTTCACGCTGCCGGCAGAGAAGGGAGACACGCGCAACCTGACCGGGACGCCCGGAATCGAAGAGCGGGATCCGGCCTGGTCTCCGGATGGGAAGTCGATTGCCTATTTCAGCGATGCATCGGGTGAGTATCAGCTCTATATTCGCGATCAGGATGGGCTGCAGCCGCCCAAGGTGATCGACCTCGGGCCTCACCCCTCCTTCTACTACCATCCGCAGTGGTCTCCCAACTCGAAGTACATCGCCTATACCGATGT
>DAHWOF010000113.1 GCA_027335345.1 Granulicella sp. | reverse complement strand
GCAGGCTCACCAGCCGCTTGCGATGCAGCAGGACGGCCAGCGCAGCCGTCTGGACCAGCATGCCAATGTCAGAGGCGATCGCCAGACCGGTGAGGCCCAAGGCGTGGAACAGGGCCCAGTACATGGGAATGGAGAGGATGGTGATCAGCGTCCCGGTGACCGCCGGGGTCGTCGTGTCGCTGGCCGCATAGAACGCGCGTGCGTAGATGCCCTGCACGGCCCAGATGGCCAGCGTGATGGAGAAGATCTGGAACAGGGAGGTGACGCTCAGAACGTCCGTTCGGTTGAACTTGCCGCCCTTGAGCAGATTCAGCAACCACGGCGCCAGCGCGATCATCCACGCCGAGACCAGCATCCCTGCAGCGAACAGTCGCGAGACCGAGCGGCCCACCGAGGCGGAGAAGTCGTGGGCTCGCTTCTGTTGGAAGAGCGAGGCGAAGAAGGGCAGAGAAGCCGCTCCCGCGGCCGGACCGATGACATTGAACGGCGCATTGAATAGGTCCTTGGCATTGCCGATCAGGGTGATGCCTCCCTTGGCGATGGAGGCGAAGTAGTTCAGAAAGAAGCCGTCAAACATCACCAGCGAGACGCCGATCATCAGTGGCAGGGTTAGCCGGAACCACTCCAGGAAGGCGGGGTCACGGAAGCCGATCACAGGCCGGAAGCGTAGGCCGGTGCGAAAGGCCCCCACCGAGTTGAGCAAAAGAGAGCCGCAGAGGACGCCGGCCAGCACGCCGACCGCCAGCGAGTAGACGCCCATTCGGCGGTGCAGAAGGACCGCTCCCAGAATGATCCCCGCGTTGTAAACCAGAGGCGCTCCGGCCTGGTAGATGAAGATCTTGCGCACCTGCAACCGTGCACTCATGCAGGAGCCGATGAAGAAGAAAAGCTGCGCAGGCAGGATGATGCGGGTGAGCGAGGTGCAGAGGTGAGCCCGCAGCGGGTCGGTGCGGAAGCCGGCGTTGGCCAGCCAGACGTACCATGGAGCAATCACTTCGGAGACCAGCACGCCGGCCGCCAGCACCACGCTCATGGTGGTGAGCACCACCGAGAGGGCGCGGTCCGCTCCCTCTTCGTCGCCTCGCTCCCGGTAGCGGTTCAGAATCGTGATCAGGGAGATGGCCACCGCGCCGCCGGTGAGGAAGTAGCTAAGCAGGTCCGGCAGTTTGAAGGCCGCGCGGTAAGCGTCCTGCGCGGCGCCGGCGCCAAAGAGAAAGTTCACATACTTGATCCGCACCAGGGCCAGCAGGCCGGAGCCGATGGAGCTCAGCATGAGAAGAATGGCGGCCGAGCCTGCGGTGTGCGTCCTGCGCTTGCCTGGGGTGGGCTTGGAGATGGGCCTGGTGATCATTGCAGCGATGAGGTTCGACATTCGGGAGAGACTCAGCCCTCTGCAACCGGCGCGTGCCTGGCGCGGCATTCGGTCTGGCCTGGCGTACAGAAGGAGAGCGGCTCAAGACCAGTATGTCATTCTGAGGGGAAGAGGTCTCCCTGATCGGTGTGGCGGGCGCTGAACTTTGCCTCCGCTTTAGGCTCCAGAACCAGACGCGGCCGCATGGCCTTCGGCTTGGGTTCTGAAGAGCCGGCATCAGCCAGGGTGACCTCCGGCCGGTTCATGTCCGCGGTCATAGCCGGCGCAATGGGCTGCGCGAGCCGGCTGGCCAGAGCGCGCAAGTCGTCGCGCAGCGCAGAGAGTTGCATGCGGCGCCGTTCCTCCTCGCGGCCCGCCGTTCCGGCATCTTCCTGGTTGGCGGGGTTCACCTCATTGGGCCGGGGATCCGCTGGCGGTACGTTCTGCAAGATCTCCGTTGTCGGCGCTACAGACTCGGCAGCCTCTTTTGCCTTGGACTCGGTGGCAAAGACCTGGCGGGCCCCGGCAATCGTGTAGCCCTGCTCGTAGAGCAGACTCTTGATGCGCAGGGCTACCTCCACATCTCGTCTGCGATACAGGCGTTGCCCCGTACCGCCTTTATTCGGCTTGAGCTGGGGGAACTCTGTCTCCCAGAAGCGCAGCACGTAGGCAGGAACCGCGCAAAGTTTGGCCACGTCCCCAATCCGGAAGTAGAGTTTGTCCGGAATCACCGGTGCACTGGGGACCACGACCTTCCGAATTGGATGATGAGAGGTCACTTGCTTCTGCAGAACTAAAGTATAGGATCGCAGAGGGATTCAACCATTGGTAAGTCCGGTTCCGCCCCTGATTCGTCCTTGGGGTAGAGACGTATCAAAGTAGTAAATAGTTGGTTCGAGAGTTACTTGAAGAGTCGGGTGGGACGGGTTGAAGCAGTGAGGGCATCCGCGCCATCCCGGCTTTAAGCCGGCATCTCAGGCGCAGCCAGGGGCTGACGCCGCAGGACCGGGCCGGGGGCGGCGCGCTCATACTGCACCGGCCAACTTCCGGGCAGGTGCAGCTCCTGGGCGGCGCGCAGGGGCCAGTAAGGATCGCGCAGCAACTCCCTGGCCAGCAGGACCACGTCGGCTTGGCCGGTACGGAGGATCTGATCAGCCTGGACCGGGCTGGTGATTAGTCCGACGGCGCCGGTAGCCAGCCCGGTCTCGCAGCGGATGCGCTGGGCGAAAGCAACCTGATAGCCAGGACCCAGTGGGATCTTTTGGTTGGGGTCGTTGCCGCCCGAGGAGACGTCCAGAAGGTCCACTCCCTCAGCCTTCACCAGCCGCGCGAACTCCACGCTGTCCTCGATGCTGAGGCCGCCCTCGACCCAGTCCACTGCGGAAACTCTTACCCAGACCGGAAGATGGGCAGGAAAGGCGGCGCGCACTGCCCGGATGATCTCCAGGGGAAAGCGGGCGCGGTTGGCCAGGCTTCCACCGTACGCATCGCTGCGGCGGTTGGAGAGCGGGCTGAGGAACTCATGGGCCAGGTAGCCGTGAGCGGCGTGGACCTCGGCGATCAGAAAGCCGGCCGCAGCCGCGCGGCGAGCGGCAGCAGCAAAGTCAGCCACGACCTTGTCCATGCCTTCGCGGTCCAGAGCCTGCGGCAGAAGGTACTCGTCATGGAAGCGGATGGCGGAGGGGGCGACCACGCAGGTCCAGCCGCTGCGGGGGTCTGCGCCGGCGTCAAGCCCGGCAGACTGGGGCGCGGCGGCGCGCGAACCCTCCCAGGGCGGCAGCATGCTGGCTTTGCGGCCGGCATGGGCAAGCTGGATGGCGGGAACGCTTCCGTTCTGCTTCAGGAAGGCGGTGATGCGGGCTAGCATGGGGATGTGGTCGTCGCTGTAGATGCCCAGGTCCGCAGGGGTGATGCGGCCCTCGGGACTGACGGCAGCCGCTTCAGTCATCACCGCGCCGGCGCCGCCGATGGCGCGACTGCCAAGGTGGACCAAGTGCCAATCCGAGGCGTGTCCGTCGATGGAGCTGAACTGGCACATAGGTGAGACGACAATGCGATTGGGCAAGGTGATGCTGCGCTGAGGGAGCGGGGTGAACAGGCTGTTCGTCGAATGGTTCATACGCCATTGGATGAGGCTGCACGCTCCGCGGATCTGTCTGGGCGCCCTTGGGACGCGGTCTGCGTCCGATGCAAGCGGTCTGCGTCCAATACAATAAGAATGCTGTGTCTCCTTCCGTGAATACAACCGCGCTGCCGCCCGAACCCGCGCCCCCCGCGGTCATCCACAACTGTCCCTCGTGCAGCCACTGGCTGCCGGAGGGTTCGCTGGCCTGTCCCGATTGCCAAACGCTGACCTATGGCGTGCACCTTAGCCGGCTTGCCTTCCTGGCCCAGCAGCTGGAGGCAGAACAGAAGTGGGCGCAGGCGCGGGAGCGGTGGATCTCGGCGCTGGCCTGGCTGCCGGAGGGTGCGCAGCAAGCCCAGAGCCTGCGCCAGCACATTGCGCAACTGGATGCGCGCCTCAAGGCGGAGGAAGATACCAAGGCCAAGTGGACCAAGCGGCTGGGGCCGTTTGCTCCGATCGCCCTGTTTTTGATGAAGATCAAGTCCGCGATCTTCCTGCTCTTCAAGCTGAAGTTTCTACTAAGCTTCCTGGCCTTCTTTGGCATTTACTGGGCGTTGTTCGGCTGGCAGTTCGCGGCTGGGTTCCTGGCCTGTCTGATGATCCATGAGATGGGCCACTTTGTGGCTCTCAAGCGGCGAGGCCTGAGGGCGGAGTTGCCGGTCTTTGTGCCCTTGATGGGCGCCTATGTGAAGTGGTATTCGCAGGGCGTCTCGCTGGAAGATCTGGCCTCGATCTCTCTGGCAGGACCCTTGTATGGCTTGTTGGCGGCGGTGGCCTGTTATGGGCTATTCATGGCCACACACCTGCCCATCTTCATGGTGCTGGTGTACGTGGGTGCGTGGGTCAACTTCCTGAATCTGTTGCCGGTGCTGGGGCTGGATGGGGCGCAGGCCACCTTTGCTCTATCCCGACTGCAGCGCGGGCTGATCGCCGCCACCTGCCTGGTGCTGTTTGCCCTTTCGGCGCCGAATGGGAATTTCTTCGGCGCCGCGACGATATGGATCTTTCTGATCGTGGGTCTGGGTATGGGCTGGCGATGCCTGACCCGGGATGAGCCGGAGAAGCCGAGTACCAAGACGTTCCTGTACTTTCAAGCGCTGGTGCTGATTCTGGGCGTCATCGTCTACCGCACCCAGTTCGCCGGCATGACTGCTTCGACCCACTGAAGGTTGCCATTCAGGGATCCCCCGATGCCTGAACCTCCAGAAGCGTTTTCCTCAAGATCGGGGCCGTCGGCGGCCTGAGAGTCAACCGTAGACGACGCGGGGTGAGGCTCTGCGAACCACTCTTCCCAGCACCCAGAAGCGCTCATTGATCCGCTTCAGCGTCTGCTGTGCCCTCTTCAGCCGATCCGGTGGAACCACGGCGACCAGACCGATACCCATGTTGTAGGTACGCAACATCTCCTCCATCTCCAGGCCGCCGAGCTGCTGCAGGTGGGTAAACAGCGGCGGCGGCTCCCAGGACGAGAGATCGATCTGGGCGCAGAGCCCGCGGGGAAGCACGCGGGGAAGGTTCTCCGTTAGCCCTCCGCCGGTGATATGGGAGAAACCGCTGGCGACCTCGGCCTGGATCAGCTTGCGGATGGGGGCAAGATAGCTGCGATGGGGACGCATCAGAGCGGCGCCAACCTTGTCTCCAATCTCGTTGACGTACTGATCCGGCCGGTATCCTGCCGTCTTCAGCAACTGTTGGAGCGCGAAGGAGTATCCGGTGGTGTGCAGGCCGTTGGAGGCCAGGCCAAGCAGACAGTCACCCTCGCGGATCGCTTCGCCGGTGAGCAGGTGGGAGCGGCTGACGGCGCCGGTGAGAAAGCCGGCCAGCTCATAGGTTCCCGCGCGATAGAGCCAGGGCGTCTCGGCGGTCTCGCCTCCCAGCAGGGCGCAGCCGTTGGCCTTGCAGGCGTCCACCAGGCCGCTGATCACCTGCTGCACCACCTCTGGATCCAGATGACCCGTGGCAAAGTAGTCCAGGAAGAACAGCGGCGAGGCTCCCTGGACGGCGATGTCGTTGACGCAGTGGTTGACCAGATCGGCGCCGATGCTGGAGTGCAGGCCGAGCTGGATGGCCAGCTCCAGCTTGTTGCCCACTCCGTCGCTGGAGGCGACCAGAACGGGATCCGGAAAGCGCTCGCCGTCCAGCGTGAAGAGGCCGGAAAAGCCGCCGATCTCACTGAGTACGTTGCGGTTGAAGGTGCGGCGGGCCAGGCCCTTGATGCGGTCCTGGGCGAGCGCGTGGCGATCGGTGGGGGCCAGGCTGTGGTCCTCCGGCATCGCTGCCCGGCTCCGGGGAGCCTCCCGCAGGGCGGCGCTCGAGACCGGCGAGGAGACGGGTGAAGCTACCCCCGGAGCCTGCGAAAGTACGTCCTTAGCCGGCGGCTTGCCGGTATCCCGAAGCGCAGAACCTCGCAGTGGGGGCATGGCGTTACCGGAGACTGACTTTGCCATAGGCGCCCCCTTTGGTATGGCTGGATGACGATTCAGGAGTCAAGTTTACCAGCCGGGTATGTGCACCGTTCTCTTACCGCCCATCTTCCCGTCCGGTCGCAGAGAAAGAGCGGAGGAAGGGTCGCCGACGATCACCGTTGCCTATGCCACCCGGCTTCTATACTGTGCGTCATGGGCATTTCATGGGAGCGTTCGGCGCAGCTACAGGCGCGCGCAGAGAAGTTTTTACCCGGAGGCGTGGACTCGCCGGTGCGTGCCTTCCGCGCCGTGGGCGGGCATCCGCCCTTTGTAGAACAGGCGGAGGGCGCTTATCTGCAGGATGCCGACGGCAACCGCTACGTGGATCTGTTTGGCTCCTGGGGCCCGATGCTACTGGGGCACGCCTATCCGCCCGTGGTGCGGGCGATTCGCGAGGCTGCCGGCCGAAGCCCTTCCTTCGGCGCCAGTACAGCAGCAGAGGCCGATCTGGCGGAGTTGGTGCAGCGCTGTTATCCGTCGATGGAGAAGATGCGCTTTGTCAGCTCCGGCACGGAAGCCTGCATGTCCGCCATTCGGCTGGCGCGCGGCTTTACCGGACGGCCCTTTATCATCAAGTTTGAGGGTTGCTATCACGGCCACGCGGACGCGCTGCTGGTCAAGGCCGGCAGCGGCGTGGCGACCTTTGGCATTCCCGGCTCGGCCGGCGTTCCAGAACAGACGGCGATGCACACCTTGGCTCTGCCCTACAACGATCTGCCCGCGGTTGAAGCGGCCTTTGCGCTGCATCCGGAGCAGATTGCGGCAGTTATCCTGGAGCCGGTGGTGGGCAATGCGGGCGTCATCCCGCCGCAGCCCGGCTTTCTGGCCGGACTGCGGCGGATCACCCGGCAGCATGGAGCTCTGCTGATCTTTGACGAGGTGATGGTCGGCTTCCGGCTGGCGGCTGGCGGAGCCCAGGAGCGCTTTGCTGCGGAGCTTGACGGTCCGCCGGATCTGACGACTCTGGGAAAGATCGTTGGCGGAGGTCTGCCGGTGGGCGTCCTGGGCGGGCGGGCGGAGGTGATGGACTACCTGGCTCCGCTGGGGCCGGTGTACCAGGCGGGTACGCTGAGCGGCAATCCGCTGGCGATGGCTGCCGGGATTGCCATGCTCTCGGCTTTGATCACCGGCGGTGAGAAGTTATACGGTCAGCTTGAGAAGACCACCGCGGCCATCCATGATGGCGTAGCTTTGCTGGCGGCCGAGCAGGGCATTGCGCTCACCTCCAACCGCGTGGGCAGCATGTTCACCTGGTTCTTCACGCCGCAGCCGGTGCGGAACTTCGCCTCTGCCTCCACCTCGGATACAGCAGCCTTCGCTCGCTTTCACCGGGCCATGCTGGAGCATGGCGTCTGGCTACCGCCGAGCCAGTACGAGGCGGCGTTTGTCAGCGCGGCGCACGGGGATCAAGAGGTGGATCTCATCTTGCAGGCGGCTCGAGCGGCGATGAAGGCGGTCGTCAGCTAGCGGCAGAAGCGACGCATCCGATTCGCCAGGACTGGTCGATAAGGGCGCGAAACCGTCCGCAGGATGCGGTTTTGCCTGGGCGATCGAGAGATCGCCAGAGATCGCCAGAGATCTCAAGAGATTCCATCCGGCCAACGGAAGGAGCAGGAAGAACCCTTGGGATGCACTGTGCTCAGGCGGCTACCTCGCCGTGACGGATTCAACTTCGCATCGCCGGCGCCACATCGTAGATGCTGCGAACCTGTAATCTTCTGCGAAACTCAAAGGGCTCCATGGGTTCGTCGAGCACAACGTCAATTGCAGCGGCGCGATCGCTGCGCAGATCGAAGAAGTTGTCTGAGTAGGAAGCATGCGTATCCTGCATGTCGGCCCAGGCCCAGAGAGTGGGAACGTCAGTCTCGACCACCACGCGATATCGCTTTTCGCCACCGGAGGCGGTTACCGTCAGATGCGGCTGCTTCAGTCTCAGCTCCTTCGGCCGTCCGAAGAAGAGCGTATTTTGCGCCACCGTGCGTCCGGCGATGGTCACCTCAGGCCATATCAGCAAGTTTGCCGCGCCATGGGTTTTGACAAGGTCAGAGAGATCCAGGCTTTCCACCTGCCTGCTGGTCCGTGCCGGTATGTTGATTTGCTGGGCTCCCTGCCTCAGTAGCTCGCCCGCAACGGTGGTGACGCTCCAATGCAGTTCGCCCGGAGTATCCCGCTGATCATCGCTGGTAATAAAGATATCCGTCAGGCCGGTCTTGGGGTCCGGCAGGCCGCTCACCAGGATGGGGGCAAAGAAGCGCTTCGACTGGTAGAGCAGCACCTTGGCGCGCCGAAGGTAGTCAACCATGCTCCAACTGGAGCATGGCCAGCAGTCGTTATACTGCCAGATCACAGCCGCCATGGACCGCGGCATGTCGCGCCTCCAATGCTCCACCGCATAACGGATCATCCACGCCTGATTGATGTCGGTGAGCCAGAGCGTGTCGTCGAAGTTCTTCGGCGCGCTGCCGAAGTTTGCCTCCGTGTAGTTCATGATGATTTCAATCCCTTGCCCGCTGCCATCCAGTTCGTGGTAAACCATCACGGGTGAAGAGACACTCTGGCGATCGGCCGCATCGGTGAAGGCGCGGACCGTCGTCGGGACAGGGGTTGACTGCATGCCGAACTCGGTCACGAAGCCTTCCACCGAAAGGTAGCTCTCCACCGGGTTGTTTCCATGCCAGACGCCCCAGGAGTGGATGTCTCCGCTGCCGTGAGCGCCGCTGCCAACTTCATAGAATGCGCCGGGCACAAGGCGATGGACGATGCCGCCGATGAACTCCTTGAAGAGGTGGTTATATCCCTTGAAGAATTGAATTTCGTTGTTCCCGCTCCAGATCACGATGGAAGGGTGGTTGCGGCATCTTCGTGTCTGCTGCTCGATCTCCTCGCGAAGATTGTTCATCCAAGCCTCGTCCTGGACCGGATAGCTGGCATTGGCGAACTTGAACTCGAACTGCAACATCAGCCCCAACTCGTCGCACAGATCGAACAGTTCATCTTCTTCGTAGTAGCCTCCGCCCCACAGCCGGATGAAGTTGAAGTTGCACTCCGCCGCCTTCGACATATACCAGCGCAAGATCTCCGGCGTGACGCGCGTGGGCAGGTTATCGGCCGGAATCCAGTCCGCGCCCTTTGCGAATACAGATACGCCATTCACGCGCAGATGCAAGGACACTTCGCCGCTGGGCGGTACGACCTCGATTTTGCGCAGACCGATCCGGCGAGTCGCCGTGTCCAGATGGCGCCCCTGTGCATCTTTCAGCAGCACGGTCACGGTGTAAAGAGGCTGGTTTCCCATACCGTTGGGCCACCAGAGCCGCGGCTGGGGAATCACCGCATGCAGAACCGTCTCAGCTTCCGTGGCGGCAGCGCGTGCAGTTGCGATCGTGTCGCCTGCCAGGGCGATCTGGGCCTCCAGACTGAGTCCAGAGGCCTTCCCGGCCAGCGCCGTATGGATCTCCAATTGCACCGATCCATCCGCGGCATGGTCCTGGAAGATGCCTATATCGGCGATGCGCTCCTCATAGCCGAGAAGCTCAATCTTCTTCCAGATGCCTTGAGTGAGGAGCGGGCGGCACCAGTCCCAGCCCCACATGTACGGCCCCTTGCGGACCCACGAGCGTTGGTTCGCCAGGTCGATTGCGTACTTCTGTTGATAAGCGGCGCGCTGCTTCTGGACGTAGGGAGTCAGCGGTTCAAAACGAATGCGCAGGTGGTTGGTTCCTCGGCGCAGGTGGGGCTTGATATCAAATGTCCAGGTGCGGAACATGTTATCGCTGTTGCCCAGGATGTGGCCATTCAGCTCGATGGTGGCAAGCGTGTCCAGTCCGTGACAGACCAGTTCCACATGCTGCATGGCGTGCAGGTCAGGCGGAGCTTCAAAGCTGCGCTCAAAGAACCATGTCTTCTCCGCAACCCATTGCACCTTCCCATTGTTTTCTCCGTAAAACGGATCTGGAATCCTGCCGGCGGCAAGAAGGTTGGTATAGGTACTGCCGGGGATCGATGCTTGTACTTGTTCTTTCCCGTCTTCCTGGTGCAGCGTCCACATATTGCCGCCCAGGTCGAACGAGATCGGGCCATGTTCTCCGGCGCTCATGGCCAGGCCGGACTTGTCCAGCATCATTCCGATACCCAGCCCCGCCGTTCCCTGCAACATCTTGCGCCGGGTGAGGCGCGGCATTCTTCCTGGATTCACATTGCTCGACACGATCTTGACCCCTCCAAAGCCACACCCATTGAAACATAACCCTGCCTTCGGGCTCGCTTTTCCAACACGCAAGGCGGCGGTCGGAATTGGTCGGGTAACGTCAGAACCTCACGCAACGCTCGAGTTTGCAAGGTGTTCTAGAGTCAGCCCTGAGCTGTTTCGTTGGCTCTTTGGCTCGTGAGCGCCGCATCGCTCTATGGTGCTTCACGAAGACTCCCTGCACATGACGGGTCCGCATCGTGCCGTCTACTGCACTTCTGTGGGGATGGGCTTCCCGGTGCGGCTCCCGGCACGGGCCCGATCGGCACGCGGCGAGTCAGCCCCAAAGACGGTCATGCTTCCTTGTCTGCCTCGGCAGGTATTGCGCCTCTAGCCTCGGCAAGGTCCGATAGCGCGGACTGGAGCATCAGGAAATTCTGCTTGTCCGGATCAGCTTTCCATTCGGCTTGGCGCCACATTATGAGCAAGCCGGTAAAGGAGAAGACGGTGCATGCAGCGCGGAAGTACCATTTGCTCAGACTTGGCCTGAACAGTAGGGCCAGAAAGCCTGCAAGCCCGCTGGCAAGGCTGATTCGCATGAGCCTTTGTCCTTGCAAGAAGTAGCGAGGCGGTTTGTCGAGGGCGCGGAACCACGCGTCCCAATAAACTCCGGGCGGTTGCGGCTCAATCCCGGCTGCACCACGCGTCTCCCCGAGCATGTCACAGACATTTTCTGCGGACGGGGGAACCGCCGCTTCCCGGAGCGGAGAGTCCGCCACGTTGATCCCATACCGCGTCCTCAATAGTTGGCGTGTGGCGATGCGTAGACACTCCCGCACAAACTGCGCGCGGATGAGGACCGCCGCTTCAAAGATCAAGCCGGGGACGACGCCGAGGAAATATGTGGCCCAGTCCGGCAAGCGCACCTTCGACAAATCGATGTTGATCATCGCGTCTTCCTCTCTCACCATCTTGGGCTTGTGTCTATTATCCGCCTCAAACGAAAGCTCCGGCATCACCAGAAGTCAGAAGAAGTTTCTGCGCATCCCTATGTGACTGATCCAGCCGGCCACAGCCTATAAGGCTCTGGTAGCGAACGTGTAGATTGCAGCGCAACAAGCCGCGATTGTTTCAATGAAGTCATTGGATCGCCCGTTGGGTAGTATTCCATCGCTACGAATTTGTTGTAGTTCAGCGCTGCGAGCTTTCGATAGATATTCCGATAATCGATCTCTCCTGTACCGGGCTCATGACGGCCAGGTACGTCAGCAATATGAACCAAGCCGATCCAATCTATGTTTCCATCCAGCTTTTCTATCAAATTACCCGAGCCACGCTGCTCATGATAGAAGTCGTACAACACTTTTATATTCTTGCTCCCCACAGCTTGAACAATCTCAAATCCTTCGCTGACGGAATTCAGGTACGCGAACTTATCCTCCAGCAGATCGATTGGTTCAATCACGATCTCAATATCATTGTCAGCAGCGAGATCGGAAATGTGCCTGAGATTATCGATACACGCCATGTGTTGGATCTTCCGCGATAAGTTTGTCATGCGTCTGCCAGAGGTAAGAATGATTTGCGGACTTCCAAGCTCCTTTGCGACTGCAATATGCTCTTTGATCTGTGCGACGAGTGTCGCAGATCCAGCCGGATCAGCAAGCGTGACTTTGCAGCCGGCGATTGAATCGAATACCAGACCTAGCGCGCGCATCTTGGCCGTAATCCGATGAGTATCCTGAGCCGACCATTTCTTGAACTCGCCAACCAACTCGACACCGTCATATCCAGCTTCTGCGGCAATCTCGATGCAGCGCTCCACAGGCAAGCTGGCGTCCATCGTCCAGATCATGACGGAGAAACGAAACTGCTTAGTAGCAGGAAGATCTTGAGCGTTGCATTTAAGAAACGATGAAGCGAGTGCTGTTCCGGTTGCCAATTGGTTGAATTCACGACGATTCATAAGGCTCCTGAACGAGACATGAAAAGCATTTTCATGCTCTCCCTCTTTTGCGCTCTTCAGCGGTCCCGGAAGATCGTGATGGGGATCTGCATGGAAGCGCCAAAGGTTCTGGATTGAGCGTTCGCAACGGGAGTGACCGTGCTGAGCAGCCGATCCACCAGGCCCTTCTTTCCGGGCCGGTACAAGGCGTGGTGGTTCAGCACATAGGTGGCCGTGAGGAAGCCAACAGCCTGACCGACAACGATGTCCGAGGGGAAGTGCTGGTTGGCGAGCAGGCGGGAGATGCTGACGGCTTCGACGAATCCGTAGGCCGGGACCATCACATACCAGTGCGGATACTCTCCGGAGACCACGCGCGCCATGGCCATCGAGGACGACGCATGATCGGAAGGGAACGAAGAGTCAAACTCCCAGTGCCTGGTTCCATCCGCCCAGAAGTCTCCCTGCCCGTTTCCCTGCAAGGGTCGCTGTCGGTTGCTGACCATCTTCAAGGCCGCAGTGACGGTTGCCGAGTCGATCACCGCCTCGGCAACCAGCCTGCCGGTCTCCGCCAGCTTAGGGTTCTTCTTTGCAAGCCCGAGGAAGTAGACTCCCGCGCCTCCCAATCCAGTGGAATAGTACGAGCCAAAGTTGGCGATGTCGTCCGCGATTTTGGTGCGGTTGGGGTCCACTCCCGCCGCCTGTTCCGCATCCTGGTCATAGGCGAAGGCCAGCCCCGTGGAGGCGCCCAGCGGCATCAACCAATAGGCATCTCGCGGCTTTATGTGGAAGGGACTGGTAAAGATTCCCTCATCATCCTTGCCCAGATCCTCGAAACAGCGAACTAGATGGGAGATCCCGCAGATGGGCTCTCCGCTTTGAACAAGTGGATTTGGCGAGGCCGCTGGCGAGTTTGCCGTCGTCGCGCCAGAGGTAGTTTGATCGGGCGTGAAGCTCCAGTTCACAGGTGAAGCTTCGGCAGACGAACTCTCGCTTTGCGCTAACGGGAACGAGAAGCTGGGCACGGCTGAGATGTTGGTCGTTTGTGCCGTGGCGGATGACGCACACAAAGCCAACAGGCAAAATCCGGCGGCAAAAATGGATCGGCGCATGAGTATATCCAGTTTATAGGGAGTAAGGCGTGCAGGCTGAAGAGTGGCGCGGGAGCCGTCTGTCGCTCCCTGAGATTCCTGTTATACAACAGTCGTGACGCGAAGTTCCAAGCGATGCTGAACTCAGGGATGCAGGGAGTTGGAGGGTGCGGCTGTCAGATCCGCACTTCTGGTCGGGCTCGGAGCTTGTACCGAGCATGGGTTCGGTAAGCTCCAGTTTATCCGTGCGACGCCGGCTGTGGATGAGCGGGCAGACGATCCAGCTCCGGGCAGACAGGGCGATGCCGCAGTGTAGCATCTTCAGTGCGGGAGTACGGGGATGTCCCGACTTCGAGGGACGTTCTCCCCAATAAAAACGCCACTGCAAGCCCTCTTCGGGGCATCCATCAACATGGAAGATGCCATAGTGCTTGCCACAACCTGAAGCAGACGCAGTACTTCCATTGAAAGGGTCCTCTCTGTTGCAAAAAACAAAACGAACGACCATCCCCAGCCTCTGGACACGTCGACAGTTCTCCCTGCTGGCGGGGGCCGCTTTGCTGCGGCTGCGTTTTGCCCGGTCAGTGCATGCCGGCGTGCGGACCGATTCCAACCCGCTGTTGCCGCGGTTTCCTCTCACCGGGCCGTCGCCTGACCCCGTGGCTGAGCTGCTCGCCTATGAGCCGGCGCAAGATCCAGATGCCGCCTACTTCCGTTCGTTTGTGATCCGGCAGTCCACGATCCCGCCCTTTGCGCCGACCCAGGCGCATCCGCAACTGAGCGCTCAGCCAAAACTCGCCAGCTTGACCGGGTGCTACCGCAGTCTCGGCCCCAAGGCGGACGACTCCTACAAGACGCAGCGTTATGGGACGCCTCCCAAGGATGGCGTGTTCATCTCGCGCATGGTTGGCTATCACGACATCCTGGTCAGTTGGAGCGGGCCCGGCATCATTCCCAATCCCGCTTTGACCGACGCCGCACATCGCAACGGCGCTCTTTGCCTGGGCACTATCTTCCAGCCGGATCACCGAATCTACGACGAGAGCACGGCGCCGCGTCAGACGGTCGCCTCCAGGTTTGTTTCTCTGGCCCTTTATTTCGGTTTTGATGGATACTTCGTGAACTTCGAAAACGGGACGGCAGCGCAACACCAGCAGGTGCTGGACCTGATCGCGCTCATGCGAGATGAGGCCCAAAGGCGCGGCAAGCTGGACTTCTACATACAGTTCTACGACGGCTCGTCAGATATGAACCAACTGTTGCCGCCGCGCGATTTCGTCGCCGGGAAGAAGACGGACGGTTCGTTTGCCAACAGCGCCATGCTGGACCAGGGATGGAGTGGCTACTCGATGACTCATGGCTGCTGTTCCGGAGCGCCCGTGTCACCCGCGGCGGTGGCTCAATATTGCAGGGCCCATGGGTTTGAACCGGACTCTTCAGCCTTTTTCGGCTTCCAACTCTATCCCGGCCCAGGCTATCTCGGTCTAGCCGCGCCCTCCGTCATTCAACCCAACGGCGGGTTCGCCTATGGCGGCCTGCAGATCTATAGCTGGGACGATGGCTTGCACGCCTTGACCGCCTTCCAGGCGAAGGAGGGCGCAACTCAGCCCTCATCGTTGCAGGAGGCCTTTTATTCGCTGGAACGCCACTTCTTCAGCGGCCAATCGGGAAACCCTGCGCTCGATAATGCGCCTACGGAGGCGCAGGCGCGCCTTTATGCGACGACGGCGGCCGGTACGCGCCGCTACTCGGAGTACACGCCGGGCTCCACGCGTTCCACTGACCAGATTCGGCTGCCGATCACCTATGGCGTGGCGAACTTCATCGCGGAGCGCTCCGTCATCGGTACAGCGCCCTTCGTCTCGCACTTCAATACCGGAGCGGGAAACGCGTTTTTCCTGGAGGGCAAGAAGGTCAGCGAGACTGCCTGGTTCAACATGGGCGTCCAGGATGTACTGCCGACATGGCAGTGGTGGACGGAACCGAAGAGCGGCTCCATTCATCCCAAGATTGCCCACGTGGCTGATCGCAAGGCGGCTCAAGATGCGCCGCTCTCGATCAGCTACGACCAGGATCTGGCCTTTGACGGAGGTTCTTGCCTGCGCGTGCAAGGGCACATCTCCTCGAGCGGCGGGGCCGCTCTGTGGCTCTACAAGATGAAGATCTTGCTGGAGGAAGACTCCTCTTCGCTCCAACTAGTATGGCATGGCGCGGCGAGCCTTCGCGGCCATCTCGAAATCGGCATGATCTTTGAGGATGCTCCTGAGACCATCGAATGGATACCGCTATCAAGGTCCGGCGCTGGGAAGCACATCCACGCGGGCGGCGGATGGACGCGTTCGCTTCTCAGCCTTGGTGCGTACCGCGGGAGAACTCTGGCGGCGCTGCTGACCGGCTTCAGCGCATCGGGTCCAACGGAAATGTCGATCGACGTCAGGCTGGGGGAGATTTACCTGGGAGCGTCTGCCGGCCACACCCGGCCGAGTGCTCCGCAAGGGTTCATCGTCGAAGCCCATGGAAGAGACGAGCGGAGTGGAAGCGTCGAGGCGCGATTGCGCTGGACGCCGGATCAGCAGATCGCCTTCTACGACTTGTTCGCGGTGACGGATCGAAGACAGAGCTGGCTGGGCCGTATCTCAGCCGACTGCTATTACGTCTCCGGCGTATTGCCGGACCGGGACGGCTCCGTGACCTTTCATCTGGAAGCCGTAAGCCGGCAGGCGCCGCTGCTGCGCAGCAAGCCCGCCAAAGTGGTGGTTCCTGCGCTACTCGGGCTCGGAGGCAGCGGCGAGCAGGGTTGAGGTCGGCTCCATATCGTCCATTCGCCGCCAGCGGTAGATGGCGATGGAGAGGATCCAGCTCAGCGCAAACAGAGCGATGATGGCGTAGCCCAGAACCCCGAAGTTGTTGTTCAGGCTCCCCACCAGCCGCCAGAACGGCCCGCCCAGGTGGAACTGCTCGGCAATCAGCCCCAGGGCCTCCACACCGCCGACGGCCAGGGCCACCACCACTGAGACGGAGGTGATGGTGAGATTGTAGTAGAGCTTGCGGATGGGCTTCACAAAGGCCCAGCCGTACGCCCCCAGCATCAGGATGTTATCGGTGGTGTCGATCAGCGACATGCCGGCGGCAAACAGCGTGGGAAAGACCAGGATGGACCACAGTGAGAGCCCCTTGGAGGCCTCTGCGGCGGCGATGCCCAGCAGGCCGATCTCTGTTGCTGTGTCAAAGCCCAGGCCAAAGAGCACGCCGAGCGGATACATGTGCCAGCTACGCCGGATGATGCGAAACAGTGGCCGAAAGAGACGAGCCAGCAGGCCGCGGCTGCCCAGCAGCAGATCGAAGTCCTCATCGACATAAGGCTCGCCGCGGCGAATCGACCGGAAGGTGCGGTAGATGGAGCGCAGGATGACGAGGTTGATGGCCGCGATGGCAAACAGAAACAGTGTGGAGACCAGCGTTCCCACCAGTCCGCCCACCTGGCGGAGGCTCTCGATGTGGTGCTGCAGCGCCAGGGCGGTTGCGGCGATGGCCAGTGAGCCAAGCACGACGATGGTGGAGTGGCCGAGCGAGAACATCAGGCCCACGCCCACCGGACGCTTGCCCTCCTGCATCAGCTTGCGAGTCACGTTGTCGATGGCGGCGATGTGATCGGCGTCCACGGCGTGGCGCAGTCCAAAGCTGTAGGCCAGGAACGCCGTTCCCAGCAGCACCGGAAAGCGATGGAAGGCGATGCCGGCCCATGTCCAGGCGCCCAGGTTGAAGACGGCCAACAGAACGTAGATTGTCGCCACCTTGCCGCGGGTGTTGCCGGGTTGATCGTTAAAAACGGTCCGGAGTACGGATGCCATGGTCTGCCTTCGCCTGCTCGACTGCCGCTGAGGAACGAGCGCGGTCGCGTAACACTTCTGCAAGGATTGTAATATCCGGTCTTTGCCTCTCCTCCAACGCCAGATTCCCGTGCCGACGATCTCCGGATGGGCAGGCGCTCGCCGGCTAGGCTGCCCGTCACTTGCAGTGGAGCAGCCGGCGACCGGCAAGGGACGGAGCGGCGATTGGCCGGGGCTCGACCTCTCCAAATGTCGGCTAAGACGAAGCGTCTTCGGGCCAGATTCGGGGAGCCGGCCTCGTTGCGCAAGGCTGGGCTCGACCTGGTGCTTTGGTCTTCCCGGGCGTATGGACGGGTTAAGCCTGTCAGCTACGCGCCTCACGCAAGGCAACTCGTTCTTCCATCTTTTCGATGAGGCGCCTCATGCACTTCAGGCAGTCCCCATCTGCTTCTCTGATGCTAACGTTCTTTCAAATTTGCGGTGAGCTTGTGCCCCGAGAGGTGCTGTCAGCAGACTGCGCTGCTGCTCTGAGAAACAATCGTTCGCGAAGACCCGCGAGCCTTGGCACTGCAAGGGGAGCAAGAAGCCGCCCACGCTAAAGGTCGGGACGATTTTCGAGAACCCTCCAATCGGGGATCGATAGATGGGCGAGCTTACTGGGCCCCTGCAGCAGCAAGGACGTTTGTCTCTCAGGAATGGCTCGCACGCTTGGGATTGCGCAAGAGTCGTCGTGGCACGCGCCTCGCCGGATCCGCGCGATGCTTCACAACGAATTCACCAAGAAGCCCTCCGGCAAATGCGAAGCGGGTGAAACGTTCGTCGGCTGCGAGGCTCGCAACATGCGCTCGAAGGTTAAGGCTCGCCGCACCGCTGGCACGGCCCCAAGGATGATGCAGCGGCGGCGAGCACTCCGGGGGCTGCGGCAAGGCCCGCGTCACTGCCGCCCCTAGCCGCGAAGAGACTTCACTACGAGCTGAGGCTCGTAGGCGCGTCGAAGCGGCTGCACCCCTCCACACGTACGCTGCTCTCGCACGCGGGTCCCGCCGATGGCTGTGCGCAAAAAGGCCTCGACCATGCTGTCGAACAGGTGAACGGAAGGGCTCACGCGAGTGGCCTCGAAAACTTCTGGCAGCTGCTGACCTGCGGCGTCAGCCGATCCGACCGGAGTGTAGGGCCTCTCCAACTCTACCGCTACCTCCAAGGGCTGCCCTCCCGTCGCAACAAACGTAGGTACCTTGACGATCGGGGTCGTATTGAAGTGGCTGAGGGCTATTTTGCCGACGAGAGGCTGACGTATTGCGAACCCGCCGGAGGTACGCCGGTACAGCAATGAGCGGCGGGGCGCGGCAAGCGTAAACACCGACCCTCATCGACTTTGGTGGTTTCGTGCGGGTCCTGAAGGAACTCATTGCCGGCCTCGATGCTTGAAAGAGCTTCCTCATACCTGCTTCAGAGCACCTTAGGGCATCTGCTCCTTCGCGGCACTCGGGCTCCGCTGTTTTTCCTTGGGCCTCTGGGCGTGATCTCGGCGGACCTCAGAGTTCTTTACGTCGGCTCTCTCGGAAGGTCTGAGGTCAATGCCGGTGGGAAAGCCGGACACTACAACATGGTCCAACGTTGTCTCACCGCGTGCGCCGATTATGCCAGTTCCTTGAGGCGGCTGGCTTTCTGCGGGCGGTCTTCCCGGCCGTGAAGCTGTGCTAACAGCGAAAACGGCGAATGGAATCCCTTTGCGTGCCAATTGAATGTTTAGCCATCGAAGTTCGGCCGCCTCGTCGGCCCCCCCGGGGTGAGCGGCGCGATATTGAAGAAATAACCTTTTTACTTCCCGCTGATCCGCAAGCATCTGCCTCTTCGACGTATTGAATTCCACGACCTGACCTGGCGATACAGTCGGTACAGCGGCATGCAGGGTAGCTGCGGGGGGCAACGACGCAGTCGGCGAGAGGAAACCTTGCCTCGCTGCTGACTCTCCAACCGCGCGCTTTGGAGTGCCGAGGTAGCGGCTGAGAAAACATGACCCGACGAACAGTAGGATAAAAGCAACCGTAACTCCCGCCAAAAGCACTGCAGTCTTTCGCACCGTGGGGAGCTTCGCTCCACCCCAAATCCAAAACTTGACGAGCAACAGCGCAAAGCCGACGAAGAAAAAGGCGTCCGCGATGTACGGATGAAGAGTAGGCGCCAATCCAAGGCCGCTCCCCACAAAAAGGAGAGAGACGGGTCCCACGGCGGCCCAACCCGTAGCGTGTTGCCAAAATGTCCTTTGAGCCCCTTCAACCATGCGCCATCATCCACCGACAGCGGCTTGTGCGTCAAACCTGTAGCGTCCTATGTTTTGTGGCGATGCTGGCGCGGGTGTTGAGTTCCCTTCAACTCCTTGCCGGAGGTGGTCAGTACGAGTTTGCCCAGTTCAACCCCACGCAGGGCAAGCAGGCGGTTGGCGATGTCCTGGAGGGCAGAGCTGCGGCCCTTCATGATGATCACCTCCAGGCAGTAGTTGTGGTCCAGGTGGACATGGGTTGCCGCCAGGATCATCGCGCCGGCCGCGTGCTGAGCAGCGGTCAGCTTTTCGGAGAGATTGGGGACGTGATGGTCATAGACCAGCGTAAGGGTGCCCACAACGGGCTTGTTGGAGCTGACGCTCTCGGACAGGAGAGTTTCGCGGATAAGATCGCGGATCGCCTCGGAGCGGTTCTGATACCCGCGGCGGGCGATGAGCCGGTCAAACTCCCGGAGAAGATCTTCATCGAGCGAGACGCCGGTGCGGCTGAGCAGGGTCATGGGAGGAACTCTCCAGGCGAGATCTTACGATCTTAGCGCAGGATCGGCGCGCTGGCGGCGCGGCATCGGGCGCGTCGCCCCGGGATCCTGCGAGCCATCCGGCCAGATCAAGTCGCCATAGACCGGCAACCACAGAGCAGAGGCGGGGCGTGGGCAGAAGGCTTCCATCGAAATGAGATCCTAAATCGCCCTCCAGCGCCGTGCGTTTCGTCACCGGAGTCAGGGGGGATGTCTATGATAAGAATGGGTCGGTACGACTGGATTTGCCCGCTGGCCGTCCGCGTTCCGGCGGAGAGAAGGACAACCGCCGGCTGGCCGGAGTGAACTGCCTTCCGTCAGCAGTACTTTATACATCTAACGAAGAGCCGGATCATGGCGCAGTGCCGTGATGCCGAACCAAAAGGCGAAGAGTTGCCGCATTACGAAAATGGAGAAGATTCATGTCGAAGGGAAGCTGTGATATTGGGTTGATTGGGCTGGCCGTCATGGGGCAGAACCTTGTTCTGAACATGAACGACCATGGATTCAAGGTGGCGGTCTTCAATCGCACCGTAAGCAAGGTAGATGATTTTCTCAATCAGGAGGCGAAGGGAACTCAGATTGAGGGCGCCCATTCGATCCAAGAGCTCTGTAGCCTGTTGAAACGGCCGCGCCGGGTGATGATCATGGTCAAGGCCGGCAGCGTTGTGGACCAGAACATCGAACAGATTCTTCCCTACCTGGAGAAGGGCGACATCATCATCGATGGCGGCAACTCCCTGTTCACCGACTCCAACCGCAGGACCAAGGAGCTCGCGGCCAAGGGTATTCTGTTTATCGGCACCGGCGTCTCCGGCGGCGAAGATGGGGCGCGTTTTGGTCCTTCCATCATGCCTGGCGGAGATCCTGCAGCCTGGCCGCATGTCAAGGAGATCTTCCAGGCGATCTCGGCCAAGGTGGAAGACGGGTCGCCGTGCTGCGACTGGGTGGGCGAAGAAGGAGCCGGCCACTACGTCAAGATGGTTCACAACGGCATCGAGTATGGCGATATCCAGTTGATCTGTGAGACCTACCAGTTGCTCCGGGATGGATTGGGGCTCAGCGGCGAGGAGCTTGCCCAGGTCTTTGGAGAGTGGAACAAGGGCGAACTGGATAGCTATTTGATTGAGATCGCCCAAACGATCTTCGCCAAAAAGGATGAGGATGGAACGCCGCTGCTGGACAAGATTCTGGACACGGCCGGACAGAAGGGCACCGGCAAGTGGACCGCCATCTCGGCGCTGGATCTGGCTATGCCGGTTACCTTGATCGGTGAGAGTGTCTTTGCGCGCTGCCTCTCGGCGCTCAAGGATGACCGCGTTCAGGCCTCCAAAGTGCTGCAAGGACCAACGCCGCACAAGACCACCGCGGAGCGCGCTGCCTTTATTGAAACTGTGCGCCGGGCGCTCTACTGTGCCAAAATGGTGAGCTATGCCCAGGGCTACATGCTGCTGCGCGCGGCGGAGAAGGAGTTCGGCTGGAAGCTGAACATGGGCGGCATCGCTCTGATGTGGCGCGGCGGCTGCATCATCCGCAGCGTCTTCCTGGGCAATATCAAAGCCGCGTATGACAAGAATCCAGACCTGGCGAATCTGCTGCTGGATGAGTTCTTCTCCAGCGCCCTGAACAAGTATCAGGCAGACTGGCGCAAGGCGATCATTCAGGCCGTTGAGCTGGGCGTGCCAACGCCGGCTCTATCGGCGGGGCTTAGCTTCTATGATGGCTATCGCACGGCACGGCTGCCGGCCAACCTGCTCCAAGCTCTGCGCGACTTCTTCGGAGCCCACACTTATGAGCGGGTTGACAAGCCTCGCGGCGAGTTCTTCCACACCAACTGGACTGGGCATGGAGGACGGGTCTCCTCTTCGACCTATAACGCGTAGAGGTTTTGTGTGTTTCCAGCAGTTTGAGAATCTCTCAGGGCTGCGCGCCGAATCCTTCCGTCTGTGGCTTGGGCGAGAGGAATTCAGCGCGCGGCCCTGCTGTTTTGAGCTGCTCCAGGGTTTTGAGCAGCTCCAGGAAAAGATGTATCCGCTCCAAATGTGTTCCAAGTTGCCGCTCTCTGCTGGCCGTACCCGCTTGCGGATGGCGGCTTCAGAGTGCGTCAATCCGGGAAACGCTTTGGGCTGCGCGGAAAAGCGCGGAGCGTCCTCTTATGAGGACGCTCCCTGGAGTTTCTACATTTGCTCAAGCAGCGGCGGCGTGGAGCAGTTGGGGCGGGCTGAAATTGAGGGCAAAGGGATCGAGCAGGGTAGTTGGCTGGGTCATTTCCTTACGTAGTAGGGTAATGAGGTCCAAACAGGAAGG
>DAHWOF010000099.1 GCA_027335345.1 Granulicella sp. | reverse complement strand
GCTCCCCGGCAAGCACGCCATCGCAGCAACCTTGCCTTCGACGTCGTGCGCGTACTGGTAGCCTTTGCCGTATTCCAACTGCTTCATCAACCGGGTGGGAGCGTTGCGCAGGTGCAGAGGCACGGGTTCGGCAGGGCTCGCTTCAATCTCGGCGCGAACCTCGCCATATGCCTTATAAACAGCGTTGGATTTGGGAGCGAGCGCCAGATAGACAACGGCCTGGGCGAGCGCCAGTTCGCCCTCCGGAGAGCCGAGAAAGTGCATGGCGTCGCGGGCTGACAGGCAGAGGTTGAGCGCCTCGGGCGCCGCCAGGCCGACGTCTTCCACCGCCATGCGAACGATGCGACGAGCGATGTACATAGCGTCTTCGCCGGCGGCCAGCATGCGGCCCAGCCAGTAGAGCGCGGCATCGGCATCGGAGTTGCGAACCGATTTGTGCAGCGCGGAGATGATGTCGTAGTGCTGTTCGCCCTTCTTGTCATACAGCAGAACGCGCTGCTGAAGAGCATCGGATGCGATGTCCAGAGTGAGGATCGTCTCACCCCGTTCCTGGACCAGCCTGGCGGCGACCTCCAGGGCGTTGAGGGCATAGCGCGCGTCGCCGCTGGAGTAGCTGGCGATGGCCTCCAGAGCTTGCGTCTCTGCGCTGAGGGGAAGGTTGCCCAGCCCCCGCGTGTCTTGCGGAGATTTGCCGCTGCCCTCCGCTATAGCGCGCTGCAACAGGGCAAGGATTTCGGGCTGCTCCAAGGCGCGCAGGGTGTAGACACGGCAGCGGGAGAGCAGGGCCGCGTTGATCTCGAAGCTGGGATTCTCAGTCGTAGCGCCGATCAGGCGAATACTGCCGCGCTCCACGTAGGGGAGAAAGGCATCCTGCTGAGCTTTGTTGAAGCGATGAATCTCGTCGATGAAAAGAATGGTGCGGGATCCGAACGAGGCGGCCTTCTCCGCATCCGCCATCACCTGCTTGATCTCCTTGATGCCGGACAGAACTGCGGAGAACTCGATGAAGGTAGCGGACGTGCGAAGAGCGATGATCTTGGCCAGCGAGGTCTTGCCCGACCCCGGCGGACCCCAGAAGATCAGCGAAGAGGCGTCATCGGACTCGATCTGCAAGCGCAGCGGCCTTCCCGGAGCCAGCAGATGCGACTGGCCGAAGAACTCTTCCAGCGACCGTGGCCGCATGCGTTCAGCCAGCGGGATGAGCTGCGCCGCGGAGCGGGTTGAATCCGGGTTGGGGGTGAAGAGGCTCATGGAGTTCTGTGTGGAGGGCTGGAAGCGTGGGCGCGCTGGCGCATGGCCTCATACAGCAGCGTGGAACCAGCCACCGCGGCATTGAGAGACTCGACCGCGACGGGAATGCATACTCTATGATGCGCCAGCCGGAGCGCCTGGGCGGAGAGGCCGGATCCCTCATTGCCGATCAAGAGAGCTGTTCGCGGGGCAAAGACGGTATCCAGCAGGGAGGCCGCGCCGAGCGGATTGGCCACGGCGGCATAGAGGCGGCTTCCCTGCTCTTGCAACTGTTCGGCGATCTGCGCCAGCGAAGCGCGGGCCACGGGAACACGGAATACAGAGCCGGCTGAAGCACGGACGACCTTGGGGTTCCAGTGATTGACGCTCTCAGGAGTAACGTAGACCTGTTGGACTCCAAAGGCCTCGGCGCTGCGCAGCAGCGTGCCCAGGTTGCCGGGGTCCTGAAGGGCTTCCAGGACCAGAACGACTGACTCCGGCGCTAACTGGGTGAGCGGCAGCAAGGGGATGCGTACAGTGGCGGCGACGCCCTGGGGCGAAGTGGTCTCGACTGCGCTGGCGAACACCTCGCGGCTGAGCGTGAAACAGTCGCACGCCGAAGCTGCGCCCAGCGCCGGGCGATCGAGCAAACTCTGGCTGCCTTCGCGCACAAAGAGAGCTTCGATCGCCAGGCCAGAGCGAATCGCCTCCACGATGAGATGCTCTCCTTCCAGGCCGAGCCGATCTCCCGTCTCCGCAGCCTTTCCGCTGAACGAGGAGCGGAGGGCTTTGACGCGGGCGTTGGACTTGCTGGTGATGAGCAAAGGTTCGGGCATGGCAACAGATGGATTCGAAATCAAGCCCCTACACTCTCTGGCTGTTCGGATATCGCCGAGATCCAGTGTAAGCGCTGTTTGGAGGAACACTGTGCAAACAGAGACTTCGCTTTGCAGGAGGCATATGGGATAAAGTCATTGCTGGGGAAGATTATCTTGAAGGCCGAGATGCTCCGCATTCATCCAGACGAACCGGAACCACGCCTGGTCTCCCAGGTTGTTGCTTCACTGCAGCGCGGCGATGTGGTGGCTTTGCCTACAGACACATTTTACGGATTGGCGGTCGACCCGGTGAATCTGCGCGCCGTCGAGCGCATCTATGAGCTGAAGACGCGGGCCAAGCACAAGCCTCTCTCCTTGTTGCTCTCGGACGTGGCCCAGGCCTATGAACTGGCGCGAGAGATCGATACGACCTTCGACAGGCTGGCAGAGAGGTTCTGGCCCGGGCCGCTGACGATTGTGGTGAAGGCGGGCAGCAAACTGCCATTGCGCGTCACGGCGAATACGGGCAATGTGGCCCTGCGGGTTCCGGAAGCGCAGATCTGCAGGAACGTGGTCCAATCTCTGGGCCTGCCCATCACGGCGACCTCGGCGAATCTGAGCGGTCGCGCCGAGTGCACCTACGCCGCCTGTGTACGAGAGCAGTTTGGCGACAAGATTCCCATCATTGTGGATGGCGGGCCGACCGCAAGGGCGGTGGCTACCACCATCGTGGATCTGAGCGGGGGCGGAAACTCCTGGACGATCCTGCGCGAAGGCGCCATTCCAACCTATGAGGTGGCCCTCGCCCTGCAGCATTAACGCTAGACCAAAATGGTTGTGAGGTGGGCGCAAGCTCTGCCCGGGAAACTGGATTCCACACAACCGATCGCGGCATACTGAAGATTGGTTGCGCAACTCATGGATACCGTAGCAGCCAAACCGGGGAACCAGGGAAGAGTGGACATGGCAGTTGGCATACGTCCTATGCGGCGCAGAGCGGGAGAAATCCACTGGCTGCGCTGGGCGGTGCTTGCCCTGCTGCTGGCCGCCACGGGATGGTTCACTTGGGTGTATCGCCAGATCCTCGCGACCGCTGAACGGGATAACGCACGGCCTGCGGACGCCATTGCCGTGTTTGGCGCAGCGGAGTACGTGGGAAGACCTTCCCCAGTGTTGCGCGCCCGGCTGGACAAAGCGGTCTCCCTCTTCGACGAAGGGATGGCGCCGCTGGTCATCACGCTGGGGGGCGGTTTCGAGAAGGATTCCGGAGAGACGGAGGGCGGCGTGGGACGCGACTATCTGCTGGCCAACGGCGTGCCGTACGGCCAGATCATCGCCGAAACGAAGTCCTTCGATACCGAGCAACAGGTAGCCAGCCTGGCTAGGATTGCAGCCGAGCGTCATCTTCGCCACCTCATCGTCGTCAGCGATGGGACGCACCTGTTTCGAATCGCACTACTGTGCAAGCGGGCAGGATTGAGCGTCTACACCTGTCCACGCGAACCGTTGGGGCATATCGACAAAGTGGATGCAGCCAAACGGATTGCCCACGAGATGCTGAGCTACACGTTCGAGCGGCTGGACCTGAACGTGAGCCAACTGCGCCTATGGCTGCACAGGCAAAACCCTGCAGGATAGCGCCTCTTCAGCGCAGACGTAACCCAACACCAGAAGCTCCATGGGCGTTCCCCCCGTTGGCCTCCCCAGCAGGTGAGCCTGCTGGGCTAAAGTATTTCTCCTGTTGCTGGGTATCCTGGAAGGGACGTGCCGTGGCGTCTTCTTTGGTGGAAAACGCCCATCGGTGTCGAGACCCCAGCTACACCTACAGCAGAAATGCTCTATGCCTTCGCTGCCTCGGCGGTCTCCGCCAAAGGAACACGCAGATCGCCTCCAGTCATCTGCCGGGGCAAACCCAGCTTCAGCAGACCAAGGATGGTGGGTGAGATATCGCGCAGCGAGCCGCCCGAGCGAAGGCCAAAGTTCTTGCCCTGGTCGGTGACCAGGATGAAGGGAACGGGGTTGGTGGTATGGGCGGTGTGCGGGCCACCCGTGACCGGGTCGATCAGTAGTTCGGCGTTGCCATGATCAGCGGAGATGATCCAGTTGGCGTTGTGATGCTGAATGGCCTTGTAGATCCGCCCGAGTTGGACGTCTATGGCCTCCACCGCCTTGACCGTGGGCTCGATCTTGCCTGAGTGACCCACCATGTCCGCATTGGCGAAGTTCACGATGATCACGTCGAAGGCCGTGTCGTTGATCGATTTGACCACCACGTCGGCGATGCCTTCGGCTGACATCTCTGGAGCCAGGTCATAGGTGGCGACCTTTTTCGAAGGAATCAGCTCCCGGTCTTCTCCGGGAAAGGGCTTTTCAACGCCACCGTTGAAGAAGTACGTGACATGGGCGTACTTCTCCGTCTCCGCAACGCGCAGATTGCGCAGATTAGCCGTGGCCATCACATTGGCCAGGATGTTGTCCATGCTCTCAGGTGGAATCACCATGGGCAGGGTGAACTTGGGATCATACTGCGTCATCATGACGTAGTGCAGGTTGGCAGGGACGCTGTGCAACGGAATCTCTTCGTTGAGCTCCGCAGCCCGGGGAAGACCAAGGCCGGCGTCCGCGGTGAGTCCGCTGCGGCGAGTGAGGGCCCGGGTGATCTGGCGGGCGCGATCGGCGCGAAAGTTGAAACAGATCACCGCATCGCCATCTGCGATCAGGCCGATGGGATGCTCGTTGGAGTCGACACAGACGAACGGTTCGACGAACTCATCGGTGACTCCGTTGTTGTAGCTCTCTTTGACGCGGCTGACAGGGTCGCGGTACTTGCCGCCGGCCGGATCACCCGTAACCGTGGCGCGAAAAGCCTTGGCAATCTTCTCCCAGCGGAAGTCGCGGTCCATGGCGTAGTAGCGGCCACTGACGCTGGCCAGTTGGCCGACGCCATACTCGGTGAACTTCTGCTCCAGTTCCTGGAGGTAACCGGCGCCACTGGTGGGCAGCGTATCGCGGCCGTCAAGAAAGGCATGAACATACACTCGCTTGAGATTGTGCTGCGCGGCCAGGCGCAGAAGCGCATTCAGGTGACGCTGTTGGGAGTGGACGCCGCCGTCGGAAACCAGCCCGATGAGGTGCAAAGCATGGCCCTGCTCAGCGACCTTGATCGCCCCCAGCAGCGTCGGGTCAGAGAAGAACTCGCCTGAGTCGATGGCCATATCGATGCGCGTGATGTCCATGCGCACGATCCGGCCGGCGCCAATGTTGAGATGGCCAACCTCGCTGTTGCCCATCTGCCCGTCAGGAAGACCGACGTAATGGTCGCTGGCCTGGATCAGCGTGTTGGGGTACTCGCGCAGCAACTTGTCATAGTTTGGCTTGCGCGCCAGAGCGATGGCGTTGCCGCGGGTTTCGGCGCGGTGACCCCAGCCGTCGAGAATAGTGAGGATCACCGGTGGCGTTGTTCTCATAAAGGCCAGCCTCCTTGGCTTGGTTGAGGGAAGAGTGGGAAAGATCGCACAGGGAGGGGTGCAGGACCTTGTGAAGCGCTGTCAGACGCCGTGAAGCGTGGCTCTTTCCATGGGAAGAACCACGCGAGGCCACCTTGTGGCGCGCCTGTTCCAGCGTGGACTAGACAGCGTGGTTGACGGAGGCGCGGCCCAGATAACGGGCAGTCTGGCCCAACTCCTCCTCAATACGCAGGAGCTGGTTGTACTTGGCGATGCGGTCCGTACGGGAGGCCGATCCGGTCTTGATCTGCCCGACCCCGGTGGCCACGGCGAAGTCCGCGATGAAGGTATCCTCTGTCTCTCCGGAGCGGTGGGAGATGACGGCGGTGTAGCCGTTGCGGCGAGCCAGATCGACGGCATCAAAGGTCTCTGAGACGCTACCGATCTGGTTGAGTTTGATGAGGATGGAGTTGGCCGCCCCCTCTTGAATGCCGCGCTCGAGAATGGCGGTATTGGTGACAAACAGATCGTCGCCGACGAGTTGAAGTTTGCTGCCGAGCTTCTCGGTGAGCAGCTTCCAGCCCTGCCAATCGTTCTCATCCAGGCCATCTTCGAGGCTGACGATGGGATACTGGCGAACCCAGTCGGCCCAGAACTCGGCCATCTGAGCGGAGGTCTTCTCACTCTTGTCCGATTTCTTGAAGACGTACTTGCCAAGCTCTTTGTTGAAGAACTCGCTGGCGGCCGGGTCCAGAGCGATGGCGATCTGCTCGCCAGGAGTGTAGCCGGCCAGGGTGATGGCCTCCAGAATGACCTCAATGGCTTCGACGTTGGACTTGAGGGAAGGAGCGAAGCCACCCTCGTCGCCGACGGCGGTGTTGTAACCCTTCTTCTTGAGCACGCCTTTGAGAGTGTGGAAGACCTCAGCGCCCCAGCGCAGGGCGTCCGCAAAGCTTCCGGCCCCAACGGGCATCACCATGAACTCCTGGAAGTCGACGTTGTTATCGGCGTGGGCGCCACCGTTGAGAATGTTCATCATCGGCGTGGGCAGGATGCTGGCGTTGGCGCCGCCGAGGTAGCGATAGAGGGACAGGCCAAGGGCCTCTGCCGAAGCGCGAGCACAGGCCATGGAGACGGCCAGAATGGCATTGGCTCCCAAGTTGCCTTTGTTGGCGGTGCCGTCCAGCGCGATCATGGTGCTGTCGATCAGCCTCTGATTGGCGGCATCCATGCCCGTAAGCTCAGGAGCGATGACGGACTCGACGTTTTCGACGGCCTTGAGGACGCCCTTGCCAAGGTAATGCGTCTTATCGCCGTCGCGAAGCTCTACGGCCTCATGTTCGCCCGTAGAGGCTCCACTGGGGACAGCGGCGCGGCCACGCACGCCCTCGGAGAGAGTCACATCGGCTTCCACAGTGGGGTTTCCGCGGCTGTCCAGAATTTCACGTGCATGGATGGAGACGATTTCGGTCATTGATTTCCTCGGTCTGGTTGACTTGGTACGTTGAGTTGGATGCGTGATGCGGTGCTGGAGTCGATCTGCGAGGGCGGGCCTGCGATCGACTGCGATGGGATTGCCTGCGGCCCCGGAGATCACGCCGACAAGATCATTCATTGGGCGGCTCCACCGGCCTCATTTTAGCAAAGCGGCGGCGCTGGGTTTCGATGCTATGGAGCGATTGCCGCACAGTTTCGGTGAGCAGGGCAAGCAGCTCATCCCCCTCTTCGCGGGTGGCCAGCGGCATGCGCAAACTCACCCGGGTGCCGCGCCCCGGACGGCTGACAACTTCTACGTGAGCCTCATCGCCGTAGAGAACCTGAATGCGCTCGCGCACGTTGCGCATGCCGATGCCGGAACCTTCGCGAAGCAGACCGCTCAGCGGCTCCTGAGTGGGCCCTCCGGGTTCAATGCCCACTCCATCATCCTCGATCTCCAGCAACAACTGGCCGTCGGCGACGCGGCTGCGGAGGGTGATGGCGCCGCCGGAGATGCGCGGCTCTAGACCATGCTTGATGCTGTTTTCAATCAGCGGCTGGAGCAACATGCTGGGCACGGCGATATCCAGTGTATCGGGAGCTATTTCTTTCACCACGCGCAGCTTGTTCCCGAAGCGGACGACCTCGATGTCCAGATAGTCGTCAGTAAAATCAAGCTCTTCGCGGAGCGGAACGAAGGCATCGCGGCCGCGCAGCAGCACGCGCAGAATGTTGCTGAGTTTGACGATCATCTCACGCGCCAGGTCCGGCTGCGAGCGAACCAGCGAAGCGATGGAGTTCAGGGTGTTGAAGAGAAAGTGCGGATTGATCTGGCGTTGCAGCGCGTCCAGGCGCGCCTCCAGCAGCAGGCGGGATTGCTCTTCCAGCTTGTGCTCGATGCGGACGGCGTTCCAGATCTTCAGCGGGATCCCGACCACCACGGGAGCACAGGCGCAGATGGCCAGTTCCATGAACCAGGAGCTGGAGTAGAGAGCGAAGTAGTGGCGGGGATACAGGTGCGAGATCATGCTGGCCGCGAACTCGGTAGCCATTAGCAGAAGCAGAAGGGAGATCTGCCGGTCCAGATGCGGCCAGGAGACGGTGCGTCGAATCCAGCGATAGAGACTCAGGTCGATCAGCGGAGAAAAGGTCCAGATGTTCTCCTCGCCGCCGATACGGCGGTAGGCGCCGAAGATGGCCGCCACCAGAAGGTTGACGGGAAGAGCAAAGAACTCCCGATGAGCCAGCGCGGGAAGAGCAAGAGCCGCACCTCCCACCATAGCGGCCCAGGGACCGAGTAACAGGCCCAGAATCGCCGTAGCCTGGAGCGAGATGTCCGCAGCCAGAAAGTTGGGCACACGCACGCGGATGAGTACGCCAAGCATGAGCGGAACGCAGATCCAGGCAGTCAACTGCAGCGACTCACGGGAGGTGCGATGCTTGCGCAGCAGCAGACGCTTGAAGCTGGAGGAGCGGGCGAGCGAGCTGGCCACCGCGGCTGCAACGCCCAGTTCCACCAGCAGGGTAATCCAGATCAACTTGGAGTCGCTGGCATGCACATCCTTAACTCTACTCGCCGAAGCCGGCTCCCGGCTGAAGGCGGCTTGCGGAGGAGCCCGATGCTATGCATCCAGAGCAAATTTCGGGAATCTATAATGGTATATGCCGTATAGCAAGGTACGCAGAGTTGCCAGCGCCGACTTCCCCACCCGATGGGGACACTTTCGCATTCTGGGGTTTGAAGGCGTGGCCGAGCCCGGCAGCGCTTCTCTCAAGCATGTGGATGGTCTGGTGGCATTAACGATGGGGGATCTCTCGGCTGCGCCTCCACTGGTGAGAATCCACTCCCAGTGTCTGACCGGCGACGTCTTTCACTCCCTGCGCTGCGACTGTCACGATCAGCTCCATATGGCGTTGGGACTGATCGCCAAGGAGGGTGCGGGAGTGCTGCTGTATGAGGAGCAGGAAGGCCGCGGCATTGGGCTGATGGCCAAGTTGCGCGCCTACGAGTTGCAGGACAAGGGACTGGACACGATCGAGGCCAACTTGAAGCTGGGCTTTCGCGCCGACTACCGCGAGTTTGAACTGCCGGCTGAGGTTCTCAAAGCCCTGCACATCCCCGCGGTTCGGCTGATTACCAACAATCCGGAGAAGGTACAAGCGCTGAAGGATGCTGGAGTTCAAGTGGTGGAACGAGTTCCCGCCATTATTCCTGCGGAGCCAACCTTCAAGCGCTACCTGGAGACCAAGCGCAACAAGATGGGGCACCTGATCGGATAATCGAAGGCTGCCAAATGCCTCCCGATGCGCAGCCAGAGGTCTAGAAAGGACGTCACCACGCAACCATGGCGCATGTGGCGCGTCCAATCCAAAGGCAGGAGAGAACATGACGATCGATGAAGATGTGAAGTCTGCGCAGGTGGACGATGGAGTCCTCGAAGTGATCCGCCGGCGCTGGAGTCCGCGGTCCTTTTCCGATCAGCCCGTCACGGACGCCGATCTGACCAAGATCTTTACCGCCGCCGGTTGGGCCGCATCGAGCTACAACGAGCAGCCCTGGCGATTTCTGGTGGGCCGAAGGGGCGAGACGACCTACGAGAAGATCCTGGATGCCCTGGTAGAGTTCAACCAGGTGTGGGCCAAGACCGCGCCGGTGCTGATCCTGTCGGCAAGCAAGACGGTCTTCTCCGCCAACGGTTATCCCAACCCGCTCTGCCTGCACGATACCGGAGCCGCATCGGCGAACATGAGCCTGCAAGCAACGGCGCTAGGGTTGCAAACGCACGGCATGGGCGGCGTGGACAAAGAAAGAGCGCGCAAAAACTTTGCAATCCCCGAGGAGTTCGAGGTCGGCGCCGCCTGGGCGCTGGGATATCCGGGCGATCCGGATGCGCTGCCCATGATCTACCGCGAGATGGAGAAGGCGGCGAGAACACGCAAGCCGCTGCGGGAGTTTGTGTTCACCGAGTGGGAGCGGCCGGCAGAGGTTTGAAGCAAACTCCCCTGTAGAGCGGCTTTGCAGCAAGCGCACCAGGAGCCTGCCTCGGCACTCCAGGCTGCTTCAAGAGACGAGGAGAAGTCTCTCCATGGGGCATGCAGATTGGAGCGGTCGCTCCAACCTGCATGCTCTTCCGCCTCTATTCTCTGTCTGGCACCGTAAACTGCAGAACCTTGACCGTGGTGATGAGTTGGCCGATGTGCCGCTGACTGTGGTCTGCGCAGTGGACCAGAAGACCGCCAACCGTAGCAGGCAATTGCTTCTTCCCGATGTGAACCGATTCATGGAAGCGATCCGGAGAGATGGAGCGGATGCGGTCGGCCGCTCTCCTCAGCCCGGTGCGAAACTCGTCGAAGACCTCGGAGATGGAGCTGGGGTGCAGACCCCTCGTATCGAGTTCGCTCTTGAGAGCATCCAGTTGAGCCGCGCTGAGCTGTTTGCCTTCCGCGTACGTGAGCAGGCGGTCCAGCGAGCGGACGATGTGGCGCAGATGAAAGACGATGGGCGGAAGACCCGCGGGACGATCAAGGAGCTGGTCGTCGCGCAAAGTCTTGCACCAGTGGGAGGCATCTTCGCCGCAGAGATCCAAGGCATGGAGGATGCCGCGACGGATGGGATCGATGTCGTTGTGGGTGCCACGCAGCCAAGGCTCGGGGAGGGCGGATTTTTGCATCAGGGACCTCGCTCCACTCCATCATGAACCAGATGAAGCGGAATGCAAAGCCCAGCCGCCTCGCTACCGGTATCTGGGTCTTCGTCGATCAGATTGTTCTTCACGCAGTTGCCGATGGCGCCAATGGCACGGATCCATCGGCGGGCGGCCGTGGCGCCGGCAAGGTGACTCCTGCTCAGTTCCAGCCTCGTTGATTCTTCTGACTTTAACCGAATAGGGGAAGTCGACATCCTCATCGAAGGCCGAAACGTTGCCTTTCAACAAGCTCTCAGCCCTCAGCTCCGAGACTTGACGCTGCATCGGACTCTGGCCCAGGAATGGACTCAGGCGCAGGCGCCGCGCCTCCCTGTTCGGCGATCGCTTTGGTGGCCGGAGAGGCGCCTTTAACTCGAACCACAGTGATCTTGTCGAAACCCTCTTTGAAGGCCGGTGGACGGAGTCGCTCGGCCATCTTGTGCATGACATCGTCGGTGACCTGGCGATCGCGCTTCGAGTTGCGCTCCAGGCACACGGCCAAGGGAACATCAAAGAAGACCGCATGCACCTCATAGCCGAAGGACTTCGCCATCTTGATCCACTGGCGACGCTCATGAGGACTGAGATTGGTAGCATCCACGTAGTTCCATGGCATCTTGGCGATCAGGCGGGCCCGAAGCAGGCTGCGCAACGTGCTGAAGACCAGGCCCTGATAACGCTGCTCGGTGATGTCATCGAAGAGAAGATTGCGCAGCAGGTCGCTGGAGAGAGGAGTGACGCCGCGACGCTTGTACCAGGTGGTCTTGCCCGAACCCGGGAGGCCAATGGTGAGCACGACGTAGCCGCGGGGGCTCCTGGAAGGAACCGCCTCTGGACTGGCGGGCGGAGTGGCCAGGGAGTCAGGCTGAAGTTCGTGAATCAGACGCGGCTCGGAGGGCTCTGCCGCAGACGATGGAGCCTGCGGTGACGGAGCAGGCTCAGGCGTCGGGGTGGGCTCCGCCGGCTCGGTCTGCACGACCGCCGAAGGCAGGGGCGCTGGATAGGAAGGCTGGAGGGGTGCAGGTTGGTTTGCAGGAAGTTCCTGACCAATCTTGCCGGTGGACTCCGACTCGTTCGGACCACGCTTGGAACGTCTTCTCATGAGCATATCGCGCAACCATTCGCGCATAGCTGGTTTGTAACACAAGCCGCCCCCCTGCCGCAAAAACAGTGCAAACCGATGCAACCTCTCCGCGCGGGTCAGGGCCTGGCCGCCCTCCAGGCCGCCCTCCAGTTTGCGATTGCGGGTGGGCTTTGTTAGTTTGATCAATGGAAAGAACTCTGAAGAAATGAGGGATTATGGCAGTCAAGGTAGGCATCAATGGCTTCGGACGCATTGGACGGAACGTATTACGCAGCGCACTCGGCAATACCGACATTGAGTTTGTTGCAGTCAATGATCTGACCACACCGTCGACGCTGGCGCATCTGCTGAAGCACGACTCGATTTTGGGCAATCTGAAGAACAGCATCTCAGCGACCGAGGACTCGATCCTGATCGATGGCAAGGCAATCAAGGTGTTTGCGGAGCGCGACCCGGCCAAGCTGGACTGGGCTTCCGTGGGCGCAGAGATCGTTGTGGAATCCACCGGTTTCTTTACCGACGCCACCAAGGCGAAGGCACATCTGGGCAGCACCGTCAAAAAGGTGATTATCTCGGCTCCAGCCTCGAACGAAGATCTGACCGTGGTTCTGGGCGTGAATGACGACAAGTATGACGCTGCCAAGCACCATGTGATCTCAAACGCAAGCTGCACCACCAACTGCTTGGCGCCCGTGGTCAAAGTCATTCACGACAACTTTGGGATCGCCTCCGGCATCATGACGACGATCCACAGCTACACGAACGATCAGGTGGTTCTGGACGCGCCACACAAGGATCTGCGCCGCGCAAGAGCCGCCGGCATGAGCATGATTCCCAGCTCCACAGGCGCAGCCAAGGCGCTGAAGCTGGTGATCCCTGCGATGGACGGCAAGCTGGATGGATTTGCGGTTCGCGTCCCAACGCCAAACGTCTCGGTGGTGGATCTTACGTTTGTCACCGAAAAGCCGATCGATACCAAGACCGTCAACGCAGCGTTCAAAGCGGCCAGCGAGGGCGCCATGAAGGGAATCCTCGGCTATACCGACGAAGAGTTGGTCTCCGTCGATTTTAGGGGCAATCCGCTCTCCAGCATCGTGGATAGCAAGCTCACCAAGGTCATCGCCAACACCGGCAAGGTGATTAGCTGGTATGACAACGAGTGGGGCTACTCGTGCCGGGTGCGTGATCTGATCCTGTTTCTCAAGACAAAGGGACTGTAAAGACTCGCAAAAAGAGATAGGGAGGGAACGGCGACCCCGCGGTCTCCGTTCCCTTCTCTCTTTGTGGCAAAGCTCGCTTGTCTGTTCTGCGACGAACCATGACCGCGCACTCCCTCAAGAACCAGCCTGGCAGGAGTGGAAGATTAGGCAGGACGCCATCTTGCATGGCAGCGCCGTACCCTGGAGAGAAGCAACGATGCGGCGGCGTGGAGCCTCTTGCCCTTGGGAGAGACGATGCGGCGCCTGACATGGCTAACCAGAGAGGAAGGCAGAGATGGAACGGACAAATATTGCGGGAACATCCCCTTATGAGCCGGTGATTGGATTTTCGCGCGCGGCGCGAGTGGGCAGGGTGGTGCACGTCTCCGGCACAGGGCCGGTAGGAGCCGAAGAGATGTCGACGGCTGAACAGACCCGCGTGGTGCTGAGTCTGATTGGAAAGGCGCTCGCACAGGCCGGCGCACGCTTTGAAGATGTGGTGCGGACGCGGATCTTTCTGGCCCGTGCCGAGGACTGGGAGGAGGTAAGGCGCGCCCATGGTGAGGTCTTCGGCGAGATTCGCCCGGCTTCGACCATGGTGGTAGCCGCGCTGCTGAATCTCAAGTGGAGACTCGAGATGGAGGCAGAAGCTGTCATCGAGTCTTGAAGAAGGATCGCAAAAGAAGCGACGCCTGGATCGATGGCGATTGGAAGCCAGAGAGGAAGCCGGCGCGAACTTCATGCTGTGTTTAGGCCGCATCCTGATCGAGAGCGGAAGGTGACGACGGGTGGAGATCCATTGGAGGGACGATCCCTCCGGGACGCGCCTCCGTCCGCGGTTCTGCCGCTGGTTGCATCGTTCGGCTGGCTTGAGCACGCCGCCATCGAGAAGCCCCTGACCCTGGCGAGTGATGGCGCGGAGCGGGCACGCCAAGGAAGGTGACTGGAGAAAGACAAAATCCCGCGCGGCGCCGGCGTGTCTCTCGCCACAGAGCCTCCGCGCAACGGCAGGAAATTGAACTATTCAACTCCGGTCAAGTTCAGTTATTCTTCTACCAATGGCAAAGCTATCAATTCGCGATCTCGATCTTACCGCCAAGCGTGTCTTGATTCGTGTGGACTTCAATGTGCCTCTCTCCAAAGAGGGCGCGATAACGGATGACACCCGTATTCGCGAGACGATTCCGACGATAGAGTATGCTCTGCGGCGCAAAGCAAAGGTCATTCTGGCGGCACACTTGGGAAGACCCAAGGGCAAGAAGGTGGATTCGATGAGCCTGCGCCCGGTAGTGGCGCGGCTGCGGATGCTGCTGGATGGCGTACTGGACGCCGACGAGAATGTGGCGTTCGCTCCCGATTGCGTGGGCCCTGTGGCTGAGGAGATGTCCAACAATCTTGAGCCGGGGCAGACCCTGCTGCTGGAAAACCTGCGCTTTCACTCCGGTGAAGAGGCCAACGATCCGGAGTTTGCCAGAAAGCTTGCGGCGTTGTGCGACCTGTATGTGAACGATGCCTTTGGGGCAGCCCATCGAGCCCACGCCTCCACCGAGGGAATCACCCATTTTGTAGCGCAATCGGCCGCCGGCATGCTCATGGAGAAGGAGCTGAACTACCTGGGTAAAGCGGTCAGCGAGCCGTTCCGTCCCTTTGTCGCGATTATCGGCGGAGCCAAAGTATCGGACAAGATTGAAGTGATCAATGCTCTTCTGGACCGGGTGGATTCCCTGCTGATCGGCGGAGGCATGACCTACACCTTCTTGAACGCCAATGGGCAGACCACAGGCAAGTCTTTGGTGGAGATGGACAAGCTGAATGTGGCCAAGGCGGCCATGGACAAGGCTGCAGAGCGGGGCGTGAAGTTCCTGCTGCCGGTGGACCATGTGCTTGCGGACAAGTTTGCCGCGGACGCGCGGACCCAGGTGTTCAGCGGTGATGGACCCTTCCCGGAAGATTGGATGGCCCTGGACATCGGACCGGCTACGGTGAAGCTCTTCTCCGAAGAGATTGCCGAGGCGGCTACGGTGGTATGGAACGGACCCATGGGAGTAGCCGAGCTTCCCGCCTTCGCCAAGGGCACCAACGCGATCGCCAACGCCCTGGCCCGCAACAATGACGCGATCACCATCGTGGGCGGCGGAGACTCTGTAGCGGCACTGCATCACTCCGGCGTTGCGGACAAGATCACCCACATCTCCACGGGCGGGGGAGCAAGCCTGGAGTTCCTGGAGGGCAAAGTCCTTCCCGGAGTGGCTGCCCTGACCGACAAGTAAGTTCATGAAGCCCAGAGAAGAGACGTCGGCGTGGTGTGCGGTAAGGGTGCAGGGAGCTTTGCCCGCACCGGTCGCGCGCGCAGCCTCGGCTCGGCATCTTCCCTATCGTTCCACTTCCAGGAGCATGCGCGCCACCGCTCCTTCCTTCAGCATGCCCACTCAGCAGATCCAGCGGTCGCATGACACTGGCACAGAAGATCTTCGCAGGTAAATAGGGAGAAAGATGCGTAAGCCGATCATTGCCGGAAATTGGAAGATGTACAAGACACCTAAAGAGTCGCTCGCCTTTGTGAGTGACTTCCTTCCCCTGGTGGAGGGTCATCACCGGGATGAGATTCTGCTGTTTCCCACGGTGACATCTCTGGCTTCCGTGATTGAAGCCGTCGCCGGAACCAACGTTCAAGCCGGGGCGCAGAATATGCACTGGCTGAATGAGGGAGCCTATACGGGACAGACGTCGCCGACGATGCTTCTCTCGATTGGCTGCCGGAATGTACTGCTTGGCCACTCCGAACAACGGATGTACTTCAATGAGACCTCTGAGCGGGTAAACCTGAAGTTGAAGGCGGCGATCAGCCATGGAATGACACCGATCGTCTGTGTTGGTGAACTTCTGGCCGAACGCGAGAACTCACAGACCGAAGAGGTCTTGCGGACCCAGATGCGAGCAGCGCTCCACAATGTCTCCGCTGCTGAGGCACAGCGCCTGGTGATCGCGTACGAACCCGTCTGGGCGATTGGAACCGGGGCCACGGCGACCCCGGAGATCGCCGCCGAAGCTCATGCGATGATTCGTCAGGAGTTGGCGCACTGTTGCGGCTCCCAAATCGCCCAGGATACGCGCATCTTGTATGGAGGGTCCGTCAAACCTGAAAACATCAGCGCGTTGATGGCCCAGGAGCAGATTGATGGAGCCCTGGTGGGCGGCGCGAGTCTGGTTCCGGCAACCTTCGCCAGCATCGTGCACTACGAGTAGCGGAGCCGCCTGCGAGTTCCGCGGCGATTCCTGCCAGCGGCTCGCCTCCGGAATCCCCGTGTGGAGGAGTTTCCCGAAGCAGGCTTGCCGCAGCGTCTTCGGTGGAGCAGACGCCCAAAACGGTCGCAGCATCGGGTAACACCTGCACGGAAAGGCTTTAGTGGACCACGCCTGCCTGGTCCACCGGCCAGTAAACAAAGGCTGCCTTGCCGTAGATCAGCGAGATTGAAATGGGGCCAAAGTCGCGGCTGTCGCTGGAGATGTTGCGATGGTCACCCATCACCCAGCACTCGTGCTTCGGAATGGTCATCTCCGGCACGGAGCGGTCGTCACGGAAGCGAGCCGGAACGTAAGGCTCTTTGAGCCTGCGGCCGTTGACATAGACTATGCCGCGCACAATGCGGAGCCTGTCGCCTGGTAGCGCGATCACCCGCTTGATGTAGCTCTTGGTATGGTCGCGGGGATAAAGAAAGACGACGACATCTCCCCGCTGAATGGACTCAAAGTGATAGACGAATTTGTTGATGAATAGCCGGTCCTGATCCTCCAGATGCGGCAGCATGCTGGTGCCTTCCTCGCGCACCGGCTGATAAAGAAAGAGAATGATGAACAGGGAGATGGCCAGCGAGACCAACATGTCGCGCGTCCATGAACCGGAACGGACGGGTCTTCTGGAGGAAAGCGGAGCCGCTACGTTGCCATCGGCGGCGCCCTGGCCACCAGCGAGTTGTTCAGGCACGGGGGCCGCACTGTGCTGGGCTGCTTCCGCGCCGTTGGCGGGTTGAGAAGACCGGGGTTTGGGGTCGAGCGGATCTGGCGTTGATAAGGAGTTCATTTCAGGCACGTCTGGAAGGACTCTTCGGCTGGAAGTTCGGGCGATTGGCCATCTTCAAGCATACAGATTAGACGAAGTCCAAGACTCATGGTGGGACTCAGGGCGCGGGGGGACAGGGCTCCGTGGAGGAATCTGGCAGATTCAGCCCAGGGACGAGGTATTTGCCATCGAGTCCGGCAGGCGACCATGCCGTGACAATGTCCCTGGCCAGCCGTGCGATCGTCATCTCACCTTCATTGTCCACCGTCCACCCATGGTCGCGATTGTCAAAGGTGAAGATGGAGAGAATCATCGGACCGGTCTTGCCCATCACAATGGCGACGTCGTTCCGAACCGCATCCAGAGAACCAGTCTTGCTGGCGATCGCCGTTCCGTTTTCCGTGGTGTCAACGGCTTCCAAATAGCGAGGAATCGTCTCGCGGTAGAACTGGTTCTTCAGCATGTTCAGAGCGACGGAGCAGACGGCCCGATCCGCGTTGTCAACCGGGGCAAAGCGGGCATCGCCCGGGTGAGTGGCCGTGCCGATCTGGTGAAGATGGCAGAGGCCGATGGTCTCCATGAGGTAGGCCATCTCTCGCGGGGTGGTCTTGCCCAGGCCGAACTTGGGTTGATCGGCAGGCATGGGCATCGTGGCGGGAACCATCACCTTTTTGTAAAGGTGCGTATGCTCAAGGCCCAGAGCCTGCAGGCGCGCATTGACAGCTTCGATGCCAAAGCGGTCCATGGCCAGGTTGGCGGCCGTATTATCACTGACGATCACCATCAGGGTCAGGACATCCTTGAGGGTGAGGGTGACGGGGGCATCCAGAAAGGTGAGGATTCCAGAGCCGCCCACGGCTTCGTGGGGATGCAAAACAATGGGCTCGTTCCAGCGCGCCTTGCCTTGGCGAATCTCGACCATGGCATGGTACAGAATGCTGAGCTTGATGACCGAAGCGGTGGCGACCGGGAGGTCAGAGTCCACCCCTACGGTCTTCATTGTGTTGAGTTGAATGGCGTAAAGAGCGGTATGGCCAAGTCCGGCCTTTGCGCGAACATCGATCATCTGCTGGATCCGTTGCTGCAGGGCGACCTGCGGGCCGGCCAAGGCAGACGCAGCGGTCGGCGAGGACTGACCGGAGACTCTGGATGAAAGCTGGAGCAGCGCGACAGCGGAGACGGCAAGATGGGCAGTCCAGCGGGAGATTTGTCTCATAGCTGCAGGTACCTCACTGAAATCCAAGGCTTAAAGGCGTAGACCAACAGAGTATCAGCAAGGGCAACAATTGAGAGGCTTTTACCGCGCGCTTTCCCCGCCACAAGCAGAGCTTCTTCCCTAATGCGGATCCTTTGCCCAACCGAGAGCTCAACTTCAGGCGCAGGCTGATCTAAGAGGATCACGGAGGATCACGGAGGATCACGATGAAAACGGCGAACGGAACCGTATCCGAACTAGATGCGCTACACTAATGATGGAGATCCTATGGCTACAATGACCATGTCTTCAACGCCGAGCGACGAGACCTTGGCTGGGACGGGGAGCGATCTCGATAACCTCTCCACCGAACGGCAAAATGAGGCATCCGAAGGGCTGGATACAAAATCCGCAATCGAGATTGCCCGAATCATCAATCACGAAGATGCAAAGGTTGCAGCGGCCGTCAAAAAGGCCCTGCCCGAAATTGCCGAGGTGATCGATACGGTCGCGCGCTCCCTGCGTGACGGCGGACGCCTGATCTATGTGGGCGCCGGCTCTTCAGGAAGAATCTGCGCATTGGACGCCTCCGAATGCCCCCCCGCCTTCTCCACGGCTCCGCAACAGGTGCAGTACATCATGGCGGGCGGGCCAAAGGCGCTGGCCAGCGCCTCTGATGTCAATGAGGACCAGCCGGAGCTGGGGCAGCGCGATATCGCCCGCCGCCGGCCTACGCGCAAGGACATCGTCATCGGCGTGTCGGCTTCGGGGCGAACTCCTTATGTTGTGGGCGCCACCGAGTATGCCCGTTCCTGTGGCGCCAAGACCGCCGCGATCACCTGCAATGCGAACTCAAACCTCTCCAAAGTGGCGGACATGACCATCTGTGCAGAGGTCGGGCCCGAGATCGTCTCCGGGTCGACGCGCATGAAGGCCTCAACCGCGCAGAAGATGATTCTGAACATGATTACCACCGGAGCGATGACCCGGCTGGGCTATGTGTACGACAACCTGATGGTGAACGTTCACATGAAGAACGCCAAGCTGGTGGAGCGCGGCATCCGGGTGCTGATGAAAGTCTGCGGGATCGACCGCGAAACGGCGATCCGGACCATCAAGTCGGCGGGAAAATCGATCCCCATCGCCGTGGTTATGTTGAAAGCCAACGTCGACAAGATGGAAGCCGTGCGGCGGCTGCAACAGTCGGACGGCAATGTGCGTCTGGCCATCGAGGATTCACGGCTGGAACTCTGATTCCCGCACCTACTTGGTCGGGTGGAAAGCTCACAGGGATGGAGAGGTCATAGTCCCTGTGCTTTGGGATGCGGTACTCTGGAACACCGCGCTCTGGAATAGCGAAGAGGCGCTCCCATCCCGGCAGGCCACGCAGAACGACACCCTTACGAAGTAAAGGCAGGGTTACCAGCATACCGGTGGATTCTGTCCAGCAAGACTCCTCTCTGCATCTGCGTGTTCAGACCATCGGCCGGACAGGACTGACAACAACAACAGGCCTACCAGCCTCGTGAGGAGCGATTTCCTCAGCGGCGCCGCAGCTTTCCGGTAAACCGCACATCTACACTGGATCCATGGACAAGTTTGTGATTCGCGGGGGCAACCCGCTGCAGGGCAGCATCAAGATCTCAGGGGCAAAGAACTCTGCCCTGCCCTGCATGGCCGCGGCGATTCTGACCGAAGACGAAGTGATCCTTGAGAACGTTCCGCAGGTACGGGATATTGAGACCGAGCGCAGACTGCTGGAGTCCATGGGCGCTGAGGTAGAGCTGGGATATGGCCGCGCTCAGCATCGTACCTCGATCCGCTGCGCCGTGCTCAGCGATCCGGTTGCGAAGTATGAGATCGTGAAGACCATGCGCGCCAGCTCGCTGGTGCTGGGACCCCTGATTGCGCGCACCGGCATGGCGCGAGTAGCGATGCCGGGGGGCTGCGCCATCGGGGGCCGGCCCATCGATCTGCACATCAAGGGCCTGGAGGCGATGGGCGCCACCATTCTCCAGGAGCATGGCTATTTGGAGGCGCGGGCAAACCGCTTGAAGGGCGCCCATATCGTCTTTGACAAGATTACCGTGACAGGCACCGAAGACTTGCTGATGGCCGCAGCGCTGGCCGATGGGGAGTCCCTGTTTGAGAACTGTGCGCGGGAACCGGAGGTGGTGGACCTGGCGGCTCTGCTCCGCGCCATGGGCGCCAAAATCGAGGGCGCGGGGACCTCGACGATTCGTGTGCGAGGCGTAGCCAGGTTGCACGGCGCCCGGCACAGGATCAACCCGGACCGCATCGAGGCTGGAACCTATTTGATCGCAGGAGCCATCACAGGGGGCGACCTGCATGTGGAAGGCTGCAACCCCGCGCATCTGGGAGCGGTGATCGGAAAGCTGGAACAGTGCGGCGTGAAACTGGAGGTGGGCAAGGAGAGTGTACGGGCCCGCGCCGGCGACCGGCTGCTGGCGAGCGATATCACCACCGAGGAGTATCCAGGCTTCCCCACCGACATGCAGGCGCAGTTCATGGCGCTGGCGACCCAGGCCAACGGAACCTCCCTTGTGACGGAGAACATCTTCGAGAACCGGTTCATGCATGTGGGCGAGTTGAACCGGATGGGCGCGAACATCACCGTGCAAGGCCGGACGGCCACAGTGCGCGGAGGAGCCAGGCTGCAGTCGGCGGCGGTGATGTGCTCAGACCTGCGCGCATCGGCGGCTCTGGTGCTGGCCGCGCTAGTGGCCGACGGAGAGAGCATCCTGGACCGCGTCTATCACATCGACCGCGGATATGAACACCTGGAAGAGAAGCTGCGCGGCGCCGGAGCCCAGATTCGCCGCATGGGCGAGGTCTTTGCCAGACGATGAGATCCCAGGAACCGGATGCGCGAGGACGCCGTGCTACAGCCGATCGGCCCTGTGGGACTGAGTGCGACCGCCTATAATCGAGGGGATGCTGTCTCTGCCGAAAGCCTGCGTCCTACTCCCCGCTCTTCTGGCGATCGTGGCATCGAGCGCAGCAACGGTGGCGCAGACACCCGCACAGACGCCCGCGGCTCCCAGCGGCCGCGTGGTTCTGGTGCTTCCCTTCGACAACCACTCCGGCGACGAATCCCTGAACTGGATTGGCGACTCGATTCCGGATACGCTGAACAAACGGCTGAACTCGGCCGGCTTCCTGACAATCTCTCACGATGACCGCGTCTTTGCCTATGAGCATTTGGGGCTGCCTGCTGACTTTCGACCGACGCGCGCCACCACGATTCGCATTGCCCAGCAACTGGATGCGGACTATGTGATCCTCGGCAGCTACGATGTGCGGACGGACTCCGGGAGCACCCCGGCAGGGGAGACCGCCAAGGGCCCAGCCAACAGATCTATCACCATTCAGGCCAGCGTGTTGTCCATCGATCAACTGCAGCTCTGGCCGCCCGTGGATGACTCATCCGCGCTGATGCGTCTGTTTGATGCGGAGAACGCGATTGCGTGGAAGGTTGCGGAGCGTCTGGATCCCCAGTTGCTCGTCTCGGAGCAAACTTTTCTGGCGGCTCCGGGCGCAGTGCCGCTGCCGGCGTTTGAAGACTATATCCGCGGGATCAACGCCTCCACGGATGCGGAGAAGCTGAAGCGTCTTGAGGATGCGGTTGCGCTGGAGCCAAACTACGCGGCAGCTTTGCTGGAGTTGGGCAAAGAACAGTACGCGCAACGCGACTTCGAGGCAGCAGCCGCCACGCTGGCCAAGGTTCCCCCATCCAAACGAATCGCTCTGGAGGCCAACTTCTATCTGGGGCTCGCTGAGTTCAACTCCGCGAACTATGCCAGAGCACAGGAAGCGTTCGCTTTTGTAGCCAGCCGGCTGCCACTGCCCGAAGTGGTGAACAACGAGGCTGTTGCAATCAGCCGGCAGGGCAAGGACGGCGTAGCCCTGTTCGAGAAGGCATCCAGCCTGGACCCCTCCGATGAGAACTACCACTACAACCTGGCCATCGCGCTCTTCCGGCGCGGCGATACCGCCAACGCCGAGAGCCAAGTACAGGCGGCGCTGAGCCTGAAGCCGGACGACCAGGAGGCCCAGGAACTCGCGGCGGAGTTGAAAGAAGTGGCGCCCGGAACGCGGCTTACAGAGGATATTGGGGAGACTGCGGAGTCTGGACAGAAGTCCGGGCAGCAGTCTGGGCAGCAGTCTGGGCAGGAGTCTTCAACAAGTACCGGGGCGATCGATAACGGCTTCAGCCCGCTGGAGAGGATTGAGAGAACGTACTCGGAGACAAGCTTCCGGCAGGAGGAGTTTCAGCTAGACCAGATGCGCGCCGTTCGTCTGGCGCTATTGCCTGCCGACAGGCAAGCAGTGGAGTACACCCGGGCCGGCCGCGAATATCTCTCCGAGGGGTTGCTTCCGGAGGCGGAGAAGCAGTTTCAGTTGGCGGTGCAGGCTAATCCGAACTCAGCCGATGCCCATGCCGGAATGGCGCAACTGCGCGAGGCCAGCGGGGATGACGCCGGGGCCCGCGATGAGGCGCGGACATCCCTGATTTTGAAGCCGAACTCGGTGGCGCTTTTGGTGCTGGCGCGGCTGGATCTGGCGCAACAGCAGTGGGCGGCCTGCGCGGCGGACATCGACCAGGCGCTGCGACTGAACCCGACGGACTCCCAGGCGATTGCCTTGAAGCTGGTGCTTCAGCAGCGCGGGCAACCGGTTCCCCCAGTACAGCAGTAGGAGTCTGCGGAAGCACACTATGGCTCATCTCTGGCTAGATCGGATACACCACCTTTCTCCCGATGTGGCTCTGCTGCTGGTGACCTTGGGAGTGCTTCTGATCTATCTGGAGTTGAACCGCCCGGGATGGATCTGGAGCTTGGCCGCAGGTGTTCTGGCCGTGCTGTTCGGGTCGGCTGCGCTGGGCCAACGGGAGTTGAACCCGGCAGCCCTCGGTTTGGTGTTGGTGGCGATCGCACTGTTGCTGTTGAATCTGCTGCGGCCCCTCCAGGCCACGGTGCTGTTGGTGGCAACACTGGCGATCGTCTTTGGATTCCTGCACCTGGTGCTGGCTCCAGCGGACGAGACGGTCCACACGGCCACCGCCACAGGATGCGGCCTGGCGCTCGGCGCGGGAACCTCCCTTCTTACCCGAATCGCGCACCGCGCCCGAACCAACAAGGGTTTAGACTAAAGTGGAGCGCTATCTCGCGCCCGGAGCCTTCACGACTTGATTCGCAAAGCCTTTTCACTTCTTGCCCTGCTCCTGTTCGCCAGCGTCACCCAGGCGGCATCCGCACAGACGACGCCTCCACCCACCACACTCCAAAGACAACTTCGGAAGTTTGAAGCCTCGTTTCAGGGCGCCGGCATCTATAACAGCAACGTCACCGGAAATGTACTTCCAGGGCTATCCGCCCCCGACCAAGGTCTGAGCCTGACCGAGCATCCTTCCAACACCTTCGGTATGGTGATGTCGATTGACTTCCCTGCAACGCCCTACTTCGGTGTGCAGTTCAACTACGGCTTCTCTCGCTACGACGAGAACTTTGAAGGACCCGCAGTCGCGAATTTCGATGCGACCCAAAACGCCGGCGCCGCGCCGACGACCGACTACCCGGTGCAGGCCGATGTGGAGGAGTACACTTTGGGCTATCTGGTAGAGATCCCGTATACCATCGACGGCCTGCAACCGATCTTTTCAGCAGGATTTGGACCGATGGCCTTCAAGCCCACACCCCTGGGAGGCGAAGAACAGCAGGAAAAAGCCCGAATGACCTACTATTACTCGATGTCTTTTCAGAAGGACGTCAGTCATAAATTCGGTCTGTCCTTCGGTTACCGCCAGTTGTTCTTCCTGGCCCCTGATTTTGGACAAAATTACTTCCTTATTCTCAAGCACACCACCACCTATGAGCCGACCGCCGGCTTCTACTTTCGCTATTAAGATCGGGCTGGACCAAGGCTTCCGGGGGTGCAGACGCAGCCAGCCAGTCCTCGACAGCAGAGCTGCGAGCTCATCGTGCGAAGGTTGCTTGGGCCCCGGGTCTGTTATAACCACCCTTTGAACGATTCCCTGCGGGACGGGAGCCTTTCGCAATGACTCGAATGCTCGATGAAGACGATCAGAAGCTGCGCCGGCCGGAGCGTGAACTGACGCTGGGCGCCGGAACCTTGTTGGGAATGTTTCTGGCCTTGGTGCTTTTGTGTGGAGGATTCTTTGGCTTCGGCTACAGGCTGGGCAGCCGCAGCGTCAAGACAGTTCCCGTGGCTGGCTCCTCCGGTTCGGGAGAGTCTCAGCCGGGGAGTGATCCGTTCAACAGCTTCAAGCCGGCGGCGGGGTCCCCGGCGGAAGCGAATCAGGCCGGCGCGGAGGGCTCTGAACCTGGCCCCGGAGGGCTCTCTCCGTCTGCCACCCCAGCCGGCTCCGCGGGCAGCCCGGCAGCAGGGCCGCTGACAGCGGCAAATCCGGCGGCAACAGCCCCGGGCAACACTTCAACTTCTGCCTCGGGATCTTCGTCGCCCTCCGCCGTCACCGCCCCGGAGGCGCCCGTGGCCGCAGGACAGTTTATCGTGCAGGTAGCGGCTGTCTCCCATCAGGAGGATGCTGAGTTGCTGGTGAGCGCGCTGCGCGCCAAGGGATATCCGGTGAGTGCTCATACCGTGCCCCAGGACAAGTTCTTCCATATTCAGGTGGGTCCGTTTCCCAGCCTCCAAGATGCCAATGCGGCCAAGCAGCGGCTGCTGGCGGACGGGTACCAGCCGATCATCAAGTAATCGATCCGGGGCTGGCGCTCTCAGCTCTGGCTGAGAGCCGTCTGCATCTCCCGGCTGACAGTCTCCATCAGCTCTTCGCGGGAGGAGAAGTCCTGGGGACGAAGTGCGGGCAAAAAACGCACCGTCGCCAACCCCGGATAGACCTTCATGCTTCCTTTGCGCATCATCCTGGCCGTGCCTTGGATGATGATGGGGACCAGAGGGGCGTTGGTATCGGCGGCAAGAAAGAAGGCGCCCTTCTTGAAAGGAAGAAGATTGCCATCCAGCGAGCGAGTCCCCTCCGGGAAGATGAAGATGTGCATGCCGCTGCGCAGGGCCTCACCCGCAAGAGCTACGCTCTGCTCGGCCTCCATCCGCGAGTGGCCGCGCGCCACCGGAACATACTTGCCCATGCGCATGGCCGTGCCGATCAGCGGAACCTTCATCAAAGACTTCTTCAGGAAGACGCTGCACATACCGGGAATCGCGGGCAGGAGAATGGGCGGATCCAGGTTCGAGACGTGATTGCTGAGGAAGATGCACGCCTCGCCCGCGGGAATGTTCTCCACCCCCAGAATGCGAACGCGAATGCCGGCAACCCAGATGCCGGCCCGCATGGAGAACATGGCCCAGCGATACATGGTGCGTATATTGCCGCGCAGCAGCGACAGGGGGATGCCAAGCAGGGCCGAGGGAATGCCGAAAAGAGCAAAGACGAAAGCCATTCGTAGCGCGGAGAACATGTCGATTCCAAGTACTGTGTGAGAGCAGGAGTATCACGCCGCTCCGGCGAAGACGGGTGGAGGCGCCCGTGCTCTGGCGCAGCAGCCGAGCAGCCCGGGAAGAGTTCACCCGAGCAGACTGTCGGCGAGCTTGACGTAGAGGTCCACGCACTCCAGCAGCTCCGATTTGCGGATATGCTCGTCGGGAGTGTGGGCCACCAGGATGCTGCCCGGGCCCAGCAAAAAGGGCTCGCCCCAGGCGGTGAGTGAAGGGATGTCGGTGGTGAACTTGGCAATCGTAGTCTCAAAGCCGGGGACCGCGCGCATATGCATGTAGGGAAGCTTCAAGGTGAAGTGAACCTCGCAGCGGCCGGCGGCGGCACGGAGGATCGCCTCCTGGATCTCTTCCGGGGGACCGACCAGGCGAATCAGGATGAGGGCTTCGGCGTTATCTGGAATGACGTTGGGGGCGATGCCGCCGCGCAGAACGCCGATGTTCAGGGTGCTGTCTCCAATGCCCTCGACGACCGGCAGCGGCAGGGCCTGGATGTCGTGGAGCACAGCCAGCAGCTTGTCGATGGCCGATTCGCCCAGCTCCGGATAGGCCGAGTGCGCCATCTTGCCGCGTGCCCGCAGTTCAACCCGCAGGCAGCCCTTGGAAGCCAGCGCCAGACGGTTTTCGGTGGGCTCTCCATTGATGAGAAAACGCGATCCACGGGGCGTCTGGTTGGCAACTAGAGCGCCGGCAGAGTCGCGCTCCTCGCCAACCACATAGAGCAAGGCAATCCGCCTACCGGCAGCGATGAGCTTCTCCGCGGCGGCTATCTGTGCGGCGATGATGCCTTTGGCGTCACAGGCCCCGCGGCCATAGAGAAACTCCGCGTCCTCCCGACAGGGACCCAGGAACGGAGGAACCGTATCCATGTGCGAGGAGAGGACCAGATCCGGCGTAACGCCGGGCATCGAGGCATAGATGTTGAAGCGCGGACCCGAGCCGGCATCGGGATTTCGTGCCGGATCGGGCTGCGGCACACTCTGGCGCTCGACCACATAGCCCTGCTGAGCCAGGTAGCCGGCCAGAAACTCGCCCACACAGGCCTCATGATAGGTGGTGGATTCAATGTCGACCAGTTGCCTGGTGAGTTGGATGGGGTCTATAGGCATTAAGCCAAGGATAACCGAAGGCCGTCCGCAAGCTGAGCTTCCATACCAAAGAACAAGCCCTACACTGAACAGGTGAGCAATTCCACCCCGTTTCAATCCAGCATCAAGAGCATAGACGATCTGCGCGGAACCGCTGGCAAGTTGGAGGCGATTCTAAACACCGGTCGGGCGGACGCCCCCTACTCGGCTCTGGTGACCCATCCCCATCCGCCCAGCGGAGGCACGATGCATCACAAGGTGGTGTACCACGCAGCCAAGGTCTTTTCCAGTTTTGGACTTCCTGTATTGCGCTTCAACTTTCGCGGCACAGGGCTAAGCCAGGGTAGACATGACAACGGATACGGAGAGGTGGATGACGTTCGCTCCGCCCTGAACTGGCTGACGGCAACCTTTGGACGGCCCGTCCTGTTTGCCGGCTTCTCCTTTGGAGCGAACGTGGGACTGCGCGCCTGCTGCGGGGACGCCCGGGTACGAGGATTGATTGCGCTGGGCCTGCCTTTGGTGCAGCCCGAAACCGTCTTCTCCGCAGCCATGGGACTGCAAGATGGGCTTTCGGGTAGGGAGTTGCCCCCAGATAGCAGCCTGGCAGGGCACAGCGGCGCCGAAACCGGAGCAAGGGCGCCCAAGAGAACGTTCAGCTATCGATTTCTACCCGCCTGTGGAGAGGTCCCCAAGCTGTTTGTGAGCGGGGACCATGACGCCTTCTGCCCGCAAGGGGTGCTGGAGTCCACGCTGGTGCAGGCTCCGGAACCCAAGAGGGTTGTGTGGATTGCGGGTGCTGACCACTTCTTCGCCAGCGCCGAGGCCGGGCCGTCATCGCCTGCCTCGAAGCTGGACGGGATGACCGGCGCTGTGCGCGCCTGGCTGACCGAGACCTTCTTGCAATAGGTGACCGAGGTGGGACAGGCTTGCCTCTCCAACCAGGAGTGAATATACCCGGCCACCTTTTCCGGCGCCTCCTCGGCGGGACGGTGGCCCACCCCCGGCAGCGTTACCAGCCGCGCGTCAGAGAAGCGCTCGCAAAGCTTGGGCGCTGAATGGATCGGCACAGCCCGATCGCACTCGCCCCATAGCATGAGGGTCGGGATCTGGAGGGAACGGCGCAGAGCGCGCCTCAGGCCGGACATATCTTTATCCCAGGTGCGCAGCAGACGCAACAAATGCAGAATGGTGCCTGGCGTGCGCAGGTTGTTGCGGTAAGGGCGCAGACTCTCTGGGGTGTCCACGCGCTGCGGGCCGGCCATACGCCGCAAACCAATCATCTGCAGCCACTCTGGCAGCCAGGGCATCAGGTAAGCAAAGAGTTCGCCCGGCCTGGAGAGATAGAAGCGGATGACGGAATCGCTCTCGTCGAAGTAGGGGTGGGCAGGCGCGAGCAGCACCAGGGAGCTTACCGCATGGCGCTGCTGCGCCGCCAGGCTGAGCGCAATCGCTCCACCGTAGGAGTGCCCCAGAACCATCGGCCGGTGGAGACCGAGTTGCACAAGAACCCGTCCGACGTACTTCCCTGTGAAAGCCAGGCGGGGATTGATGTCCTGACGCCGCTCGGACTCACCGGCCCCGGGAAGGTCGAGCGCCACGATGTGCAGATCAGGACGGAGGTGGTCCATGAGCGGGAGGAATGTCTCCGCGCAGCCCATCAGGCCATGGAGGAGAACAAGCGAGGGCTGGTCTCTGGCCGCGCCGCCCCTCTCAAGATAGGAGAGGCGAAGACCGCCTACGCCAATCTGACGACGAACCATCATCGTATCTGAACCCGATCCAAGCTGAATTCAAATCCGCACTTATAAAGGAAAATCATTTTTAATCAATCAGATAAGAGATTGCAGTTGAGTCAGAACGGGCTGACATGGCAGCCCGCCGCGAATCTGGCCGGGCTGAACCAGGGACTCGCCGACGGGCTCGTCCGCGCCGTTGTTAACCATACGTGAAAATCGCCGTCTGGAGACTCACCTGGCGATAGATTTAACATTTCCGACCGAGCATCAGCCGGGCTGCCATGGCAGCGACGAAGGCCAACGGATCCGAAGCCTGTCAGGGGCAGGTCGACCGATGGCTGACCGCTGCGCGACCAGCCTCCCACCAGCTCTGACCCCACCCATCGTCAGAGCCGCGCGGAGAATCCGCCCGGTGGGGCCATAGCAACTCCCGGCATCTTTGGGAGAAGCATGTGCTCCCGGCAGCTCAGTCGGGCTCTCTCGATCCAGGGGGAGACAGACAGATCAGCATCGAGTCCCGGGGTCTTTCCTCCGGGTAAACCAAGCGAGTCGGCTCCTTGTTGCGTCCAACTCAGAGATCAGAACGGAACCAAGTAATTCCGAAATACGTATGTCCCTATGATTATGTGCATTCAGACGCTTCCCAATGAGCACAATTCTTCAATTCTCAAGGAGAAAATGAGGTTTTGAAGAATCTGGCTTTGGATGGTGGTTTGCATACGTAAGCAGTTGACTTTGGAAAGACGGTATTTTCCGCGTGAAGAGCGGCGCCCAAACCCGGCTGTTGGCGATTGTGCTGGCGGTTTTTACTCTCGCCGCACTTGGACTGGCGATTGCGAACGTCAACCAGGAGAGCAGCTACACTCCTGCGACCGACGGCGCACGCTGGATCGAGGCGACGGGAGGGCTGCGCGCTTATCTGGTTCCGCCTGACACAGCCGCCTACCGCGCCGGGGTGCGAACCGGAGACGTTCTCACCTCAGTAAACGATGTGCCCACGCCGACGCTTGCGACCCTGAGCCGCCAGATCTACGTTAACGGCGTCTGGTCCAAGGTGAAGTACACCTTGCTGCGCCGCGCCAACGATAATGCCAAGCCAGTTGAGATCCCGGTGTGGGTGTATCTGGAACCTTTGGACCGAACCAACTTTCAGGTGGAGCGGTTGCTGGCGCTGGTCTACCTTGCGATTGGTCTCTTTGTTCTGTTCCGGCGCTGGACGGCGCCCAAGTCAACCCACTTCTATGTTTTCTGTCTGGTCTCTTTCATCCTGTACGCTTTTCGATATACGGGCGTGTTGGATGGTTTAGACATCACCATTCTCACCGGAAACATCATTGCTTCCGAGATGCAACCGGCGCTGTTCCTGCACTTCGCCGTCAGTTTTACCGACGAAATCTCGCGGCGCCGCAATCGGTTGTTGTATCCGCTGCTCTATTTCCCGGGTGCGGTTCTGGGCATCCTGCACTACCTGTCCTACACCTACTGGGAGTCGACCGGACAACTGCAGTTGCGGTTGAACAAGTTCAACTACATCTACCTGGCCAGCTATTACATTCTGGCGGGAGTGGTCTTCGGAGTGCGGTACCGGGAAGAAGAGCAGCCGCTGCAGCGTCAGCAGCTCAAGTGGCTATCGCGCGGTACGGCCCTGACAGTAGTTCCCTTCACCGCCCTGTACGTGATTCCTTACCTGTTTGACGATTATGTACCCAGCGCTCTCACTCGGGTAGCGCTGCTATCGCTGATTCTGCTGCCGTTGACCTTCAGTTGGGCGATTGTGCGCTATCGGCTGATGGATGTGGATCTGATCTTCAAGCGCGGCGCATCCTATACCCTGGCTACCGCGGCGCTGGTGGGCATCTACTTTGGCGTCATCGCGCTCAGCGCGGAGTTCGTGCATCAGCGCTTCGAGCATCTGGGAGAGTGGGGCCTGGTGGCTGCGGTGATCGTCACCGGATTGGTCTTTGATCCACTCAAACGCGTCATTCAGGGGCAGCTCGATCGGGTCTTTGACCAAAAGAGCATCGATTATCGTGAGACGCTGGTCGAGTTCGGCAGTGAATTGAATGCGCAGACGAACCTGAGCGAGCTGATGAATTCGATTGTGGAGCGCCTTCCGGAGACCCTGCTGGTAACGCGGGTTGCGGTCTTTCTGGCCAAAGAGGAGACCGATGGGCAAACCAGCTCATTCTCGCTGGCAGCCTCCCACGGTCTCTCTGCTCAAGTGCTGGCCGGCGCCGACTCGCTGGCGCTCGGGTTTCTGGACTTTGACCATCGGGACAGCACCACCCACCTCTTCTTCGAGACTCCCAATGCGGTGCTGCGACTTCCGGATGCAGAGCGTCGGACAGCGGCGGCTCTGGATTTGAACTACTACGTCCCCTGCCGGGCGGCCCGACACGAGGGCTCTGGACACAGCACCATTGCGGTGCTCGGTCTGGGCCGGACCGGGTCCGGGGATTTCCTCTCCAGTGAAGACATGGAGCTGTTGGAATCGCTGGCCGGATATATCGGAATCGCCATTCAAAACGCGCTGCTGTACCACCGGCTGGAGCAGAAGATTCAGGATTTTGAACGTCTGCGCGACTTCAACGAGAACATTGTGGAGTCGATCAATATCGGCGTCTTCGCCGTTGACCTGGACGACCGCATCGAGAGCTGGAATGCGCGGATGGAGGTGATGTACGCGACCCTCCGCGGGGAGGCGCTGCGCCGCCCCTTGCATGAGGTCTTTCCGACGGAGTTTCTGCAGGAGTTCGACCGGCTGCGGGGAGAACAGGGAGTCAGCACGCTGTACAAGTTTCGTCTGCCTACGCCCTCCGGCGAGGCGCGCATTGCCAACATCACCATAGCACCGCTGCTCAACCGCGACCTCCAGGCTGTGGGAAGAATCGTGATTGTGGATGACATCACCGACCGCATCAACATGGAGACGCAACTGACGCAGACCGAAAAGCTCTCTTCCATCGGCCTGCTGGCGGCCGGCGTTGCCCATGAGGTGAATACACCGCTGGCGGTCATCTCCAGCTACGCCCAGATGCTGGGCAAGCAACTACGCTCTGACGAGGCCACCCACGCGCGCCTGCAGCCCGTGCTGGAAAAGATTACCCAGCAGACCTTCCGTGCCTCGGAGATCGTCAATGGATTATTGAACTTCTCGCGCATGGGCAGTGTGGACTTCGGGCGTGTGGATGTGAACCTGATGGTGCACGATACGATCCTGCTGCTGGAACACCAGATGCGTTCCGGAGGAGTTGTGGTGTCGGTCGACCTGGATGAGAATCTGCCCATGGTTGCAGGCAACCGCGGCAAACTGCAGCAGGTACTGGTGAATCTGGTGCTCAATGCCAAGGATGCGCTGCTGGAAAAGGGCAGTGGCAGCGTACGCATTCTGACCACCAAGACATCCAAAGGAGTGGAGCTGCGCGTGGAAGACAACGGCGTTGGCATGTCGCCCGAGGTTTTGCGCAAGATCTACGATCCTTTTTTCACCACCAAGAGCAATCCGAAAGAGGGACAGCGGAAGGGAACCGGGCTGGGACTGGCCGTAACCTATGGAATCATCCAGGAGCACGCCGGCACGATCGAAGTGAGCAGCACTCCTGGCGAAGGCACCATCTTCCGACTTGAACTTCCTGCGGCAGACGTGGCGGGAGCAAAAAACTCGGCCAGAGTCCACGCTGATCGCCAACCAGGAGCCACGTCCGAAGAGTCCTTTGGGAGTCAGCCGGCAACAGGAGAAGGAAAGGTAGTCCATGTCTAGAGCAACCCTGAGCCATCGGGAAGCAACCTCAAGCCATCAGGAACCAGCCATGCACGATCTTCCAAGAACTGAAGGCGATCGCCCGGAGGCGGTTCTCGGCGATCAAACGGAGAGACCAGCCTTTGCGGCTCATCCCGCCGGACAGAGGATTCTCATCGTCGACGACGAGGCGGGAATCCGGGACTCTCTCGAGACCCTGCTGACGCTGGAGGGCTTCCGTGTGGACCTGGCCGCGGATGGCGCCGCCGGGCTGGAACAGTTGTCGCGCAACGTCTATGACCTGATGCTCCTGGACCTTGCCCTGCCCGGGCAGAGCGGCATCGATCTGCTGCCGCAGATCCACGCGCTCGTTCCGGAGCTTCCGGTGATCATGATCACCGCCTACGGCACCGTCGGGAATGTGGTGGATGCAATCCGGGCTGGCGCCTGCAACTTCATCCAGAAGCCCTGGGACAACGAAAAACTGTTGGCAGATATCCGCGTCGCGATCGGCAAGAATCGCGCTGAGCAAGAGGTGGTCCACCTCAAACGCACGCTCAGGCAACGCGTCTCTTTTGAGAACATCGTGGGCAAGAGCGAGGCGATGCTGCAGTTGTTCGATCTTATCGCGCAGGTCTCGCCCAGCCGCTCCACAGTCTTGATTCAAGGAGAGAGCGGAACCGGGAAGGAGTTGATCGCCAAGGCAATTCACGCCCACTCCCCGCGCCGCGATAAGCCCTTCATTCCGGTCAACACGGGAGCGGTACCCTCGGACCTGCTGGAGTCCACGCTGTTTGGCCATGAGCGCGGCGCCTTCACCTCAGCCGTAGCAGCCAAAAAGGGGCTCTTCGAGGTAGCCGATGGAGGAACGCTGTTTCTGGATGAGATCGGCACCATGCGCATGGACATGCAGGCCAAGATCCTGCGCGTTCTGCAGGACCGCCGCTTCATGCATGTAGGTGGAACCAAGGAGATCCAGGTAGACATCCGCATTCTTGCTGCCACCAACGTAAACCTTGAGCAGGCGGTGAAAGAAGGCCGCTTCCGTGAGGACCTCTTCTACCGGCTCAACGTCATCTCTCTCGAGTTGCCGCCTCTGCGCAATCGCAAAGAAGACATTCCTCTGCTGGCCAACCATTACCTGAAGTTTTATGCCGAGGAAAACGGATTTACCCCGCCCGTGCTGGCGCCGGAGTCACTGCGGCTGATGATGGACTACGACTGGCCGGGCAACGTGCGCGAACTGGAGAATGCCATGGAGCGCGGCGTGGTGCTGGCCAACGGCCCCATGTTGACGCCGGACCTGCTTCCGTCTCAGTTGCGCGGCAATACTTTCTCCACCGCCTTGCTGGAGCAGAAGCCGGATGCATCGCTCTTCGATGTGATGGAAGAGATCGAACGGCGCATCATCTCCGACCGGCTGGAGCGATGCAACTGGAACCAGACGGAGACGTCAGAGTACTTCAGAATTCCGCTCTCCACGCTCAATCAGAAGATCAAGCGCCTGGATATTACGCTGAAGAAGCGCAGCAAAGAGTAGCGCCATTCGCGCGGTTTGGAAGCCCAGGAATTTCGAGCGTGCGGCTGGCGGATCTACCGCCGCACGCAGCGAGGGGCGCCCCCCCTTCGCTTGGGAAGCGGCATACTTCTGGCAACATGCGTCCAGCCTCGCCTGTCCCCGAAAAATCCCTCTGCGGGAAGACCGCGTTGGGACACCGCTCCGACCAGCATGCCTGCCACGTGATCCCCGCAATCATGAATGGCGA
>DAHWOF010000082.1 GCA_027335345.1 Granulicella sp. | reverse complement strand
GTTCACCGTCTCCCAGATGCTGGAGCGGGAGGACTTCCACAAGCGCTTCCAGGACGAGCAGCCGATCCACGTCCACGAGCTTCTCTACCCCATGGCGCAGGGCTACGACTCGGTGGCCCTGGAGTGCGACGTCGAGCTGGGCGGCACCGACCAGAAGTTCAACCTGATGCGCGGACGCGACCTGCAGCGCGATGCCGGCCAGAAGCCGCAGATTATCTTGATGACCCCCATCCTCGAGGGCCTGGATGGCCTGCAGAAGATGTCCAAGTCGCTCAACAACGCCATCGGCATCCAGGAGCCGGCCGCGGAGATGTACGGCAAACTCATGAGCATCTCCGACGAGCTGATGTGGCGCTACTGGACCTTCCTCACCGACCTGCCACAGTCCCGCATTGACGCCATGCAGGCCGAGGTCGCCGGCGGCAGCCTGCACCCCATGCAGGCCAAGAAGAACCTGGCCCACGCCATCACTACCGACTTCCACGGCGCATCTGCCGCCGACACGGCCGCCGAGGCCTGGGCCACCCAGTTCCAGCAGAAGGGAGTCGCCGAAAACGTGGAGCGGGTAGCGATTGCCTTGGCCGACGTCGCCCGCATGGACGCTGCTTCGCTCCAAAACGCGGAGCAGGACCCGAACCACAGCGCAACTATCGACCTCGCCCGGCTGCTGGTTCGCCTGGGCATCAAGGACTCAAGACGCGCAGCCGAGACCCAGGTGGAGACTGCGGGCGTCTTTCTGGACGGAGAGAAGACCTTCCAGAAGCTCCTCGAGATCTCCTCGCGCCCGCGCGAGCTTACCGTACGTTGCGGAAGACAGACCAAAGTTGCCGTGCTTGGCTAGGCGCTATAGCTTTCGCTCCCGCACGGTGCTTACGGGCCAGCGATATCGACGCGGTCGTTGGGAAACCTGAAAGCTGGGGGCCTGCCGGATCACGGACGACGAGCTGACTTGTGAGGACCAAACAGACTTCGATGTGGGAGATTCTTGGTGCAACACAGGACACGGCGCTGCGGGTTTAAACTTGACCCATGAGCCGTTGTATCTACTGTCGAAGTGAACTGCCGGGAACCGTGCCGCGAGAACACGTAATTCCGCAAAGTTTCGGTGTGTTCAAACCCGATCTGACCCTGAGCTGCGTCTGCAGTGACTGCAACGGATACTTCGGGTCAAAGCTCGAATGGCCGATGCTAAAGGAAAGTGTCGAGGGCGCACGCCGTCTTCAGTTTGGTCTTAAGGGCGTAGCCGGCGGCATCGGCGCAAAATATGTCGAACTTAGAGTTGGGGCCGGAGAGCGTTGGAGGGGTGCGCGGGCGGTGGCCCGGACCGTTAAAAACGGGGTGGTGGCCACCGAGGTTCTACCCCAGGTCGGAGCCCGTCGGGGTCCTACGGAGCCGATCGAATGGGCTCTTGAGAAGGACCTGGACGCTTCTTTCATTGCGCGATACCCGAAGGGCAGTGAATTGATAATTGTTGGCGGCAAAACCAATGCTGACCGCGAGCGCCTCGTCGAGAAGCTAAAGGGGGTCTGTCCGACCTTCGTCCCCGGGGGAGTGATGAGCCCGCCGTTCAGCGACGATGGTAAGGTCATGCTCACGATCGAATACCAGCTTAGTCGCGTGGTCGCGCGGTGCCTTTGCAAGATCGGATTCAACTATATGGCCCTAATCTGTGGCGAGACCTTTCCACTCTCCCGCGAATTTGACGACATATGTGAATTCATTCGGAATGACGTGGGTGATGACGCTGGGCGCGTATTCGAGAAGCAGAAGCCGATCATCGCTCAAGAGATCATCACCGGCAAGCGTGGCGCGGATGGGCATGTGCTGACGATTGAAGGGCGGCCTGCAGATCGGAGCCTTATCGTTCAGCTCGCGCTGTTCAACAGCATCCCGTACAAAATACCCATGACGAAGCAATACCTTGGTGACGCTTTTGCTAAGGGGCACTACTTCAGCCAGGAGACCGGAGAAATGTCGGAAATGATGGTGGAATACGCCGGGCCGAACTTTGGTCCAAGCAAGATAAGCTGGTAAGCTCTCGACTCGAGCACCGACAAACGAGTTTCCTGTCGCCTGGCCGCATAGGCGCACAGAGTTTTGAGGCTGACGGGCGGCTTCCCGCGCCCCGGGGTCTGACGCTGGCTGACGTAAGATAGCATCATCTTCTGGCAGCAACCCCCACTCCCATGCTGCGCTCCGCCAACATCATCGGCTCCGGTCCCAACGGCCTTGCGGCGGCCGTCACCCTTGCGCAACGCGGCGTAGCAGTAACCGTCTACGAACGCAACCCAACCCTGGGCGGCGCCTGCTCCAACGCCGAGGTCACCCTCCCCGGCTTTCATCACGATCTGGGCGCCTCCGCCTTCCCCCTCGGCGTCAGCAGCCCCTTTTACCGCAGCCTTCCTCTGGCCGATCACGGACTGCATTGGGTCCATCCCCCTGCTTCCCTGGCCCACCCCTTCGACGACGGCTCCGCGCTCACGCTGGAGCCGACGCTGGAGGGTACCGTCGCCCAACTCAGCCCCCGGGATGGCCGGGCCTGGCGCACGCTTCTCTCCTCACCAGTGCGCAACTGGCCTTGGCTGGTCGCAGACGTTACCCAGCCACTTCTCCGGCTTCCCAGCCATCCCCTGGCGATGGCGGCCTTCGGCGCTCCAGCGCTCTTTCCCGCTCAGCTTCTGGCCAGCGCGCTCTTCGCGGACCAGCGCACCCGCGCTCTGTTTGCCGGCGTGGCCGCACACTCCGTGCTTCCACTCACGAGCCTGGCCAGCTCCGCCACAGGGATCCTGCTGGCGGCCGCCGCTCACGCCCAAGGCTGGCCGGTGGCCGGCAGCGCCATCCCCGGAGTCTATGGCGCGCAGGCCATCAGTCACGCCATGGCCAGCCTGCTCCAAACTCTTGGTGGCCGTGTTCTGCTCCACACCGAGATCAGCCAGCTCCGCGACCTGCCGCCGGCCGACGTGACCCTGTTGGATACCAGCGTCGAAACTCTGCTGCGTATCGCCGGCCAGGAGCTGTCTGCAAGCTACCGGCAACGCCTGCAAGGCCTTCGGCGCGGGCCGGGGATCTTCAAACTTGACTACGCTCTGAGCCGCCCGATCCCCTGGCAGTCCCCGGCCTGCGCTCGCGCAGCCACTGTTCATCTGGGTGGCTCACTGGCAGAGATCGCGCACTCCGAGCAGGAGGCCTTTTACGGCCATCCCAGCCAGCCTTCCAGCGCCCGGCCATTCGTCCTGCTGGTGCAGCCCAGTCTCTTTGACCCCGCTCGGGCCCCTGCCGGTCAGCACACAGCCTGGGCGTACTGCCACGTTCCAAACGGCTCCAACCTTGACCGGACCCAAGCGATGGAAGATCAGATCACGCGTTACGCTCCTGGCTTTCCGGAGTGCGTCCTGGCGCGGCGGGCCAGCAACGCCGAGGCCCTCTCCGCTTGGAATCCCAACCTGGTCGGTGGCGACATCAGCGGCGGCGCAATGACGCTGGGACAACTCCTCTTTCGCCCAACCGCCGGCCTCTACCGAACCAGCAATCGCCGAATCTATCTGTGCAGTTCGTCAACCCCGCCCGGCGGGGGTGTCCACGGCATGTGCGGCCACCAAGCGGCCCTGGCTGCGTGGCAAGATCACGGCTCGGCGTAACGCTGCACCTTCGCCACGGGGACGAAAAGACGTCTATCTTCAGACCGCCATCGACGTGGCTGACACAGTCGATGGACAGAGGAACATCCGGAGTGTCCGGGTACGCCCTTATAGCCTCTTCCGTGCGGATGGGGCTCCCGAAGCGGACTTGCTATGGCGCTTTCATTCCATCCCAGCAGGCAGGCCGGGAACCGGGAGTTCGGGAAAATGCCCATGAAAGTCGAGGCGCCGGGATCCAACTGCACGGAAAGAGCTATAGGCTGAAAACGCTGGGAAACTCAAGATGAGCAGGGCTTAAGCGCTGGGCGCTTCTATCGCGGGTTTGGGCTTGGGCGCCGCAGACGCAGATTCGGTCTTCCGGGTCGGGGCCAGAATCGCATGCAGGGTGGTGCCCTCCATGCGCGGCATGAACTCCACCATCCCCGCCTCGCCGATATCCATGATCAGGCGATTGATGATCTTGTATCCCAAGTCGCGGTGCGCCATCTGGCGGCCCTTAAAGCGCAGACTCGCCTTCACCTTGTCCCCGTCACCGAGAAACCGAATCGCCTGGTTTTTCTTGGTCTGGTAGTCATGCTCGTCCACGGTCACGGAGAACTTGACTTCTTTGAGCGTAATCACCTTCTGCTTCTTGCGCGCCGCACGCTCGCTCTTGTCCTTCTCGTAGAGGTACTTGCCATAGTCCTGAATCTTGCACACTGGCGGAACAGCATTAGGCGAGATCTCCACCAGATCCAGGCTGCGCTCGCGGGCCATCTTCAGGGCCTCAAAGGGCGGCATGACGCCCAGTTGCTCTCCGTTCTCGTCAATCACGCGGACTTCGCGCGCGCGGATACGCTCATTGGTGCGGACAAAGGACTTAGCGGAACGCTTATCAAATGGTGGAATCTTCGGCCTCCACGGCGCGCAGGCTCTGCGGCCATGTTCAGAGAGATGGTTTTGATCTTCGCTGCGAAGCAGCGGAGATCTCGGAGCACTCGCGAGTATAGCATCGGCCCCGGAACAGTCCCTTGTGCCGACAGGCACAGGGAAGGGGCATTCTGCCCGCCAAGGCCATAGAGACTCGCAGAACCAATAGTCTATATATAACAGATGCCGCCCCCGCCGACTTCGTTCACCTGAAACCTTCTGCGACTACCTGGCAGATCTCCGGTTCGTGGAGGGAATCGGGATAAACTCAAGCCACCGGACCCCGTCATGACCACTCTCCACATCCTCGGGGCGTTGCTCGTCATTGCCGCAGGCTTCGGCTGGATCTGCTCGCGCTGGATCAAGGTTCCGATCACCCTGGGAAGTGTTCTGCTCGCCATTCTCTGCTCCCTTGTGCTGCAGGCTGCCGGTACCCGCGCTCCCAGCCTGCATGCATGGGCCGTCCGTCTGGTGCTGCAGATCCACTTTGACTCCCTGATCCTGCATGGGATGTTGCCCATGCTGCTATTTGCCGGCGCCTTCCTTCTCGACCCGGAGTATCTGGTTAGGGAGCGTCTGCTGATCGCTCTGCTCTCGGCCCCCGGCACCCTGCTCTCCACCGGGGCCGTCGCCGGCCTGATGTGGCTGGCCCTTCATCTGCTCGGTCTTCATCCGCAGTGGCTTGCCTGCCTCTTCTTCGGCGCGCTCATCTCCCCCACCGACCCGATCGCCGTTTTGGAGATGCTCGGACGCGCCGGCGCCCCACGCTATCTCCAGGCACAGCTTGCCGGCGAATCTCTCTTCAACGACGGCATCGGCGCCGCAGTCTTCCTTGCCCTCTTGTCGGCCTCCAGTGGTGCCTTTCTTTCCCCAGCCGATATAGGCTGGACACTCCTTTTGCAGGTCGGCGGAGGCGTGTTGCTGGGCATCCTGGGCGCGTGGCTGACCTCTCATCTGATGCGCAAGACACCCTCCTACCAGGTCGAGATCCTGCTCACCCTCTCGCTCGCGCTGGGCGGCTATGCCCTGGCCGAGGTTCTCCATCTCTCCGCGCCGATGGAAGCCGTCGTCGCCGGTATCAGCCTGCGCAAGCTCAATCGCGACCGAGGCCCACAGCCGATGCTCATCCACCACCACAGGGATGAAGGGATTCACCACGAAAACATCGACCGTTTCTGGGAGGTCATCGACGAGATCCAGAATGCTCTCCTCTTCGTCCTACTTGGCCTGGAGGTCCTCTCTGTCCCGTTTGCCCGCGGCGACTTCCGGCTGGGAGTGCTGGCTATCCTGATCGTGCTCGCTGTCCGGGTCGGGGTGGTCTCCTCCATGCTCGGGATGGCCAGCTTGCTGGCCCGGTTCCGTATGACGGGGCCAACGCGGAGACAAGACCCCGCCCGGCCCTCCCACGGCAGCTACGGAAGTTCGCTCGCAGCCCTTAGCTGGGGAGGCCTGCGGGGCGGCCTCGGCCTGGCCCTCGCCTTCGCGGTGCCGGCCACGTCCTCCAACCGCTGGATCCTTCCCACCACCTACATCGTTGTCGTCTTCTCCATCGCCGTTCAAGGGTGGTCGATGAATCTACTTCTGCGCAGTCGGCGCAACCGGCTCCTCCCGGAGTAGGGGACCCGGTCGAGAAGAGACGGCCCTATCGTCAGCCCCTGGCTCGAAGCCCCGCAGCCTGCGAGCCCGCTGCGGCGCCGGGAAGTTGCGACCATGGCAGAAGCCGGGCAGAGAGATCTCGCAAGCTGTGTGCGCAAATAAAATAACGGCAGACTGCTGTGGCGTATGCTGAAGGCAGGGCCTTCCTTCACGACACCTCAAAGGCTTGCAAAACTGCAAACCTGCTCTGCAGGGTTGGCCAGAGCCCAGCATCTCCTGCGGCAGTGAAAGCCACCAAATCTTGGCGTTCGTCCAAAGCTTGCAGGACCAGGAGAGACCCACTTGGCAAAACGCCGCATACTCCTTGTCGATGATGAAGTCGCCGTCTTGTTGACCATGAAAGCGATTCTTGAAATGGGCGGCTTCGAGGTGGAGACAGCCGCCAGCGCGCGCGAAGCCCGCTCCAAACTCAAGCTGCGCGAATACCAGATGGTGATGACCGACATGCGCATGGAGAACGACGCCGCGGGCCGAGACGTCATCCGGGCTGCGCGTGCGGCTCCCTACCATCCCGCTGTGGCCCTACTGACCGCCTACCCGGATGACGAATGGGCCGACATCGGCGCCGACAAGATGCTCGTCAAACCGATGCAAACTTCGGCCTTCATCCAACAGGTGCACGAGATATTGGAAGCCCACCCCGCCCAGTTGCAACCGCCAGCCGGCTCCGCTGCTTCGGGGAACAAACGGCCCACAACCTCGGGCAAGACAGACGGGTCGGCCAAGGGGCCTGCCGTCAAAAGCGTTGCGGGCAACAAGCTCCCCGGTAGAACATCTCTTCCGCGCAAGCAGGCGCCCACCGGAAGGCGCAAGGAGAAGGGCTGATCCCACGGCTGAAGACCAACCGCAAGCGATTTGCACGTCTTTAGCTGGCGCAGAAATCCTTGCCAGTTGGCGTGGACATCCCCAGACGGCTGCAAGCGTTAGGGAACCTCGTTTGATCAGCCTGGGGAGCCTGCCTGGCCTTGAGTTAGAGTGATTCCAGTTACGATGTAACTGTTTTGTGCATGTTCCAGGCCGCTGCTGCCTGCTGGCTGCATCGAATGAAGAGCGATGCCTTGGGCGGGCGGCATCACGGGAACCGTCCCGCCCCCTGCAGCCTTAAACGAACCATGCAATCAGGCGGCGCTGTTCGTGCGTGCGATTTCAGACGGGAGGGAGACTCGTCCTAACCGAGGCCGATCCCCCGGGGGGCGGAACGCTGACAAACCTTCTCCGCACCATTACAATCACTTGGGGCACGGCTATGGTAGTAGTATTCAGATAACAGAGCTCTTTCAGGGGCTAGGGGGATTTTGTCAAATCATTGGGAAGGGTTCACGGATGAAACTTAGTGCACGAATGACCGCAAGTGCAGCGCTGCTTCTTATCCTGGGAAGCAGCGTGGGATGTACGAAGCTGAAGGCGCGCGACCAGCTCGTCAGGGGCGTTCAGGCCTTCAAGGCAGGCAAGTATGAGGAGGCTGTCGACTACTTTCAAAGGTCAGTCGCGCTTGACCCGAGCAGCGCGGAGAGCCGCCTCTACCTGGCCACAGCATACAGCTATCAGGTGGTTCCAGACCTCACCACGCCGGAGAATATAGCCTTGGCGCAGAAGGCAATCAACGGCTTTGACGCTGTGCTGGCCCAGAACCCAAATGACCTCGACGCGCTCCGTCAGGTGGCCTCGCTGGATCGCAACATCCACCGCTACGATCAGGCCAAGGCGGACGAGCTGAAGATCGTCCAGATCGATCCTCACGACGCCGAGGCTTACTACACGCTGGGCGTAATCGACTGGACGGAAGCCTATAAGAACGCGGTCAACATACTGGCCAGCGGCGGTCTTCAGGATGACGGCATGGGCAACGTGAAGAAGTCGAAGCAGATCTGTCAACAGTTGGTCGCCGCCAACACGGATCTGGTGAACGACGCTCAGAAGTATCTTCAGCAGGCAGTCAACATCAATCCGAACTACGACGATGCGATGTCCTACCTGAATCTCACTTATCGCCGCAAAGCTGACCTCGAGTGCGGCAACGACGATGCCCGCAAGGCTGACTTGGCTCAAGCCGATGCTTGGGTGCAGCGTGCTATGGGCGCTCGCAAGGCCAACGAGTTGGCCAAGGAGAAGATCGCCGAGCACGGCGGAATCGTCACCCAGCAGTAGCCGTTGAAACCCTCCCAAGAGGGATGAACCATCTCCCAAAGGTAAAGGGCCGCCTGGTCGGGCGGCCTTTTACCTTTTTCATCTTCGGACTTTCACGCTTCCGGTTCTCCGCAGTGTCCTGCCCCACGCTGTACGCCAGATGCGACGCGGGCAGAGCCGACATCCTTCTCTCAACAGCTCCTGTCCAAGGACGAGGCGGTTCCAGGCTTGCCGCACTCCGCAGCCACCACGGTCAAGGCAGGTATGGCCCAGAGAGTCCAGACCTCGGCGCACGATCAAAACAGGTACATCGCTCCTGGAGCCAACCTAGAGCCGATCTGGAGCCTCTTCCGTGCAGGTGCATCCCGATGCCTCGACCCTCATGGGAGGTACCCCCAACGACCGGGGTCTCCAGCAGGCTCGCCTGCTGGCGCGCGATGAAAGCGCCACCGCACTTCGCACATGGAATACGGAATACCCCGCATTAGGAAAAGTGCTGGAAAGCCCACACAAAGATGCCCCAAAGGCGGGCAGCATAACCTGCCACAGCCTTGGGGCGTCTACCAGAAGATTTAGCCTGGCGATGCTGGCGAATGCCTCTAGTTCCCGTTCTCTACGCCGGGAGTAATAATGGCGATGTTGGTCACATCGGCCTGTTTGCCAAAACCTACCGCCTGAGCCACGGCGCCAAAGTCGAGACCGGGATCACCCTTGATGAACATCACCTTCTCTTGGCGGGTCTCAAAGATCTTGGTCAACTCGCTGGCCATCTGATCGGCGGGGAAGGCTTGATCGTTAATCTTGTAGGTGGGCACAGATCCGGTGTTGAGCACCTGGACCACGATGACTCGTGAATCCACCTGATTGGTATTTTTGTCCTTCGGCGGCTGAGGAACAACCGTATCCAGGCCCTTCGGCGTCGTCGGCTGGATAACCATGAAGATGATCAGAAGGACCAGCAGAACGTCGATCAACGGCGTGACGTTCATGTCCGATACTGCGCCACCGGATGAAAGACCACCCATTGCCATAGTGAAACTCCTTTGCGATCCTTGCTCGTTTCTTTACCGGGAGGCCATGCTTAATCTGAAGGGGCGCACGGCTACTTGCCCAGTGAATCCTGATCTCATTAATCCAGTGCGGTTTTATCCGTCATCAGGTTCAATGTGTTAACCCCTGCTGCCCGCAGGGCATCGATGACATCCTCTACCTTTCCGAAGTTGGCCCGCTCATCGGCGCGCAGGTAGACACTCTTGTCATCGCTTGGATTGGTCTTCAACGCCTCCAGGCTCTGCACCCGACTCGTCACATCGGCTGTGGATCCCACCTTGTCGGCACGTACAAAGATAGAGCCATCGCGGGTGATGGAAACGGTGATGGCATCTTCTTTGTTGGCGGCTTCCATGATCTCCGCGGCGGTTACACGGGGCAGATTGACGGTGACCTTGTCACCCAGCATGGGGGTGATGACCATAAAGATAATCAACAGCACGAGCATCACGTCCACCATCGGAGTCACGTTGATGTTCGAGTTGACCTTCTTACCCTCGTTCCGCTTCGCAAGTGCCATAAAAGAAAGCTCCGTTCGGGTCCAGGCAGCCTTGCCGGCTGCATCCCCTGAGTGTAGTGCATTACGGTCGGTCTGCCCGCCCGGGCGCCGTTCGCTTCGGCGCCCGGGCATCAGCAGCATGATTCCCGCAAAGTTTTGATCGGCTGCACCTCGGACCCAGCCTCGGGCCCGTCTGCAGATTTAGCGGTGTGACTGCTTGATGAAGTAGTCCACCAGCTCCGACGAGCTGTTGTCCATCTCCACATCGAACGACTCCACCTTGCCAGTGAAGTAGTTGAAGGTCATAACGGCAGGGATCGCGACCAGAAGACCGAACGCGGTGGTCACCAGAGCTTCCGAGATACCGCCGGCGACGGCTGCCAGACCCTGGCTCTTAGTGGTGGCAATTGCCTTGAACGCGTTCAAGATACCGACCACCGTTCCAAACAGACCGATGAACGGCGCCGTGGAGCCTATGGTGGCCAGGCCACCCAGGCCCTTCTTCAGCTTGGCATGGACGATCGCCTCGGAGCGCTCCAGGGCGCGCTTGGAGCTCTCAATCTGCTCGTCGGAGATAGCTCCGCCGGAGCCGAACGAACGGAACTCCGTGAGACCCGCCGTCACCACCTCGGCGAGGTGCGACTTCTTGGAGCGATCCGCCACCTTGATGGCCTCGTCCAGACGGCCTTCCTTGAGCGCGCCGGCGACCTTGGGAGCGAACTCGCGCGACTGCTTGCGCGCCGCCGAGAAGTAAAGAGCCCGGTCAATCATCACCGCCAAAGACCAGATGGACATGATGAAGAGCAGGATGACGACAATCTTGGCTGGGATGCCCATCTGGGCCCAAAGGGCCGCGGGTCCAAAGCCAATCTCCTGCGGCGCGTCCTGAAAGTACATGGCCAGCGCGGCGTGGGTGTGAGCGAAGTTTGCGAGATGAACGAGAATCACGAAGTCTTTCCTCCTGGTGGGTGGACGTATGAACTGCCACTTCTGGTACTACTTGAATCGCGGTTTTGGATAGAGCCATACAACCCTATCGGTGATGCTTGCCGGCTGATGCAGGTGGATTGACCTGGACCAGCCATGACACTTGGGTTCTCAACAGGTGATTCCCCCGCTGAGCAAATTTCCGCCGAGACTTTTACCATACCTCAGCTTGGGCCTTGTGGAGCGCTATTGACGCAGCGGTTAATAATCAAACGATGTCCGCGCGACGGCATGCAGCCATCGGGCCGCTTGAACTCAATCATCTCCGTTGAGCGAGAAGTTTACTGTAATCGTAGTGTCTACCTCGGTCGGCTCGCCGTTGAGGAGATACGGCCTGTATCTCCACTGCCTCACCGCCTGCAGAGCGTAGTTGTTGAACATGGGATTCGTACTACTGGCCACCGACAGATTGATCACGTTCCCGCTCTTGGAGATGAGGGCGTGCAGAACCACGACGCCGCTCATGTGCGCGATCTTGGCGATCGGCGGATACTCCGGCTGGACAAACGCGATGCGGTTGCCGGCGATCACGCCACCGGAGATGCGCATGGGGCCCGTCGGCTTGGGCGGCTCGACGTGGATCGCCGGTCCATGGCCTCCCACAATGCCCCCGAACACCCCGCCCGGGGCTCCGCCAGCCATCCCTTCCATTCCAGCCACACCCATGCCCGGAGGCGGCGGCGGAGCCGACTCCTTGATCATCTTGATGTCCTTGGGAATCTTGGTGGGCGCATGCAGTCCATTGTCGATCTCCACAACCTTCGGAATGATCTTCGGGGCCGGTGGCGGAGGAGGAGGAGGCGGTGGCGGTGGGGGCGGCGGTGCGCTCAGAGACGCCGTCAGGGAGCTATGGGGCAAGGCTTCAGGATACAGGAGCGGAATCAGGATCATGAGGCCCACAATCATCACATTGAAGGTGAACGTCGCGATCATCCAATATCTGGACTTTGACTTGAGCTTCCCGCCGGATTCCATCAGAGCGTCTTCGAACATTTATGCAACCTCGTTCCCGCTGAGGGAGGAAGATCTACTGCCGCTATAGACACCGCAGTAACACAAATTGTTCCCGGATACCGAAGTTCTCTCCGTCCGAAGAAAACTATTGGGTTCAATGGAGCATCAAAAGCCGCCGCAAAGCGTCCGCAAGCCAGTCAGTTCGCTTCCGGGACTCCAGGCGCCCTCCTGAGGCATCCTACCGCAAGCCAATCAACATTGGGAAGCGATCGCGAAATCGGCGCCATCTTCCAGCCCCGAGGCAGACAGCCCCCGGCGAAGGGCTCAGGCGGGGCAGAGATCTGGAGGCCCTCCCGAAGCAAGGCGAGCTTGGATGGCGGATCTTCAGATCTTGACTCCGCAATCTCTTCGCTGTGGCGCGATTGCCTTTTCCCTGTCGACAGGTCCGCGAACCGGGGTTGCTGGGGCGTTTTCATTCCACCCCGCGGTTGGGGAGAGCACTCATACATCAAGACCTACGCATCGGGATAAAAGCTACGCGGAAAAATCTCTAACGCCGAACGCCTCTGGCCGCGGGCAGCGCCACTCGCTTGCCCACAGGCGCTCGCTTGGCGCGCCACTCCTGGTAGGCCACCAGCATCGGCGCCGCAACGGCGATGGAGGAGTAGGTTCCAATGGTGATGCCGACCACCAGAGCGAAGGAGAAGCCGCGCAGCACCTCGCCGCCAAAGACAAACAGACAGAGCACGGTGAGGAAAGTGAGCCCGGAAGACATCACCGTTCTGCTCAGGGTCTGGTTGATGCTGCGATTGACCAGATCGGGCAGCTTGTCGCGCCGGTTCAAGGCCAGATTCTCGCGGATGCGGTCGAAGACGACGATGGTGTCGTTCATCGAGTAACCCACCAGGGTCAGCAGCGCCGCCACCACGGTCAGGGTAATCTCCTGATTGGTCAACGAAAAGAATCCGATGGTGATCAACGTATCGTGAAAGACAGCCACCACCGCCGCTACGCCGTAGATCAGCTCGAAGCGAAACCACAGGTAGATCAGCATGCCCAGCAGCGAGTAGAGGGTCGCCAGCTCCGCCTCATGGGTGAGTTGTTTGCCGGCGGTAGGACCCACGATATCCACCGCGACCACGCGGAATCCCGAGTCGTGGTATCCGGCGCTCAATGCCTGCTCCACCTCGCTCCGTCCCTGATCATGCGCTGTGTCCTGTGCGGAAGAGAGTGGCAGCGAGATGATCACCTTGTTGCCCACCATCTCGCCCCCGACGTCGGAGATGCGTTCAATCGTCGCATCCTTGATCTGAGCCTGGGAGAGCGCCCTTCGGATGGCGTCTTCATGCGGCGTACTGTTGAACTGCACCGTAATATCGGTGCCTCCCTTGAAGTCCACGCCCGTTGGAATGCCATGCCAGAAGAAGATGCTGCACAGTCCGGCCACCGAAAAGATCAGGCTGAAACCAAGGAAGTACCACTTCTTTCCCAGCCAATCGATATTTGCGCTACGAAACAGTTCCACGTCTCATTTCCTTCGCCCGCGCTGCAGGCTGCTGACATCCTCGCCAGCCAAGAGTATCCGGCCCGCAACCCGCCAGGCCACCATCCAAACCAAACCTCTACACGCTACCGGCTTCCCTCAACACATCAGGCGAACCCTCTTCGAGTTCGGCTCCCGCCGCAATGCTCCTGCATTCCTCTCCGCATCGTCGGTCCCTTCTGGCTGTCCGTCCTCATCGGCGCTTCCCTCCGCCGTCCCTACCCGCTCTATATGGAAAGCTCCACGGCGCCGCGCGGCTTCTTGGTCAGCAGGAAGTCGAAGATGGTGCGCGAAACGAAGACCGCCGTAAAGATGTTGGCCATCAGACCGATTGTCAAGGTGACGGCGAATCCCTTCACCGGACCGGAGCCAAAGAGAAACAGGATCGCCGCGGAGACAATCGTCGTGACGTGCGTGTCAAAGATGGTGGTCCACGCATGGCCGAAGCCATCCTGCACGGCAGCCGCGGCCGTCTTGCCCAGCTTCAGCTCTTCGCGAACCCGCTCGAAGATCAGCACGTTGGAGTCCACGCCCATACCAATGGTCAGGATCACGCCGGCGATACCCGGCAGCGTCAGCGTGGCTCCGGAGAAGCCCATGAATCCCAGCAGAATCAGCAGGTTCAGAACCAGGGCCAGATTGGCATTGACGCCGGCGCCCTTGTAGTAGATGAGCATGCAGATCATCACCACCAACAGGCCAGAGATGGAGGCCACGACGCCCTCGTGGATGCTGGCCGCGCCCAGCGTCGGCCCCACGGTTCGGGTCTCCAGGTAGGAGATCGACGCGGGCAGCGAGCCGGTGCGCAGCATCAGGCTCAGATCCTCCGCCTGTTGCTCGGTGAATCCGCCGGTGATGCGTCCCTGGTCGCGGATGGCGCTCTCGATGCCGGCGACTTCGCGCACCTGGTTGTCCAGCACGATGGCCATCTGACCCGTGCCCTTGTTGGCATCGGTGTACTTGTAGAAGCGATCGCCGGCCTCAGTGGTCAGATCGAAGGTGATGTCCGGCCGCCCGTTCTCATCGGTGGAGGGCTGGGCATCGCGGAAGTCCGTGCCGGAGACGATCGCCAGCCGCTTGAGCAGATAGTACTGATCCGGCCCACCCTCGCCATTGTTGCCGGGCAGGAGCTCATCCTCTGGAGGGATGCCACTGGGATTTGCCTGCTGCGCCTCCGCCATGCTGCCATAGCTGGCCACCACGGCGTGGATCTCCAGCTTGGCCGTGGACTGGATGATGCTCTCCACGCGCCCCGGATCCGAGACGCCGGGCAACTGGACCAGGATCTCGTTGTCACCCAGGCCGTACTTCTCGATCTGCGGCTCGCTGACGCCCAAGGTATTCACACGCTGACGGATCGTGTCAATGGAAGTATCCAGCGCCCGCTCTTCAATGGCTGCGACCTCGGTGGGCCGCATGGTCATCTTGTATCCGCTGACGCCGCTGGAGGTGACATCGTAGCCGGCATACTCCGTGCCTGTGATGATGTCATGAATCGCGCTCTGCTGCGCCTCCGAGCCGCCGGAGATGGTAATCACCTCCGGATTGTTCGGATCCAACTTGGCCGCCGTGGCTCCCGTGGAGGCCAGCGCCGTATTCAGCGCCTGCACATCGCGGTCGGTCTCCGAGTTTACCGCCTCGATCACATGCACCTGCAACACCAGATGCGTTCCGCCCTTCAGATCAAGGCCCAGATTGATGCGCCGCTCCAGCGAGGCCTTTAGACCTCCATAGGGAATCCCGAAGATCCCGTAGATGAAGATCACCAGGACCGCAACGATAGCGCCTGTTCTGCTGGCCAGATTCCTGCCCATTGTCGTCTTGTTTCCTTAATCCCGGGGTTACCTTTGCTCTTCGCTTCCGGGTCTTGTGGGTAATCCCAACTTCACTCTTTTGACGAAAGAAGTCTTTTGCGAAAGACCATCCCGCCTCAGGCGGTCTTGCCCGGATCCTCTTCTGTGGTGACGGACGCAATCGAACTCTTGACAAACTCCAGCTTCACGCCATCCGGCTGCGTTCGCAGTACCAGCAGATCATCCTTTACGCTGAGAATCACACCGCGAATGCCGCCATTGGTCGTCACCCGGTCACCCGGCTTGAGGGCCGCCAGCATCGCCGCCCAGGCCTTCTGCTTGCGCTGGTTGGGCGCGATGAGCAGAAAATACATGGCCACAAACATCAAAAGCAGCAGCGGAATGCCGCCAAACTGGCTCATGATCGATCCGCCACTTGCTACCATTGCCAAACCCAAAGCACTCACTTCAACGTCCTAACCTGCGCGCCGACATATCCAATCTCTCGCCGGCCGCGGCTTCTCCGAAGCCTGAAGATGGGGGATTCTCGCTCGCCCGCAAGGCGAGCACCGGGTAAAGGGCAAGCGCCAGAGATCCTCCCCTGCATGGGAGGCTTCCCCCGGACACACGCCCGCAGACGCCCGTCAATCGCACCTGTGGATTAAGCATCGCGGAACGTAGGGGTGATGTCAAGGAATCGAGGGTGGGAATCGGGGCCGGCGCGGGCCAAGCAGCCCATCTTCATCCGCCTTCCGCGTGGACCGCCCCTCTACGGCGCCCGGTTCGACAAAAAGCTCCGCCACTCCGGTGTGCGCTCCAGGTTTTCCCTGCGGATGGGTCTCGCAAAGACGGCTTGTTGCGGCGTTTTCATTCCGCCCCAACAGGCAAGCCTGCGCGGAACCGCGATCATGGGGAGAGCGCCCATAACGGTCGCGACATTGGGTTACACCTGCACGGAAGAGGCTTTACCCTTACCCCATGCGCCTGAAGCTGAGCGACGTACGCGCCGAACTGCCGCCGCTGCTCCGTCTGGCCCTGCCGCTGATTGCCGGCGAGCTTGGCTGGGTCTCCATGTCGCTGGTGGATACCGTCATGCTCGGTCACCTTCCCAACCCAGCCATGGCCATGAGCGCCGCCGCTCTGGCCCAGGTCCCCTTCAACGTAGCCTGCTTCGGCCTCGGCGGCATCCTGCTCGGCCTGGACACACTCATCTCCCAGGCCCTGGGCGCCCGGCAACAGCATGAGGCAAACCGCTGGCTCTTCCACGGCACCTTGATGGCCGTAGCCCTTTCCGCTCTGCTCACGGTTCTGTTTGCCCTCACTCCGCTCCTGATGATGCGGATGCCGGTCGACCGCGCCATCCTGGATCAGGCGGCGCTGGCCCTGCAGGGCCTCAACTACGGAACCCTCCCCCTGCTGATGTACTTCACACTGCGCCGCTATCTGCAGGCTCAGCACCATGGCCATCCCATCGCCTTCGCTCTGGTCTCCGCCAATCTGGTGAACGCCGCCGGCGACTGGGTGCTGATCTTCGGCCACCACCTTCACCTTGGAGCGCTCAGGCTCAACATCCCGCCCTTCGGCGTCGCCGGCTCCTCCTGGGCTACCAGCTTCGCTCGGCTCTACCTGATGCTGGTCCTGCTGATAGCCGTCCTGCGTGGAGAGCGCCTCTATCAGTACGGACTTTGGGACAGCCTGCACAGCCGCAATGCGGGCGAAGGCATCGCAGCGGCGGCGCCAGCAGCGCCCCAGCGAAATAGGACTGGAAGCCTGGCTGCTTTGCCCTGGTTCGAGTTCTCCTACCTACGCCGGCTCTTCCTGCTGGGAGCGCCCACGGGCGCCTCCATCCTTGCAGAGATTGGCATCTTCGCCCTGGTCACCTCGCTCATCGCCACCTTCGGCCCTTTGCCGCTTGCCGGTCATGAGGTGGCGCTGCAGTGCGCCAGCACCACCTTCATGGTGCCCTTCGCCATCTCTGCGGCAACCTCCGTCCGCGTTGGCCACGCCATCGGACGCATGCGCATCGGCGCGGCTCAGGCCGGCAACGTGCTGGCCGCCGGCTGGAGCGGCGTGGGCGCGGGGGCGGGCTTCATGCTCTGCGCCTCGGTGCTGCTGCTGGCCATCCCCAGCCGCATCGCCCGCCTCTTCACTCCCAATCCGGGCGTCATTGCCGCCGCCGTTCCCTTACTTTTGATCGCCGCCGGCTTCCAGTTCTTTGACGGTGTGCAAACCACCGCAACCGGGGCGCTGCGCGGCGTTGGCAACACCCGGACGCCTTTCCTGATTCAGCTTCTTGGTTACTGGGGCATCGGCATGCCGCTGGGCATCCTGTTGGGATTCCATGAGAAGCTGGGCGCCGCCGGCCTGTGGTGGGGACTTCTGCTCGCCCTCGCCTCCGCCGCCATTCTGCTTTGCCTCGTCTGGCGCCACAGCACACGCGCCCTTGCCTGAGGCCGTTCGGTGCACACAGAATCTCCCCTGCCAGCCGAGGCGCGGTCGCGCAGAAGCGGTCGCGCAGAATCTGTCGCGCAGAATCTTGACTTCCCTGTGAGGAGCGCGATATAAAGCCATTCATCTCTTCGGAGATGAGACCCTCGTCTGCGAGGGATCTCAGTGCGCAGACCCGTCCGTTGCCGATGAAGACAAGCGCCCGCACGCCAATGAGGAGACTCCAGCCTGGCAGGAGCTACCTTGGCGCGGAAAGATTGCTTGTTTCAGGTTCTTTGTCGGACTCGTCGTCCCACCGAAGTCTTCTGGATGGGGCTCGATCTGTAGGAACCGGGTTTGCACAACCCTCAGGGCGGGATCATCGTAGCTGCATGCCGTCAGCGGGTCTTGGGGGCGGGCCCTTCGTTAGCAACGGACAGCGGTTCTCACAGACGCTCATAGTGCAAGCCGTCAGCGCCGTGTGGATCCTGACCGGTGCGGGAACGTCCTCTGTTTCAGCAGTTGTGCGTCAAGAGCAGGAAGCGGCACTCGGGTTGGATCTTCATCCTGCCGGCCGCGCCGTCGCCCTGGACGGAGCCGTCGCGCCGGTGGCAACACCGTCCGGTGGATGGGCAAAAAGCCAAGCAAGCGGCCAGTCCCAGCGAACAACGCTACCGCAGCAACTGCAGCCAAGGATGCATTGGGCCATCAGGTGGAGGGAGCCCGGCCTCGCGTCGCGCCGGCAGGCACGGAGGTGCTCGTCCAAGAAGTCTCCTATGCTCGCGGGCCGGCAACTCAGAAGAGGAGGAAGTTCACCATGACAGTTCAAGCTACAAAATATGAATCGCTGGAAACGGACAAGTTCCTGCAACTGCACTTGGCGTTTGCCCCGTCGCGCATCCTGATGGCGGCGCTGCAGCTCAGGGTCTTCTCACATATTGCGGCAGGGAACAACTCCGCGGCGACCATCGCTCGTGCCGCCGGAGCCTCGGAGCGTGGCATGCGCATGTTGCTGGATGCGCTGACGCCCCTCGATCTGCTCGGCAAGACAGACGGAACTTATACCCTTCCCCCCGCTTCCCAGCGGTACCTGGTCCACGAGAGCCCGGATTACCTGGGCTACATGATGGAGAACGAGGCACTGTGGGATGCCTGGAGCGACCTGACAGAATGCGTCCGCACCGGCAGGCCCTCTGCAGCGGTCAACCGGCGAGAGATAGCCGAGGAGTTCTTCCCCGTCCTGGTGCGGGGCCTGCACATCACCCATCGCGAACCGGCGCGCCGCCTGGCGCAAGCACTTGAGTCAAGCGACTCCGGCCGCAGCCTTCAAGTGCTCGATGTGGCGTGCGGCTCCGGCGTGTGGGGTATCGCCATGGCGGAAGCCAACCCCCACGCTCACGTCACCGCACTGGACTTTCCCGCAGTGCTGGAGTTGACTCGGCAGTTCCTGCATCAGCACGGTGTGGAGAGCCAATATGATCTTCTGCCAGGCGACCTGAAGGAGGTGGATCTGGGCGAGAGCCGGTTTGATCTGGCGCTGCTCGGCAACATCGTTCACTCGGAGGGCGAGCGCTCTTCGCGCTCCCTCTTCTCCCGGCTGCATCGGGCGCTCCGTCCCGGCGGCCGTGTCGCCATCCTGGACATGGTCCCCAACGATGACCGCACCGGGCCATTCTTTCCGCTGATGTTTGCGCTGAACATGCTGGTGAACACCGACGAAGGCGACACCTATACGCTGGCCGAGTACTCCGAATGGTTGCGCGAAGCCGGTTTTGCCCGGATCGGACCTGTTGAGCTCGGCCTGCACTCGCCGGTCATTGTCGCCACCCGGGAATAACCCCTGCCCCTGCGGGCGCCGGTTCATGGACCTGTCGAAGGCTACGACGCAAGAACCTTGCAGACGCCACCGGCCTGACTGGCCAGCGGGAGCTTCCGGCGCAACACGGCACTTGCTGTCGCTAGTGATCCAGAGAAGCGGGCAGCGGCGGATGCTTTGCAGCAAAAAACGCCCTTGGCTGCCGAGCCTCCCGCGTCACACTGCAGGGAGATCTTGAGGCCAACCAGCGAGCAGCGCAAGCCGCGGCATCCCCAGGGAGGACGCCGCAGTCATGGTGGATTTTTGCGCTTCGCCGCCCGGCTGATCTACCGAGGGCAGCCTTTGGACTTACCTGGCGAAGATGCCGGCCAAGGACTCTCGCACGCTCCAGGCCGTCAGCAGCCACAGAATCACCACCACAGTCGCCAGCGGGAGCCCGCTGGGAGCCATGAAGGAGTGAAAGAGCAAAATGTTGACGATCACCGGCCCCAGCAGAACCAGCGCCAGCGGAACATAGCGCCCCACCAGCAGAAGGATCGCGCCCAGCAACTGCAACAGGAAGATCACTACCAGCATGTGCGAGACGAACAGCGCGCCCATGAACTGACCCGCAACGCCGGTCGGCGGCGGCATGGGAATGAAGTGCAGAAACCCGTTAGCTCCGAAGATCAGAAAGATCAGGCCCAAAAGATACCGCGCAATCAAAGAGGCAACTTTCATACTTCATCTCCTTTCGACAGTAAATTTCCTTGGCCCGCTTCCGTCAGGAAGTTTGCCCCTTGCGGACGACTCCTGTCCATGGTCTTTTCGTCAGAGGCTCAAGCCCGAGCCTCAGCCAAAGCGGCCACGGCCTTCTCGTGGGGCAGGAGAAACTCTGTCCGGTCCGCTCCGTAGTTCAGCGCCGAGGCGCCTCCGGCGGTATGGAAGGCCACATCCGTGATTCCGATGAACCCAAACAACGTCTTCAGATAGGGCTCAATAAAGTTTAGAAACTCCAGCCCTGATCCGGGACCATACTTCCCTCCGGTGGCGACCAGAAGAGTCGCTTTCTTGCCTTCGAGCAGCCCCTTCGGTGACCCGTCCACATAGGCAAAGGTCTTGCCCACCCGCACCACCTGGTCGATCCATAGCTTGAGCACGCTGGGAATATTGAAGTTATGCATCGAGACGCCAATGGCCAGCTCATCGGCCGCCGCCACCTCCGCCAGCAGCTCATCGGACTTGGCCAGCAGAGCCTTCTGCTCCTGGGTGCGCGTCTCCTCTGGCGTGTAGGCCGCCGCCACCCACTCGGCGGTGATCGCCGTCAGCCCGCTCCGGGTCAGATCACGGGTGATCACCCTCCCGCCGGGGTGCGACTTCTTCCAGTTCTCCACGTAGGTCTGGGATAGATGGCGCGAGACCGATGAGGCCCCCATCGGACTCGAATCGATATGCAGCAGTGTTGCCATGGGTAAATCTCCTTTACAACAGTTGATGTCTAAACAACAGATGTCGATTCAAGGAATACACAACATTTGTTGCTTAGTCAACAGATAGTGTTAATTAAATGGGAGGGAGTAACCTGCCGACCATGGCGCTGCCTCCAGCCATCTCCGAAGATTTCCCGTCTCCATCCGAACCACGCATGGCCTCGCCGGAGGGCGGTGAGAGCCAGGACCCCCGGGTGCGCCGGACGCGCCAGATCCTCCAGCAGACCCTCGCTGAGCTTCTCCGCACCCGCGAGTTCGAATCCCTCTCCGTGCATGAGATCACCGACGCCGCCGGGGTCAACCGCGCCACCTTCTACGCTCACTATCCAGACAAGTTTGCTCTGCTGGAGTGCATGGTCGCGGGCCGTCTTCACGCCCTGCTCGAAGGGCGCGGAGTAGTCTTTGACGGCTCCTGCAGCATGGCGCTGCAGGGGATCGTTCTGGGTGTCTGCGACTTTCTCACCCAGTCGCTGCGCCAGGGCGCGGGCGCAAAGTGCCCCAAGGCCAATCAACTGCCCCCGCACATGGAGTCGGCGATCATCGCCGTCGTCCGCGGCATGCTCCTCGATGGCATTCGCAAGCACCCGCCCGAGGGCGAGTACTCTCCTGAACTCCTGGCCTCCACGGCAAGCTGGGCCATCTATGGCGCTGCCCGCGAGTGGCTGCAGACCCCGGACCACCCTCCCTCCGAAGAGGTGGCCCCAGCCATTCAGCGGCTGGTGGTCCCCATCCTGCATCCAGAGGGTTAGGGCATCCTACTGCGTCGCTCCCGGGAGAAGCGACGCGCCGCGAGGCCGGGCGTCCGCTCGATCCCCGAACAGCAACAAATGTCTTGTCGAAAGACAGCTGACACTTTTTGACCTTTGGCGACGACCGCTGGAATCACCGGCCTTCAAAGACGGCCACGCAGGTCAGCGGAAACTCCCCGAGCGTCGAGGTCAACTCTGCCACTGACCAACTCAGCTACCCGGCACCCTTCAAGGGTGCTGAAAGGATCCCGCAGACTTTTCCCTTGTCTTGCTACGCTCTTGCCATGGAGATAACGGTCCAACTTCCCGATGATCTTGCAGCGCACCCGAGTCCGGGACGCGAGGCCCTTGAGGCGCTTGTCATCCAAGGGTATCGGGCTGGTACGCTCTCGCACTATCAGGCAAGTCAGATGCTGGGCCTTGATCGGTTTGAGTTCGACGGTTTCCTCAAACGGCGGTAGATTTACGATCATGCTTACGACCTGGAAGATCTGGATCGCGACCGCGAGACCCTGCACCGGCTTCGCACCAAGGGTCTTCTACCTCCGGCATGATCGTTGTCGCGGACACCTCGCCTCTCAACTTTTTTTGTCTTTCGAGATGTGGGTCACCCGGGGTGGAGAAAGGAACGTAACTTCCGAGGAGGCTACTCTGAAGGAGAACCATGGAGATGTGGGTCACTCGCCAATCGCCAGAATCGGGAGCGAGGTTTGATTCTCGCGCCTTGAGCGGGTACGCTGTTGGGGGTTGGTTGGCAATTGAGCGACTGCCCCCAAATGGTCGGCGAAGCTCAACACTTCCCTTCCTTCCTGTCGAAGACCGATCTCTCCGGGGTTGCTCAAAGGCTGCCACGCAACGTCCCGGCGACCCATTCGCTTGCCGTCGGACAGACGACAAATGATTTCCATCCGCGAGGAGGATGCATCCATGACGTCGAGAAGAACTTTCCTTGGACAACTAACGTCCTTACCGATCCTTTCCCACTTCTCGAAACCGATGCAGCTCTTCGCTCTGCCGGGGATGGATTCGCGAGGCGCTATGGTGGCCGAAGGTCAGCCCCAGTTCAGTCATCCGGAGATCATCCGCTATGACTCGCAGTGCTTCACAATTCACGGCCAGGATCGTTTTCTCTACAGCGCTTGCCTCCATTACTGCCGCTGTCCTCGGGAGCTGTGGCGCGACCGGATGCTCAAACTGAAGCTGGCCGGCATCAACACCATTGAAACGTACGTCTTCTGGAACTACCACGAGCCGGTGGAGGGTCAGGCCGACATGACCGAAATCGAGGCCTTCATCGCGCTGGTGAAGGAGATGGGATTGTGGATGATCCTCCGGATCGGACCCTATGTCTGTGCGGAGTGGGATGCGGGAGGGTTTCCGCACTGGATCATCGCCCAGCAGTTCCCGCTGCGTAGTGACGCGCCGGAGAGCATCAAGACGTCGCAGCACTGGTACGACCTAGTGCTTCCGATTGCGCGCAAAAACATGATCACGGCGGATGGGCCGGTGATCCTGATCCAGATTGAAAACGAGTACGACTATTGGCCGCTGCCCGCTCCGCAGAAGTTGAAGTACATCACCGCGCTGGCCAACATGGCATGGAGTGGAGGAATCAATGTTCCACTCATCACCAACTGGTGCCGCCAGACACGGGACGACTCCAATCCGGTGATGGCGAGGATCACCGATACCTGCGACTTTTACCCGCGCTGGAACATCCAGAAGGAGATCACGCCGGGGCTTGCCAAGCTGAGAAAAGAAAAGCCCATGTCACCGCTGGGCATCGCCGAGCTGCAGGGCGGCTGGTTCAGCCAGTACGGCGGCAAGCTGTCTGTGGATCAGCAAGGCATCGACGCAGCTCAGCTCAACCTGCTGACGAAGAGCGTCATCGAACAGGGAGCCTCCTTCACCAGCTTCTATATGGGATTTGGCGGCACCAACTTCCAATGGGCTGCGCGCAAGATCACCACCTCGTACGATTATGCGGCGCCGCTGCGGGAGCCGGGCGGCCTGTGGAGCAAATACTATGCAGCGCGGCTGATCGGCAACTTCCTGGACCAGTTTGGATCGATGACAGTTCGAGCCGGCGAGGCGGAGAGCGCGGTCTCGACCCATCCCGGCGTCTCAGTGAGTCTGCGCAAGAACCAGCAGAGCGCCCTGCTGTATGTGCGCGAGACCGCGGATGCCGATCAGAAGTTCCAGATCAAGTTTCCCGATCCCACCGGCGACAACGGACAGCAGATCACGATTCCCAGCCAGGGAAAGCTTACGATCGGCGCACGAGGGATGAAGTTGCTGCCGGTACAGATCCCCGTCTGCGGCGAGCAGCTTCGTTACGCCTCTGTGGAGTTTCTTGCCTGCGGACGGATTGGAGATCGCAACGTACTCTTCGTCTACGGAGATCCGGGAGAGTTGGCGGAGATCGCACTGACGGCTGAAGAGGAGCCGAAGATTCAGGGCGCGGTGCTCTACCAGAGCTTCGATGCGGAGACCAGAACGGCCATCTTTGCAACGACCGTTGAAATGTCGCCGCAGATGTTTCTGTGGAACGGCAAGCTGCAGATTGTGGTGCTACCGCGCAGACTGGCCGAGCGCACATGGATGGCTGAACGGCCATCCGTCGGCGCAGAGAGGCAGATGGATGCCGCGCTGATCTCGGACTGCGCGCTGATGAGCGCCGACCAGGCTGCCCATGGCAGCGCAGCGTTGACTCTTGAATATGCCCAGGGGGATCACCCACTGTGCGTGCTGACGGCCAGCCGGCCCGCTTCGTTCCTGGTAGATGGAAAACCGGCGAAGTTCGAATACGACCCGCTCTGGCAGAGCTGTCAGCTGGAGGTCAGCACGCCACAACTTCCCTGTCAGCCGGTAGCTCTCACCACGGGCGAGTTTCTGGTGGAACGGTTTGATCTCGCACAGGGTGAGTGGCTCAACACCGCTCCAACCGCCCTAGAGAAGCTGGGCACACTGCCCTACGGATTTGTGAAATATCGCGCCGCCTTCGAGTACCGGAACCAGTCCAGACTCTTTCTCGAAACGCAGACGGAAGATCCAAAGCAGGTCTTTCTGAATGGAAGATGGGTCCCCGAGCTGTCATCGCCGGACAAGCTTGTCTCGTGCAAACTGGAGCATTGGGCGAAATCCGGGACGAATCTCCTGGAGATCTCTTACGAAGCCTTCGGCAGCGCCAACGGAGACGCCGCAATGGAGGAGCTGAAAGGAATCACCAGCATTCGTCTCGGCGACCAGCAGAAGTCCGAGGCTATTGCGAAGGTGGCGATTCAGAGATTCCCGGCAACGCAGCTCACGACGCAACATGGGGCAGCCTCTTCGCAGATGTGGCGGCCAGGCCGGCCAGGCGAGCCGAATGGAGCGGCCGATCTTGTGCCTGCGTACACGTGGTTTCGAGCCGCATCTCCGCTCGCAGGTTCTGCAGAGTACTTCTGCCCCTGGAAGATCAGGATCGACGCGGACCGTGATGCTCTGCTGTACCTGAACGGAAAGTTCGCAGGCTACTATCAGGCGATCGGACCGCAGAGAGAGTTTTACCTGCCCGAGCCGTGGCTGCATCTGGATGGGAAGACCGAGAACGTGGTGGCCGTCATGCTTGCCTGTACAGACGGTCTCCGTCACCTCAAGGAGCTCGTAATCTCCCCGTATGAGGAGTTTGCAACGCGCCGGACGCGGGTAGAGATGCGCTGGAGCTAATCCGAGGGCTGGGTCGCCTTTGGCCCGTCTTTCTCAAAGACAGCGGAGGCAAGCTCAGACGCAAGCTGCAAAGTCAAAGCGGAGGGGGCCATCGGCATAGCGTGGGTGAGCGGACCTTACCTGCGCACTTTGATGAAGCGGGTTGCCGTAAGATGCGTGATGGGGCTGTGGCGGATGGCGAGCACCCATGCCAGCCCGGCAACGCCGAGGAGATCACGCATTGGGAGACCGCATCGTGAAGCTGATTCTGAGGGGCTTTGGAGTTTTTCTGCTGACCGCCTTTCTCACGCTAAGCCCTGTTCATGCGCAGGAGTCCGCAGACATGCAACCGGTGGACGATGTGAATCCGAACATCGGCGGCATTGGGATCCTGCTGACCTCTACGCAGCCGCTGGTGCAGTACCCGTTTGGCATGGCGCGGGTGGCGCCGGAGACGACGCCGGGAATGGGAGACCGCTATCTGGCGGATAAGATCTACGGCTTCCCCACTGGGCCTGTCACCCTGATGGTCTCCACCGGCGCGGCGGATGCGCATGCCGGGACCTACGCCTCCGAGTACGATCATGACCTCGAGGAAGCAACGCCCTACTTCTACGAGGCCGAGTTGCAGACCTGGGGAATCAAAGCGGAGTATACGGTGACGCAGAATGCAGTAATTTACCGCTTCACCTTTCCCGCCGCCAAGCAGGCCCATGTGGCGTTGAGGATGCAAGGCGACGCAGCGCTGGATGTGCAGGGGAGCACCGTGGTGCAGGGCAGCAGACGCGTCTATGGAGCCTATGGCCAGAATGGTTTTCCACCCACCTCCAACCAAGTGACGCGCGAGTACTTCTACGCAGTCTTTTCGCAACCAATGCAGAAGTGGCAGACCTGGCAGGGGACACAGCTTTCGCAGACGGCGGAGCAGACGGGCGACAAGGTGGGCTATGCGGGCACCCTGAGCACGAACGCAGGAGAGACTGTCGAAGTTCGTATCGGGATCTCCTACATCAGCGCGAACCAGGCCAGGCGCAATCTGGAGGAACAGATTCCGGCCTGGGACTTTGATCAGGTGAAGCAGCAGGCTCGGCAGGTATGGAATAACGCTCTGGGGCAGATTGTGGTGACGGGCGAGACGCACCGGCAGAGGAGGATCTTCTACACAGCCTTATACCGTTCGCTGCAGCGCATGACGGATATCACCGAAGATGGCCGCTACTACAGCGGCTATGACCATAAGGTGCATGCCGCGCATGGGCATGATTTTTATGTGAATGACGGCGCCTGGGACACCTTCCGTTCCATGCATCCGTTACAGCTTTTGCTGAACGGCAAGCAGCAGGAGGATATGATCCGATCCTACCTGCGGATGTACGAGCAGAGCGGCTGGATGCCGTCCTTCCCGTCCGTCTCCGGGCCGAAGGCGGTGATGATTGGGCATCACGCCGACCAGATCATTCTGGATGCGTACGAGAAGGGCTACCGCGACTTCAACGTGGAGGAAGCGTATGCCGCAATGAAGAAGAACGCCCTGCAAGCCAGCATGCTTCCGTGGACCAGCGGACCCATGACGCGGCTGGGGCGCGAGTATCTGCAGAAGGGCTTCTTCCCGGCGCTGGCTTATGGCGAAAAGGAGACGGCGCCGCAGGTGACCGGCGAGCTTCGCCAGGCAGTCTCCGTCACGCTGGAGAGCGCCTACGACGACTGGTGCGTGGCTACGCTGGCCCAGGCGCTAGGCAAGGACGCGGATGCCAGTTACTTCATGAAGCTGGCGCGCAACTACCGGAACGTCTTCAATCCCGCGATTGGGTTCATGGCTCCCAAAAGCGCCGATGGGGAGTGGGTGGCCCACTACGATCCCAGGTTGGGCGGAGGGCAGGGCGCGCGCGATTACTTCACCGAGATGGATGGGTGGGTCTGGACATTCAGCGTGCAGCACGATGTGGCAGGGCTGATCCAGTTGATGGGTGGCCGCGCAGCGTTCAATGCCAAGCTGGATCAGTTGTTTGTCGAGCCGCTCGGAACCTCAAAGTTCCGCTTCCTGAATCAGTTTCCGGATGCCACCGGACTGGTTGGCCTGTACGCGCAAGGCAACGAGCCGAGCTTCCACATCCCTTACCTCTATGACTTCTCCGGTCAGCCCTGGAAGACGCAGCGCCGGGTTCGGCAGATGATGAGCGTCTGGTATGGTGACGGCCCGCTCGGCATTCCTGGTGATGATGACGGCGGAGAGACCTCTTCCTGGTATGTGCTCAGCGCGCTTGGCTTCTATCCCGTGTGCCCGGGCAGCCCGGTCTATGAGATCGGCAGCCCCATCTTCGCCAGGAGCGTCATCCAAATGGGAGATGGAAAGAACTTCACGATCATCGCCAGGCAGGTCTCGGCAAAGAACAAGTACATCCAGTCGGCGACTCTGAACGGACATCCGCTGACGAAGCCCTGGTTCAGCCAGGCCGATATCGCCAACGGCGCGACCCTGGTTCTGGAGATGGGAGAGACGCCGAATCGCCAATGGGGCAACCAGCCGGAGGACGCACCGCCGTCCATGTCGGCGTCCGGGAACAGAGGGAGCTGACTCTTCGCCAGCGTGGAACCTTGCCCATGCGGAGCCTTACCTGCAAGGATGGCGACGCCTACCAGCGCACCTGTAGCAGGCGTTCGTTCTCGTCCTCGCCCGGGGTGATCTCAATCTCCGCATCAGCCTGCTCCATCACACTGGCAAACCGGTCGCCCCACTCCACCATCACCAGCCCATCGGCCGCCTC
>DAHWOF010000078.1 GCA_027335345.1 Granulicella sp. | reverse complement strand
CAACCCACGGGAGCGAGATCTCTGCCCAAGGATTCGGGGGAAGGCCCCCCGACAAAGCCAGCCCCATGCGCCCCCGGCAAGAGCGGGACGCATGGGGCTGTTTCGCCGCCAAACGGCTGGTTACTTGGCGTTAGTGTGCTGCAGTGAGCAGTGGCTACCCTGGCGGCCGCACAGGCACTTGCTCTCCGCCGCCGCAGTGGCAATGCGCTCGGCGTAGACCCTCTGCGCGGCTACCAAGCCGTCGCCGAACTTGGCCCCCAGTTGCGGAACCGACTTGACCACCACCTGCTCCAGCGCCCCGATCAGTGCAATCGTGTCCATGTAGTCGAAGAAACCCAGATGCGCGATGCGGAAGATCTGGCCCTTCATCTCCCCCTGGCCGTTGGTGATCACGGCGGCAAAGCGCGCCTTCAGCTCCTTGACGAACACACCGGAGTCCACACCCTCCGGAGCCAGGACGGCCGTTGCGGCCGCGCCGGAGGTCTCAGGAGCAAACAGCTTCAGCCCCAGAGCTGTGACCGCGGCTCGGGTCATCGCCGCAACCGTCTCGGCGTTCTCCACCAGGCGCTTGCGTCCCTCCACCAGACTTCCGTCGCCCTGCGCCGCGATCCAGTCAAAGGCCGCTCCCAGAGCCGCAATCAGCGCCACGGCCGGGGTGTAAGCGGACTCGCCCGCCTTGGCGTTCTTGCGCTCCTTGCGCAGGTCAAAGTAGTAGCGCGGGTTGTAGGTGGCCTCCATGCGGTCCCAGGCGCGCTGGCTCACCGCCAGGTAGCTCAGTCCGGGCGGAATCATCACCGCCTTCTGGGAGCCGCCTACCAGCACATCCACACCCCAGTCGTCCATATCCAAGTGGGAGGTGCCCAGGCCGGTGATCGCGTCCACAACCAGCAGCGCCTCCGAGCTTGTGTCCTTGAGCAGCTTGGCGATGGCGGGAACGCAGTGCCGCACCCCCGTCGAGGTCTCCGTCGCCTGCATAAAGACGGCGCGCGTCTCCAGATGCAGTGAGGCCTTCACCTCATCCAGTGAGAAGGTCTGGCCATAGGGAGCGCTGACCACATCCACATGGCAGCCAAAGGCTTTAGCCAGGGCCGACCAGCGCTCGCCGAACTTGCCGGCGGTAAGCACCAGCACCCGGTCGCCGGGCGAGGTCAGGTTGGAGACAGCGGCCTCCATTGCTCCGGTTCCCGAGCTGGAGAGCAGGATCACGTCGTTGGCCGTGCCGACGAACTCCTTGAGCTGGGCGAGCACACGGGTGTATAGCGCACGAAACTCGACCGTACGGTGATGAATATCGGCTGCCGCCATAGCGAACTGCGCGGCGGGAAGCAGGGGAGTGGGTCCAGGCGTGAACAGGCGGGTTTTTCGAATCATAAATCTATTTTAGCGGTTTCACTCCAACCGGCTGTCCAGCCCTGCCGGATGGCCCGCATCTCATTTCTTCTCTTCGCTCTGGGGCCACGAAACCACCAACAACAGCCTCACTCAGGCCTCGGCCCACACCCGTCAGGCACACCGGTACACTAAGATCAGGGACACAACCAGCCGGCTTTCTCGGCCAAGGCTGGAGCTGGAACCGCGAAGATCCCATACCCCGACGATCGGAGAAAATTCACCATGGCCGCGATTGCAGACAAACTCGGCAAGGATATTGTGGAGGCGATGAAGGCGCGCCAGCAGGACCGTCTCACCGCCCTGCGGATGGTCAAATCAGCCTTGCGCAGCAAGGAGATCGACAAGCGCGAGCCTCTGACCGATGGCGAAGAGCAGGCGATCCTGACCACATTGCTCAAGCAACGCCGGGAGAGCGTCGAGCAGTTCACCAAAGGCGGCCGCCCTGAACTGGCTGCCAAAGAGCAAGCGGAGATCGCCTGGATCGAGGGCTACATGCCCCAGGCCGCGGGCGAGGACGAGCTGCGTTCGTTGGTGATCGCCGTTGTGCAACAGATAGCAGCAGAGAACGGCGGGACACGGCCAGGCCCCAAGGAGATGGGCGTGGTGATGAAGGCGGCTCAGCAGCAGATCGCCTCCACCGGCCTGCGCGCCGACGGCAAGCTGGTGAGCGAGCTGGTCAAGGCGGAGCTGGCCAAAGGCTGAGCTCTCGCCCTCCCCGGCTCTGCTCCTGTCGCTTTATCCCAACCTGGGGTGAAGCGTCAGGAAGCCGGCCTGCTGCTGATAGGCGTGCGCTAGCAGCACCGCCTTGGCGTCCCCATAGAGTGGCGCAAGAAAGGTAATGGAAACCGGCGTACCGGGCCCGCCGTAGTCCGGCCACGGATCCTCCGCTCCGGCGGCAAATGGCGGCGCATCCGGCCCGCGTAACCCGTTGGGAACAATCACCGCCGGCTGACCGCAAAGATTGGTGGCGATCAACTGCTCCCCATCGCTGGGAGCCACGATCACATCCAAGTTGGCGAAGAGCTGGTGCATGGCCGCCAGCGCCAGGCTGCGAGCACGCTCGGCCTGGATGTAGTCCACCGCCGGGATCAGCCGCGCGGCGCGGAAGATATTCGGCCAGTCGTCGGACTCCTGGCCCGCCAGCAGAGCATCTCGGCCGGAGGTGGTGAGATCGTCGAACGCCGCGGCCGACTCGGCGTCGAGGATGTTCAGCAACGTGGAGAAGTGGAAGCCGGGCAACTCTACCGGCGTCAACTTCACACCCATGCCGCGCAGAACCTCCAGAGTGTGGGCGTGGTACCGGTGGTCGTAACTGCGCTGCGCCAGATCTCTGCTGCGCCGCTCTTCCAGCTTCTTTTGTGCTGCCGGGCTCAACTTGCCCGCCTCCTCCGGCGCAACCGGCCTCAACGTGGGCGCCGCGAACGCTTTGGCGATGTAGCCCACCCGAAGGGTCTCCCAACTGGCCGTCAGGTCGGCGTGAAAGGGCGCCGGCTGTACGCTCTGGTCATACCCGTCCGGGCCGTAGATCGCGTTGAGCACCAGCGCGCAGTCCTCCACCGAGCGCGCGATGGGGCCGATCTTGTCCATCGACCAACTGAGCGCCATCGCGCCCGTGCGCGGCACCAGACCAAAGCTGGGACGAAGTCCCGTAACCCCGCAGCGCGTGCTGGGGGACGAGATGCTGCCCAGGGTCTCCGTGCCAATCGCAAAGCCCACGCAGCCGGCTGCGGTCGCGCTGGCGCTGCCGGCGGAGCTGCCCGAGCTTCCCTGCTTCGGATTCCAGGGATTGCGGGTGCGTCCTCCAGGCTTGCCGGAACCCTGCGGATAGCCCCACAGATCCCCCATCGCCAGCGCGCCCATGCTGAGCTTGGCCACCAGCACCGCGCCGGCCGCATCCAAACGCTTCACCACCGTGGCATCCTCCGGGAAGCTCTGCTGCTCAAAGCCGGCCGCGCCCCAGGTGGTGGGATAACCCTTGACCGCCAGCAGATCCTTGGCGCCCCAGGGAATGCCCTGCAGCGGACCACGAACGTGGCCTGCGGCAAATGCGCGATCCGCCGCTGCCGCTTGACCCAGTGCGCGCTCTTCGGTCAGCGTAATGACAAAGTGCAGCATTGGATCGTAGCGCTTCAAACGCCCCAGATAGAGCCGGGTAAGCTCCACCGACCTCAGCTTGCGCAGGCGCAGTAGCTCGCCGAGCTGGCGAACCGTGGCAAAGGCAATCTTCTCTTCTTCCGAAGCCGAGATGCCGGCGGTGGAGATCCCGGCCACCGAGGGCGCCGGTCCAACCACCACGGGCCGCGCCGCCGCTGCTTGCGGACCCGGCGTCCCCGCCGGCACCGGGTTGAACACCGCCGTGGGAGCCACCCGATTGGGCAGATCCAGCTTGCGCACCTCGAGCGCCATGCTGCGCTGCTCGGCCACGCCATCCAGCATCATCTTGATCTGCTCCGGCGTCAGCTTAACAGCGGCAATCGCCGCGGCTGATTCGATCATCTGCGCGGTCACCGCAGGCCATGCGTGCAGATCGTCACCTGCTGCGGGCTGAGCGGATGCCGACCCGGTGGCCAGCGCCAACAGCGCTCCCGGGAACAGCGTGCCGCCCACACCGGCAGCCGCGGAGACCGTCAGGAAGCGCCGGCGGGTTGCGTCCATGCGTTGGTGAAATCTCAGGTTCTTTGGGGTCATTCCGCGATCGTACATGGTGGCGCGCCTCGGCGAAAGCTTCGCGGATATTTTTCGCGGATACTTTCGTCGAGCCTGGCCGCGCGAGTCCTGCCCTTCCAGCCGGAGAAATCTCACGCTTCGCGCTGGGGTTTCCCTCTCTTCAGGCCCTCCCAGGCGCGCCGCCCAAGGCAATCCATCCAGGTCCATCTCCGGAGGAAGAGCGTTCTACTCCGGCAGCGGTTCGTTGCGCGTCAGCAGATAGTAGACAATCGGCGTCACCACCAGGCTGAGGAACATGGAGAGCAGCAGGCCGCCAATCACGGCAATCGCCAGCGGCTGCAGCATCTGGGAGCCGGCGCCAAAGGCAAACGCCAGCGGCAGCATGCCGCAGATGGCCGCCGCAGCCGTCATCAGAATGGGACGCAGACGGCGCTGCGCGGCCAGCAGCATGGCCTGGCGAGGATCCATGCCTTCGCGGCGGTAGCGCTCGTCGGCGTCCAGCAGCAGAATGCCGTTCTTGGCCACAATCCCGATGACCATGATGGCTCCCATGAAGGAGGCAACGTTGAAGCTGATCCCCGTGACCAGCAGCGCGAACACCACCCCACTGATGGAGAGCACCGAGGAGGCCAGGATCGCCAGCGGCGCTGAGAAGTTGCGAAACTCCGCCAGCAGGACGCCAAAGACCAGCACCAGGGCGAGCAGCAGCACCCGCAGCAGGTCGGCAAAGGACTGCTGCTGCACCTCGTATGCGCCGCCATACTCCACGCGCACGCTGGGCGGCAGATGCAACGAATTCGTCACGCGGCGCACCTCGGCCACCGCCGTGCCCAGATCCGTGCCCTCCAGGCTCGCCGTCACCACCACCAACTGCTGCAGGTTCTCGCGGTGGATCTCGTGCTGAGGCGGCAGTTGGGTCACGTGGGTCATCGCGCCCAGGGTCGCCAGATGCCCGCTACTGCTATTGAAGACCGTGTTTTCGATGGCATCCAGCGAGCCGCGCGTTCCCGCCCCCAGCCGGATGCGAATCGTATAGGGACGGCCGGCGACGATCATCGGCGCATTGGTGGTCACTCCATCCAGAATCGAGGTCGCATCTTCGGCGACCTCTGCCGGCGTAAAGCCCATTCGCGCCGCCAGCATCGGGTCCACCTGGAAGTTGGTCGCTGGGCCGCTGCTGGTGTTCTCCACCCCATCCTCAACGTCCACCACACCCTTCACTTTGCCAATCGCCTTCGCGACTCGCGGCGCAATCTGGTCCAGCAGCCCGGCATCGTCGGCAAACAGCTTGATCTGGATCGGCTCCGGCGCGTTGGAGAGATCGCCGATCATATCCTGCAGCACCTGTGTAAACTCGACGTCCAGCTCCGGCTCCTTGGCCAGAATCTGCTCCCGGACACTCTCCATCACCTGATCGATACTGCGGCTGCGCTCGGACTTGAGTTTGACGGTAAAGTCCCCGGTGTTGGCCTCGGTCACAGCGGCCAGACCGAGCTGCAGTCCCGTGCGCCGGGAGGTGTTCTCCACCTCGGGCGTATGGCGCAGGATCCGCTCCACATGCTCCAGCACCCGATTGGTCTCCGCCAGAGAGCTTCCCTCGGGCATGATGTAGTCCAGAATAAAGCCGCCCTCATCCATCTCCGGCAGCAGGTCAGAGCCCAGAGAGCGATACGCCAGGAAAGCACCGGCTACCAGAACCACGCAGCCGGCGCCCAGCAGCAGCGGCCGGCGCAAGCTCCACTCCAGAACCCTGTGGTGCCAGCCAATCACGCGCTGTAGCAGCCGCCCCACATGGTGCTGCTCACCCAAGCTCTGCTCCGAATGCTCTCCTGAATACTGGTCTCCCGCCTGCTGCTCCTTTTCTTCCCTCTTCGCGCGCAGCAGCACCAACCCCAGGCCAGGCGTCCAGGAGAGCGCCAGCACCAGTGAGGTCAGCAGCGCGGCCGTCATCGTAAGAGCCAGCGCCCGAAAGAAGCTGCCCGTCACTCCCGTCACGGCGATCAGGGGAAGAAACACCACCACCGGCGTGATCGTGGAGCCGATCAGCGGCTTTGCGATCTCTCCCAGAGCCTTGCCCACAGCCTCAATCCGTCCCTCGCCCGCGTCGCGATGAAGAACAATGTTTTCCACCACCACAATGGCGTCATCGATCACCAGACCGATGGCCGCCGCCAGCCCACCCAGGGTCATCAGGTTGAAGCTCTCCCTCAGCACCCACATCACCAGCACCGTCACCGCCACGGTGACCGGAATCACCAAACCGGCGATGATCGCTGAGTGCCAGTCGCGCAGGAACAGGTAAAGGATCACGCAGGCCAGAACCAATCCCAGAAGGATGGCGTCGCGCACACTGCGAATGCTCTCCCGCACCAACTGCGACTGATCGTAAAACGGTTGCAGGGTAACTCCGCTGGGTAGACTCTTGCGCAATTGGCTCAACTCCGCGGCCACCTCATCGGCCACGGCCACTGTATTGCCTGAGGGCTGGCGCGTGATGTTGATCAGCACCGCCGGATTGCCGTCGGCAGTCACCGTGGTATACACCGGCTGCGTGGCGCTCACCACCTTGGCCAGATCACCCACCCGCACCGGCGCTCCGTGCGCCGTGGTCTTCACCACCAGATTGCGCAGACCGTCGATGCTATGCACCTGCCCGCCCACCAAGGCCAGAACAAGCTGGTGATGCTGCTCATACAGCCCCGGAGAATCGATGATGTTGGAGGCGTCGATCGCACTGGCCAGATCGGAGATGGTCACGCCCGCGGTCTCCATCCGCGCCAGATTCGGAATCACGTGAAACTCTGGAACCGCGCCGCCCTGCACCGTCACCGTGCTCACCCCCTCCAGGCGGTTCAACGGCGGCTTGAGCTGATACGTAGCCAGCTCCCATAGCTCGGTCTGGGAGAGCGTGTTGGAGGTAAGGCTGTAGCCGAGAATCGGAAAGGTGGCAAAGGTCAGGCGATTGGTGGTCACTCGCACCGTGGACGGCAGCTCCTGTTGCACCTTGCTCAGCGCCGCGTTCACCCGCTCCAGCGTCTGATACATATCCACGGACCAGTTGAAGAACAGGCTGATCTCCGCCGAACCGCGGCTGGTGTTGGAGCGCACCGTCACCAGACCGGGAACGCTGTTCACCGCATTCTCAATCGGCTGGGTGATCGTCACTTCCATCTGGCTAGCCGGCATCACCCCGTTGTCCACGCCGATCACCACGCGCGGAAAGTTCGTCTCCGGAAAGACCGAGATCGGAACATGAAAGGCCGCATAGGTTCCGGCCACGGTCAACGCCAGCACAAAAAAGAAGATGGTGCGCTTGGAGCGCTCGATCCAAAAGCCTTTGCGTCCCGGCGCCTTGAAGCTATCCGCCGCCGCCATCAGCTCTGGCCTCCGTCTTGGCCGTCTTGCCCCGCAGCGCCTTTGTCCGCATCCCCCTCCTCTAGCGGAGCCACATGCACCTTGGTCCCGTCGTCCAGGCCATAGCTGCCGCTGTCGATCACCACATCGCTGGGGCTCAGGCCGCTCAGGATCTGCGTCTTCTTCACTCCCCGAATGCCCACCGTCACGCGCCTGAGATGCGCCGCGCCGTCGCTGCCCACCACCATCACCTCGAAGCCCCCTCCCTCGCTGGTCAGCAGCGCCGACACAGGCACCTGTATAGCGTCCTGCGCGGTGCGCCCAACGATGCTGACATGGACCGGAGTTCCAGCCTTTAGACGACCATCCGGGTTTTTGATCTTCACCCAGACCTCGACCGTCGTGGAACCCGGATCAAGCGCCGGACTGATCAGCGAAACCTCGCCTGGAATGGCTTCATCCACTCCCGGAGCGCTCACCTCCGCCTTGTTCCCCACCTGGATGCTTTGCGTCATCGCCTGGGAGAGGTGCAGCTTGGCGATCAGTGACGAGGTGTCCATCACCGTGACCACCGGCGTCCCCGCCGCCGCCATCTCGCCATCAAAGAGCGGTCGGTCGGTCACAACGCCGGCGATGGGGCTGCGCAGATAGGCATAGCTCCGGCTCGCCTGCGCGCTCAGATACTTGCCCCGCGCGGAGGTAAGATCGCCCTGCGCCGCCTTCTGGCTGGCCTGCTGGCCAACTCGCTGCAAGGCCTGCAAGCGCTGCTCGGCGGTGTCGTAGGCTGCCTGCGCCTGCACCAGGGTCGCCTTGGCTGAATCCAGATCCCGGCCGGGAATCGCTCCTTCCGCAAACAACTTCTCGCGGCTCTCGACCAGCCCTTTATCCAAATCCAGATTCGCCTTGGCCTGCTTCAGATCCAGCTTGGCCGTCTGCATCGCCGCCGGCTGCTGGACGCTGGTGGCTTGCTGATAGGCCGCCTGCGCTGCCTCGTAGGCTCCCCGGTTGTCCACCGCGGCAGCTTCCAGATCCTGATCTTCCAGGCGCACCAGCAACTGCCCAGCCCGTACATGCGCTCCGCGCTGGACATAAAACCGGCTGACTGGCGCGCTGATCTTCGGAGAGATCGCCGCTTCGGCCAGCGGCGAGAGCACCGCATCCCCCTCAATCTGCTCGGCGATCGTGCCAACCACCGGCCTGGCCGCCTGCACATCCACCACCACATCGGGGGTTGTGTCTGCCGAGTGGCAGCCCACCATCCCCAGGCAGCAGGCCAGGGCCGTCAGCCAACACCCGGCTAGCTCCAGGTAACCGCGCTCGCCGGTCACCCGTCCACTAGCAGAACTTCCGTTCCTCTTCACCCTCGCCGGCAAACCCCTGTCGGCGAGGTCCGACGCCCGTTGCGGGTAGCCCACTTTAAAGCCATCATGCACTCTCATCAAAACCTTCCCGTCAGTGTCTGAAGATTGGCCAAGGCCAGCTCATAACGAACCACTCCATCGGCCTCTGCCTTCTCGGTATCCAGCAAGGTGTTCTGCGCGTCGACGACATCGAGCACCGTTCCCTCGCCACCCACATAGCTCAACTCCGTCAGGCGCAAGCTCTCCCGCGCCGCGCTGACGCTCGCATCCAGCGACGCCATCGCATCCCGCGCCGTGGCCGCCTCCGCATAGAATTCGGTGAGGTTGGCGATCAAACGCCGTTGCTCCGAGGAGAGATTCACCTTCGCCAGGTCGCGGCGGATCTCGCTCTGCTTCACCTTGTGCTGGGTGGAGAGCCAGTTCCACACCGGAATATCCAGCGTCGCCATCGCCGAATAACCCAGGTTTTTCGCATTGTCAGGACCATTGATCGCGAACTGCGGCGCGTCGATGCCATAGGTCACGTTCAGCCCCAGATCGGGAAGATACTCGGCGCGAGCCGAGACCACCTGCGCCTGGCTGGCCTGAAGCGCGGCCAGCGCGCTCTTCAGATCAGGGTTGTTCCGGCTGGCGTCTTCATCCACTGTGGCGCGGTCCGGCAACATCGGCGGAGCGGTCGCCTCGGTCGCAAAAGGAGTGCGCGGATCGGCGAACAGCAAAGCTCCAAGCTCCAGATGCGCTTTCAGCGCCGCCAGTCTTGCATCTTCCAGATCGCGGCCTCGCTGCTGCTCGGTCAGCATCGCCTTGATGACATCGGCGTGCGCCGCCTCGCGCGCCTGCTCGCGCTCCTCGGTGATCTGAACAAACCGGCTCGCATCGGCCACGGCCTGCCCGGTTACCTCCACCTTGGTATCGGCCGCCGTAACGCCAAAGTAGAGCGTGGCCACGGCCGCGATCAGGCCGCGGCGCTCGATCTCCGCCTGCGCGGCCGCCTGCGCCTCTTCAGCGTTGGCTAGAGAGACGGCGCTGAACTCCCGAAGGCCGAGCGTCTCATTCACCACACCCTGGCTGGCGTACTCGTGAATCGCGTTGTTGGCGATGAAGCGCGGAGCCGCTTCATTCACCACCTGCCCAATGCGGTTGGTGGTGCCGTTGGCCTGTGTAAAGAGATATTGATTGTGAAACACCACGGACGGCAACAGGCCGGCCACAGCCTCCTGGTGGTCCAGTTGAGCAAGACTCATCTGCGCCGTCGCCGCGGCAAACGCCGGCTCGTTCTTCTCCGCCAGCCGGATGGCCTCCTCCAGCGAGATCTTCGGCGCCGTCCGGTCCGCAGGATCCGGCTTGGCTGGAGCCGTCAAGGCCGCCACCCCCGTCTGCCCCACGGCCGCCACGCTGCATTGCAAACAGACAGATCCCAACGCGGCCATAAACCACGCCGCCGTTTGCAGAGAAGATGAGACCCTGTGAATCATCCGCACCTCACATTAAATACCAACCTTATCGCCTCCTGATGAATTGCTAGAAGCACGAAATCTTCCCAGCGCCTCCAGAAGAAACGCCGTTCCCAGGCGAGGATTCAAAACCTCCGCCCCAGCCTCCTCCACTTGCTTCTTCACCGTTGACCACCCTGCGGCGGTTCAAGCCGGAACTGGTATTGCATGGTCAGCGTGAAGAGGGGCCTATCGAAAAGCGTGCCGTGGCTTCAGGCTACACCTGCGCTGGAAATGCAATAGACTTCCAACCATGAGTCTGGATCGCACGGATCTTTCTTTTGTCCTGCAACGAACCGCGCTGTTTTCAACCCTCACCCCCGAGGAGATTCGTTTGCTCGCGGCGCGCGCACTCGACAAGCATTTTACTAAAGGGGAACTGCTCTTCTCCGAGGGCGAGCGCTGCAACGGCCTGCATGTCATCGCCAGCGGCCGAGTGCGCATCTTTAAAACCTCCCTCGGTGGACGGGAGCAGATTCTGGCGGTGAACACCTCCGGCGAAACTGTGGCCGAGCTTCCGGTCTTCGATGGCGGCCCTTACCCCGCCTCTGCAATGGCGCTCGACGATGTGGAGATCGTCTTTATCTCTCAGCAAATCTTTCAGACCTTCTGTATGGAGTACCCTCAGGTGGCGCTCAAAGTCCTGGCGGTGGTGGGCTCCCGCCTACGGCGTCTGGTGGACATCATCGAGGAACTCTCTTTCACCACCATCCGCGAACGGCTGATCTCCGCCCTGCTGCGCATGGCGGAGAGTCAGGGAGTCACAACGAGCCGCGGCGTCGAGTTCCAGTTGCCCGGTAGCCACCAAGAGCTGGCCAGCCAGCTTGGAACCGTACGCGAGCTGGTCTCCCGAAATCTGATGCGGTTGCAAGCTGAAGGTTTGCTTGAAGTGGATGCTCGTCAGATTGTGGTCAAGAACCTCAAGGGGCTGCGCGCCAGCCTGCAGCAGACCTCTGCCTGAACCCCGCACTGCCGGCAGCAGCGGCAAACTCTCTTATGCCGCTGGCTGCCACGCTGCTCAGCTTGTCTTGCCTTCCAGCTCCGCTACGCGCTTGCGCAGGGCTCGCTCCTCCTGGAAGCGTTGGGTCTCGTCCCGGATCACCGCGGCGATCCCATTCACCTTGCCCTCGCCGGAGAAGAGCAGCGCCACCGTAAAGGCGATCGACAAGGTGCGGCCATCCTTATGCACTGCGGGCACGCGCAGCAGCTCGGAGCCGTATCGCGTGTGACCGCTCTCCATCGTCTTCCGGTAGCCCTCCCAGTGGCGCTGCTGCAAGTGCTCCGGAATGATCAGGTCCAGCGACTGCCCCAGGGCCTCGCTCCGGGTAAAACCGAAGATCCGCTCCGCGGCAGGATTCCAAAACGTGATTGCGCCCTTCTCGTCGGCGACCAAAATCGCGTCGCCGATCGCCTCCAGCAACTGCTCATAAGGAATCTCCGCTGCCATGCAATCACCCTCCTGAAGCACTCGCGAAGCTCTTCAACAACCCTGCCAACAACGACTTGAAAGCCGCATTTAAACGCAACCGCGGCGCCGGTCACAGAGAGCGAGCAGACTCAGCATACGGCAAGCCCATGCTCGCCCGGGGCCACGGCAAAGGAGGAGCGGCCCAGCGAATAGGTGAGCAAGAGATTGAGGGCGAAAAGCAACACCCCGCTCAGCTCCAGCATGGCCGAGACCGGCAACACCTTCCACGCCAAGGGGAGAATCCCTTCATACGCCACCGCTTCGGAGCTGACCCGCAGCAAGCAGCCGGTCTGCAGAATCAGGAGGCTCAAAAACATCAGCCGCTTGCTATAGATGCTGTAGAAGCCGGAGAAGTGAGGAAGAATTCTGGGCCCAATGGCAAAGATCATGGTCGCCACAAAGCCCACGGTGAGAGCGTGCCTTGAGGCTCCCCAGATGCCCCCATGTTGATCCGCCACGGCCGCCCAGACACCCAGGAAGCTGGCCACCGCCAGCCAGACGAACGCCAAGCGGACAAAGGATGGAAAGCTGGGGTGAATACCCGTGACCTTAGCCTGTCCATGCGGCAGCTCCGCCAGATGCAGTGCAAAGCCGATGGTCAAGGCGCTGACAGCCAGAAGCATCGTGGCCAGAAGCGTCCAGCCGGAGACGCCGCAGAGGACGCCCAGCACGTCCATCCACAGAGCGAAGCTCAGCAGCTCGGAGTTGGGTTGAGGAATCGCCAGGAAGGCCGGCAGCCAGCGGGCGGAGAATCCCCACACCATCGGGGTCATGAATCCCCAGGCCATCAGCACCAGATACCTCTGGTCCAGACCGTGCGGAAAGGCGCGGCCGGCCCCAACGTGCGCCAGATGCACGCACTCCACAAAGTTGAAGACCACCATGGCGAGCAGCCCCGCGGCGCCGAGCAGCACGGAGACCATCCATAGCGGCATCGGGTTCCGCTGGCTCTTTGCCCGTGCAGCATCCGTTCCCACGGCCGTCTTCTCCTCTGGCCGTTTGTGCCTGGAAGCGGCCAGCAGGAACAGGAGAACCGCGGCCAGCTCAGCGCCCGCCGACATAGGATAGATCGCTCTCCAGTGCCAGCCATAGATGCTGGCCACCCAGCGCGACGCAACCCCTGCGGTCCAAAGCAGGTAGCACACCAGGGGAAGACGGACCACCGAACGGCCGTGAGCGGGTTGCGAGTAAAACCCGATGCCGAGGATGAAGCTTCCTACCCAACCAAAGACCTGCGCATGACCATGGCCTTGAATCCACGCCGCCGGCAGCGCGCCCAGCCCGTGGTGACTGGCGATGGCCATCAGGTTGGAGAAGCCCAACAAAGTTCCCGGAAGCGCCATGAAGAAGATCCCGGTGGCTATCCACAGCCGCAGCATCCAGCTTTTGCGGCGCTCCCGCAGCACCATCTCCTGTGTCGAACTCATCTCGTCGTGATCCATACTCGCCTCCACCCCCTAAAATTAATCGGTGGAAAGCGCGTCGGCAGGTACTTTTGTCACTGCGCCGCCGCAGCTTGCTGCGGTTTCATCGTTCTATGAACCCGCTGATTCACACCACGGACTTCAACCAAACCCCCTTCATCGCCATCTGGGAGGTCACCCAGGCCTGCGATCTGGCCTGTGTCCACTGCCGAGCCTCGGCGCAGCCCGACCGCCATCCGCTGGAGCTGAGCACTCAGGAGGGCAAGCGCCTGATCGACGAGATCGCAGCCATGAAGACGCCGGTCTTCGTTCTCACCGGTGGAGATCCGCTCAAGCGCCCAGACCTGTTTGAGTTGATCCAGCACGCTCAGACCGTAGGTGCCCGTGTGTCGCTGACGCCCAGCGCGACGCCTCTGCTTACCCGGGAGATGGTGGTTCGCCTCCAGCAAGCCGGACTAGCGCGGCTTGCGGTCAGCCTGGATGGAGCCTGCGCCGCCACCCACGACGCCTTCCGCGGATTGTCCGGCTCCTTTGCACGCACCCTGGACGCCATCCGTTGGGCCAATGAGATCGGCCTGCCGGTACAGATCAATACCACCTTCAGCCGGCGCAACATCGCGGAGATCGATGCCATCGTCGCCCTGCTGGAGAGCTTGAAAATCACCCTCTGGAGCGTCTTCTTCCTGGTCCCCACGGGCCGTGGCAAGCTCGCCGACTTGCTGGATGCCGACGAATTCGAGGCGATCTTCGCCAAACTCTATCAGCTCTCCCAAACTGCGAGCTTTGACATCAAGACCACGGAGGCGCAGCACTATCGCCGCTACGCTCTGCAACAGCGGACGGGGGAGCGGAAGGCCGGAGCCGGCATGAACCCCGCTGCGGAGAAGATCGCGGATTCCATCGGCCGCGCGCCGCGTGGCCTGAACGATGGCAAAGGATTTGTCTTCATCTCCCACACCGGAGAGGTGTACCCCAGCGGCTTTTTGCCCCTGCGGGCAGGCAACGTCCGCCGCCAGAGTCTGGCCTCGATCTACCGCGACTCACCACTCTTCCAAAGCCTGCGCGACACCTCCCGGCTGGAGGGCAAATGCGGAGCCTGCGAGTTCAAGGAGATTTGCGGCGGCTCCCGCTCCCGCGCCTTTGCGCTCACCGGAAGCCCGCTCGCAGAAGAGCCCTGCTGCTCCTACATACCCCGCGGGTATGTCCCGACCAAGCACATCCGTGCCAGGCCCCAGGAACTGCACGTGTTGCAAGGCGCATGAAGCAAGAGAGAGGAACGCCAAGGAAGGAGGCAAACCATGAGCGTACAAATTGGAGCCAAACCCGATAGCGGATTTGATGACCCCCTGGGCATGCTGAAGGACTGTCACCGCAGGATCGAGCACTTCCTCGGGATCCTCCGCCTGGTGGCCCAGCGCGCCGTCGGCCGGACTCTCTTCCCGGAAGAGATCTCCGCAGTCAAAGCCGCGGTACAGTACTTTCACACCGGAGGCGAGCGTCACAACGCCGACGAAGAGAAGTCGGTGTTCTCCCGCCTGCGCAACGTGGCTGCAACCGGCGCCGACCTCCCGGCCCTGCTCGATCGCCTGGAACGGGATCACGCCCGCGCCGCCGAGCTGCATGAGGCCATCGATTGGCTCTACACGGACTGGATTGCGAAAGGCGAGCTCGAACCCTCCAACCGGGAGCGCCTGCTCTCCAGCACCACCTCCCTCCAGGATCTCTACAAGCAGCACATCGCCCTCGAGGAGTCCACGATCTTTCCGCGCGCGACCGAGCTACTGGACCCCGAGATCATCGCCGCCATCGGCCGGGAGTTCAGCGCTCGCCGCGCCTAGCCACAGCCCTAGGCCCGAAATATCTCCACAGCGCATTCACCTCGACGGTTAGTTCCGATCGAGAAGCCCACCCTCATGCCCTCGCCAAGAGACTCCCATTGCTTTGGGTCCAAAAGATGGTTGAGATGGAAGAACCAGTCTTTTCCTTCTCCGTCGGCAATGAAGCCAAATTTCTCCTCCGGGAAAATCCTCTTTATGATGCCGTGGTTTCGGATCTTGCCCTCGTCGCGAGCCGGCCATTTCGCCGTAGCGTCGGGTGCCAGATGCCACTTCACCTTCGATGTTTTCGCTGATCGGCTGATCACTTCAACCAGCCCGTCGCCATTCGGAAGGTCCTTTGCCAGGCGCTCTATTGAAAGGCGACGAAAAGGGGGACAGTCCACAACTTGGCTGGCGTCGCCGAGGTGCGAGAGCCAGGTCAGGACGCCTTCGGGGTCACTGCTTGCAATGCAGGCGTATATAGCGTCCTCCACAATGCTGGCGTATGTCGCTCCGGTTCGCTTGTCGCGATCGTTCGCGCCAAGTGCAAGGTCAAGTATCTCCCGCGCCCTGCGAAGATGGGCCATCTGCTGTGCCGGATCCCTCGATAGGCGATCTGTCTCCGTCCACCGCCTGTAGCACTCGGCCGCTTGGTCCAAGGTTGGAATCCTCCACCTTCGCGGCATCGCGGACAAGTCCGAGAGGATCCGCTCGTAAATCCCGGCCGCTTCCTGATAGCGTCCCAGTCGGGTGAGGATCAACCCGCGGGCCGTCTCTAATGTGGGCTGGCCCCTATCGATCAGGAGTGCCTCGTCAATCTGCGCGAGAGCAGAATCGGGGTCCTCCATATGTTTAAGCAAAAACAAAGCATATTGATAACGAGCCGAACTTGACTTGGGGTCGAGATCGATCGCTATTCGGATTTCTTTGTCGGCCTTATAAAGGTCGCTTCCGTTGCTCTCCACGATGGCTGAGATGCGGTACGTTTCCGAGGAGCTCGGTGGTAATAGGTTCTTCGAGTGCTCGACATCTTCCCTCGCTTCCTTGATTTGCCCGACTCTGGCCCTCTTAAGTGCATTGTTCAGATAGTGGACTGAACCCTTTTCTTGAGACAGTCGCAAATAGCACACTATGCAGGGAAAGGTTCTGCAAGTGGCTGAGAAGCGAGGATATGTGCGACGTTCTGTGGCGTTGAAGCAAATGGCTGTGGAGCGGATGAAGAACTGCCCGAAGATCGGTCGGTTGGCCGAAGAACTTGGCGTTTGCCGGCGTCTGCTTTACCACTGGAAGAATAAGCTGGGGCCGGTGCTCAAGGACGCCCCGTCCATACCGGAAGCGGAGCCGCGG
>DAHWOF010000041.1 GCA_027335345.1 Granulicella sp. | reverse complement strand
ATCATCAGCACGGAGATCACGGCGCTGCTGAATGCAGTTCCGGCAGTGACGAGCGCCGGCGCGGCTGGAGCCACAGCCGGGGCCGCGGCCTGAAGGGTGCGCGATGACCAGCGTTGAGCGCACGCAGATTGCGGGTTCTTTGGCGGTCATCCTCCTCTGCGGAGTGGTGGCCGCCTGCGCGATTGTTCTTGTCCGCGCGCTGGACCGGACCCTGGCCCAGGCGAATGTTGCCCTGGCCACTGTAAACCGCTCGTGCGCTCCGGGCCCCTGCGGGACGCTGGCGGCTTTCACCAAAGCGGTGACCAAGGGCGGCGATGCGATCGCGACGAGCCAAATTCAGGAGCAGCAGATAACTCCGCATGTGATCGCGGCCATGGAAAGCCTGCGCACGATCGCGCCGCATGTTGACCAGACGGTGGATGCGCTCGGAGCAACTTCAGATACAGCGGCAGCATCGCTGCGGTCCATCACCGAGGAGATCGCACCAGTGCTGAAGTCGGCCGACGAGGCCACGCAGGATGTGGATGCGTCGGCCAAGGGGCTGCAACCGGACGAAGTAACACTGCAGCGGTCGATGGAAGACTTTGATAGCTTGCTGCGCAGCCCGGCGATCCCTGCCACGCTGGAGGAGACGCAGCGCGTAGCCGGCAATCTGGACGCAACGACCACGGATTTCCAGGAGAAGTTCCATGCATTTCTGTTTCCTGCGCCTTGCCGAACGTTTGGCTGCAAGGTGCGGAGATCGTGGCCGATGATCCACGGCGCGCTGGAGATGGTGGAACCACTCTACTGGGGTCAGCAACTGTTTGAGAACCGAGTCCCATAGGAGGCTTATGAGCAATTCATCCAATCCCATTACTCCACTGACGCCCGCGCAGGTTGTGGCGGAGGAGAAACAGGCCGCGAAGGAAGGCTTTGTGGAGCGCTCGCTGGTCGCCATTGACGAGTGCGCCGATACGCTGCTGGGCGGTCCGCCGGACGAGACGATCTCGACCCGCGCCGCGATCGACTCCGAAGATGGCCGCGGGCTGAGCAAAGCGGTTGGAAAGATCGTCTCCGCTGGACTTGACATCTTCCAGAAGGATCACGGAGCGAAGGCTGCGGCCGGAGACCTGGAGAGGGCGCAGGCTGAGCAGAAGATTGTTCGCTCATCGGGGATTGCATGATGCGGGTGGTCTGCGGGTAGGGATCGATGGACATGCTCGAAGCATGGGTTCGCCGCATTTGCTGGGGAGGGAGACTGAGCTCGGCGACGACACTAAAGTAGATCAATAGGCAACGAGGCAGACTTGGGTAAGGTGACCCAGCGAGCGAGTCGCAAGAGATGAGTGAGAGCTGCCAGTGAGTGGCGGAGCCCTGTCCTTCGGGACAGGGCTCTTTTCTGTTTAAGGCGGTTGCTGAGTTCCAGTCACGCTTTCATAGGAGAAACGCCCATCGATTTCAGAGCATGTGCGTACACCTACGCTGAAGCAGTCCGAGCAACTCGAAACAATCGAAATGTGGGTTTTCTGTTGCCGTAGCTTTTGTTCGAAATGAGGATGATCGATCCCTTCTCGTAGCGTCCTGAAATGGTTTGGAAGAGGCAGGTGGCCGCGATGGAGTCCAGCGTGAGGTAGCCCCGTGACGACATAGGCAAATAGATGTGCGCCCCAAAAAACCTCGAACAAAAGGGTGCTGCGTCACAGTTGGGCATGGTTGCCAGAGTTGGTGGCTACCACCGACGGGGTTGGGCGAACATGGCAGGTTAAGCCAACCGTTGAGATGGACGCAGGCCAAGACGGATTTCCGCCGAGCCGGATATCCCGGCGGACTGAAGGCCGGATGAGGCGGTTGGCCGGGAGGGCGTTTCGTGGAGACGTTTCACCAGTGCGTCCTTGCACCACGCCTGACGGAAACGGCACAGCGCGGAGCCCCGCGCCGGCCAGCCTCTCCGCAATCTCAATCGCTGCTGTGTTGTATAAATTCCTGCTGCGCTACACCCGCGCCTGTGTTCGCACAAGCTGTATTCGAATTGACCGGGGCAAAGGTCGCAGGGTTCACCAGGTATCCTGAGCCGAAGGACGGAGCATCCCAGGCCCACGGGAGCAGGCCCATGTTGTGAGCGGGCAGATAGCTTTGGACGAACTCGTCGGTGATGGTCTGGTTCGGGTCCGAGGGACACTGAAACGACTCATTCCATTCGCTAACCAGGACGGCGCTGCCGGAGGTTTGTAGCATGCCAAAGCGATTGTTCCAGTTATTCTCGCTCGCGCTCTCACTGGAAGCACCACCACTTGTCACAACGTAGTCGTAAGGATGCACGGTATAGGCAGATTGGGCGGGCATTCCCGGAGGGATTGTAAACCCGGTAAATTGATCCGCGTCCTGATCGCCGTCGAACAGCAGCACATTGTTTGGGGCCAGGCTGCGCAGATACGTGCCGACGGTAACCATTCCTTCATCCGGGCCGGTTCCGCAGCCCGTTGCCCAGTCGGTCCAGTTCACAGCGGTTCCGGTACTGCATTCGATGCCTGTGTTGGGTTCGTTGAAGACCTCAAGGATGACGCCAGGGTCATTGGTGAGAGTGGAATCCAGCAACTGAGCCCACGCCTGTTCGGTGAGTTGGTCAGGCAATTTTTGCAGTTGGCCATCGGAGCGCAACGGCGTGCAGCTATAGGACTCTGCCTGCATGACGACGATGACGACCAAACCTGCGGCGCGGGCCTGCGCGATGACACTGCGTACCATACTGGTATAAGCAGACAAATGATTTGCGTATTCGTACTGCAAAGCGCCCTGGCTCACCTGAAAGCGAACGGAGTTGGCGCCCCAATCGTTCACCATGGCCAAGAGCTGGGCGTTGGCTACCGCAGGCGGAGTGGGAGAAGCTGTCATGGCCACTTGCGCCGCCTCCAGGGCCTGCCCCACTCTGAAGCCGGGTTCATTGTCGGGCTGGTTGCACAGCGTGCCGGCGTATTGCGTTGGATAGACGATGCCAACGCTGTTCATACCGAGGGGAAGAAACACTTTCCTGGTTTGCGCGTTGATCAGCGATCCGGGGCCAACGGCGACTCCCGTGCTTTGGGCAACCGGCGGCGTTGCCGGACTGGAGCTTGAACCGGCGCATCCGACGAACGGAAGGAACAGGAGCAGCAGCAAACTTGCCATCGGCGCGATGCGATTCATTGGCGTTCTCCTTCGCGGGGCATGTCCCGCTTCCAGTTGGAGGTGGAGAGCGGCGGTTCGGTTGATCTTACTACGCGACCCGGGAACGTGTTGGCTCGATTTTGAGACAAGTGTCGTTAGCACAGGATTTGTCCGGTGGCCGTAGCGAGTGAAATTTCCGCATAGCAGGGTGGCGAGGATGGATCCATAGGGGCAACATGGAGAACGATACGAGGCGCCGTGGAGCGGGCGGTGCAGGTGAATTCGTTCCGGCAATCATTGGTTGCTTTCTCTTCCCCATCCTCGCCA
>DAHWOF010000035.1 GCA_027335345.1 Granulicella sp. | reverse complement strand
GCGCGCGCCCATGCCGTCAAGGTGACGCGCTCTTCCTGCGACAGGACGATGGCAGGAGCCAGATGCATGATTCATTCAACAACATCCATCGCTGAATTGTCAAGTTATTTATGACTCACTACACTAGGCTTCGCCGGGCATAGAGCTGTCACACTCGCGGCGAACGTTGTTGCGAGGTTCGGCGGAGCAGGAGTTCGTCCTGTGGTTCGGCGGCGAGAGCAAAGGCGACGAGTGTAGCGCCGTGCAGGCCAGAGCGTTCCTCGGAGGCTGCGATCAGGAGATCCTCCTGGGAGCGCCAGCCCTGGTCCATCTCGCAGCGCGCGACCTCTTCGGCAGGCGCATCCACGAAGCACAGCTCGCACACGGTGAGATGGCCGTCCGCATCCTTCACCAGTGGTCCAAAGGTTCGGCAGGCTACCGGACGGTCGTGGTATAGATCGCAGGTTTGGGTGGCCGGATCGAGCAGGGGACAGGGCTCATCGTTGGCGAACTGCTCAAAGGCCTGATGGTGCTCCGGCAGGGTAAAGAGCAGGCCGCGGTCCGGGTCGCCGGGGAAGGTGGAGCACAGCCTCTCCCGGGAGAGACGGGCGCGGTGCAGAATTCGCTCTGCCACCGCGGAGGGTGCATGGGCCAGCCCGGAGCGAAGCACCTCGGCGTCGAGTTGGGTGATGGCGAAGGCGCCGACGCAGCACTGCGCGCAGCCGGGTCGGCAGGCCAGGGAGGCCCCGGAACGCTCCGCCGCAGAGCGGAGCGCGGCATCGACCTGAGGGAGAATTGGAAACGGCTCTGACATAAGACTCCCTTGCTGCCGGTGGAGTGCGGCGTCTGAGCCATCGAGCCAAAGGGGCCGTTGAGCCGGATGGCTGCGGCAGGGAACGCGGCGGCTCCGCGAAGCGAAGCGCCGGACCGGCTGCGGCGCTGCTCAGCCCTCCGCCAGGACCCGGGCGAAGATGGCGTCAATATTCTGGAGTTGGCGCCGGACATCGAAGGCGGCAGCGATCTTCTCCGCCGAGAGCCGTGCTTGAATCTCCGCGTCGGCTTCAATGAGCGCGCGGAAGCTGAGGTCGTTGGTCCAGGCGTTCATGGCGTGTCCCTGGACCAGACGGTAGGCATCCTCCCGGCTCATGCCGGCGGCGGCAAGGTCGATGAGCAACTGGCCGCTGAAGACCAGGCCGTTGGTGGACTCGAGGTTCCTCAACATGCGCTCCGGATAGACCAGAAGGCGCTCAATGAGCGTGGCGGTGCGATCCAGCAGGTAATCGGCCAGCGTGGTGGTGTCGGGAAGGATGACGCGCTCGGCCGAGGAGTGGGAGATGTCCCGCTCGTGCCACAGGGCAACATCCTCCAAGGCTACCTGGGCGTTGCCGCGCATCACGCGGGCCAGTCCGCAGATGTTCTCGCAGGTGATGGGGTTGCGCTTGTGGGGCATGGCGCTGGAGCCCTTCTGCCCGGGCGAAAAGAACTCTTCCGCCTCGCGAACCTCGGTGCGCTGAAGATGGCGGATCTCCAGCGCGATCTTGTCCAGGGTGGAGGCCAGAACGGCCAGCGTGGCGATGTAGGCCGCATGCCGGTCCCGCTGCAGGACCTGGGTGGAGATCAGGGCAGGTTGCAGCCCCAACTCCGCCAGGATGGCGGCTTCGTGCTCCGGGTTAAGCTTGCCAAAGGCCCCCACAGCGCCGGAGATCTTGCCCACGCGGAGATCCTCGGCGGCGGCGTCAAAGCGCTTCAGGTTGCGTCCCATCTCGGCGTACCAGAGCAGCAGCTTCATGCCAAAGGTAGTGGGCTCAGCGTGGACTCCGTGGGTGCGACCGATGGTGGGTGTGTGCTGGAACTCTACGGCGCGCCGGCGCAGCACCTGGCGCAGACGAAGGATCCCCTCCCGAATCAGCGTCGAGGCCTCTACCAAGGCCAGAGCCTGCGCGGTGTCTACCACATCGGTGGAGGTGAGACCGTAGTGCAGCCAGCGGGCCTCTGCGCCCACGGACTCGGCGACCGCGGTGGTGAAGGCCAGTACATCGTGGCGCGTCTCCGCTTCGATCTCATGAATGCGTTCGACGGTAAAGGAGGCGCGCTGCTGGAGCGCGGCGACGGCTGAGGATGGAACCACGCCGGCGCGGGCCAGGGCCGTAGTGGCGGCAATCTCCACCCGGAGCCAATTCTCGTACTTGCGTTGTTCCGACCAGATGGCGGCCATCGCTGGCCGGGTATAACGGGCAATCATGCGGTAACTCCAGAGATGGAGAGTTTGGGTTGAAGATGGGGCGGCTCCGCTCTCGTTACTTCAGCCCCATTTCAGGAAGCTTGTTGGACATCTTCAAGTCTAAATGGAGGTTGGTTACGGGCCGTTCCTGCCACGGCAAAGGCCTGAACGTCGCTTTTACATACAGGCTACAAAGCACGCAGGATGTGCAGCCGGAACCTCTGCTGACGGGCGAGATTTCAGAGGGGTTTGCCTGCCCGGAGGCGCAGCAGTTCCTTGCGTTTCACCTCGATGAGGAACTCATAGAAGCTGTGCAGGGTGCTGTACATCACCCCGGCGGAGCCATCCAGGATGGCGCCGCGAACAAACATCATGTAGAACCACTTGATCAGCGGCCGTGCGGGAAACTCATAGAAGATAGCCTTTTGAGCGACTCGGCGCTCGTGGAAGTTGCGAGCGAACAGGGCTTGGGTGAGAGAGGCTCCGTGAGTGGCTTCTCCGCTGGCGAGAAGCTCAGCCTCCCTGCTGGAGTAGGAGTTGTGCTTGCTCATCCAGTGCGTGATGCCTTTGGAAAAGGCCAGATGATCGAAGGCTGCATGGAGTTGGTGGACCTCTCCGTCGACCTGGATCACCTCGTTGATATCACGGGTGTAATGCGCGTGCCCTACGCGCAGCAATCGCACGTAGTAGGGGGTCAGTTGCGCGTGCTTGAGCCAGGTTCCCCAGAGATAGTCGCGGCGGCGGATGCGAAAGGCGGAGACGGAAAGGGGCGCGCCAGCGACGGCGGTTGGCATCTCCGCAACCAACTCCGGAGTCGGCCGTTCGTCGGCATCGAGCACCAGAAGCCACGGGTTACGGAAGGGGAGCTGTAAGCCGGCGTTGCGCTGTGCAGCGAATCCGTCAAAGCTGCGCACCGTCACAAGGGCTCCGCGTTGGCGCGCGATCGCAACGGTGCGGTCCGTGCTGCCAGAGTCCAGCACATGGATGTCGTCGGACCAGGCCACAGCGTCCAGGCACCCGGGAAGATCCTGTTCTTCATTGTGGGTGAGGATCAGGACGGAGATCATGCCGAGCCTCTGCCGAAGTCGGGCGGATGGGTTGCTGGCGGTTCAATCGGGATCTCGATCGCATCCGGGCAGGTTTTCTCGCTTTCTTCCAGAGCTGAAGTTCCATCCGTGCCCGCTCTGCGGCGCGGCATGCGGGCGACGGCCGGATTGCCGCTATAGACGGTCCAGGGTCTCAGGTCCCGCAGAGCCACGGCGCCCAAGCCTAGGACGGCGCCCTCACCCACGCGAACTCCCGGCGCTACGGAGGCCCGGGCGCAGATCCAGGCATAGCCCTCGAGGTGCATGCGATAGGCGATCAAGGGAAAGTCAGGATGGTTATAGTCATGCGTGGCGCCACACAGATAGCAGCCCTGCGACAGAATGACGTGAGTATCGATCTGGATGGGGGAGGGATTATAGATTTCGGCCCCATCGGCTACCGCTACGTGGTCTGCGCAGACCAGGTTCCACGGCGCCCAGATTCTGGATGCCGGATAGAAGTGGCAGTCCGGCCCCAGAGTGGCGCCAAAGAGACGCAGCAGAGCTGTTCGCCAACCGTGCAGAGGCCGTGGTGAAGGCCGGTAGAGTAGAAGCCAGCAGAGGTTCCATACCAGGCGCCGCAGGCGGTTGCGCAGGCTGAATGCCGGCCGAGTGTATGCATCAGCGTGGTCTTTGGCGGAGATGTGTTCGGCGGCGTGATAATCCGCAAGACGGCCCATGGGTCAGTTTGCCTCTCGGTTCGCCTCAGGGGAGCGGGGTTTCGCAGACTGCGCCTGAAGAGATTCAAAGGTGCGCAGGATGATGGCGCTGTTTCTGCGCATATCATAGCGCTTGGCGAAGGTATCTTTGCATCTTTGCCCCATCGCCAGCCGTTCCGCAAGGGGAAGCGCAAGCCAGCGTTCCAACAGTCGGAGTATCCCTTCCAACGTGTCCGGCTCAACCAGGCCGCAGCCATCGACCGCAATCTCAGGATGGATGTTGATCTGATCGGAGATCAGCACGGGCCGGGCGCAGGCCAGGGCTTCGGCGACCGCGATTCCGAAGTTCTCCTGGTGCGAAGGCAGGACGAAGGCCTCGCAGAGGGCAAAAGCTGCCCACTTGGCGTCGCCCCGCAGCATGCCGGGAAAGTGGACGCGATCTGCAACCCCGGCCTCTTCGGCGATCCTCTCTAATTGGGGCTGCATTCCCATTGGGTCGGGACCGGCCAGGATCAGGTGCAACTCGGCATGCGCGGGCGCTATCCTGACGAAGGCTTGCAAGAGGAGGTCGCAGCCCTTCTTGGGGTGAATGCGGGAGAGAAAGAGGAGGTAGCGACGCCTCTGGTCCGTTGCGGCAAGCTCTGGAAACTGGCGGCAGAGCGCAGGAATGAGATCATCGCCCTGCACGGTGGGAGGATCGGCTCCACAGGAGACGACCATGGGATTCCAGCGCCAGAGCCAGAAGCTCTGGGTCGCCAGGTCACGTTCCAACTCGGTGGTGAACATTACGCGGGAGGCGGCCCGCAGGACCCAGTACTGCACCATCACCCAATAGAACCATTTCTTGAGATGCTTGAGCGGGTAACGGCGCTTGAAGTATGGATCAAGCATGCC
>DAHWOF010000033.1 GCA_027335345.1 Granulicella sp. | reverse complement strand
CGCCATGCGATCTCTGGGCGCGCCGGTCAATCACTACAAGGTCTGCTCTACCTTTGACAGCGCGCCCCACACAGGCAGCATCGGACGCGCCATGGAACTGGGCGCGGAGGTTTTTAAGTCAGCGTGGGTTCCGATTTTGGCCGCTGCACCGCACTTGGGCCGCTTTGTTCTCTTCAGTAACCTCTTTGCCCGGGCGCAGGATGGGATCTACCGGATCGACCGCCATCCTACGATGAGCCGCCATCCGGTCACTCCGATGGATGAGGCTGATCTGCGCCTGCATCTGGCCCGGCAGACCAGCCTCCCGATAGGCGCCATCGATTTGCTAGCGCTGCGCTCCAGCAGCGGCGCGGAGGGGCTGCGAGCTGTGCGTGAGGCGGGAGCGCGCGCCATCATCTTTGACGGCTTGGATGAGGAGATGCTCCAGAAATCGGCAGCGCTGCTCTGGGAGGAAGCCCGCGGTCAGCCGGTCTTTGCCGTGGGCTCTTCGGGGCTCACCTACGGTCTGCTGCGGCGGTGGCGGAGCCTGGAAGTCATCCGCTCCATTGAACATCTCGCCTCACCGCCAGCAGCCGACCGCCTGCTGGTATTGAGCGGAAGCTGTTCGCCGGTCACTGCGGGGCAGATTCAGGCGGCGCAGCAGAAGGGCTTCTGCGCCTGGTTTGTGCGTCCTGAAACAACCATGGCCCCACAGGCGGAGAAGGCGCTGAAGGAGCTGGCGCGCGGCGCCAGCGTTGTGCTCTACACCGCGCTCGGCGTACCGGACGGAGCCGGCGCCTACGGCGCGGAGCAGAGCCTCGCCCTGGGCGAGATGCTGCGTGAGCTGCTGCTGCGCTCCGGGGTGCGCAGGCTCGTGATCGCCGGAGGCGACACCGCCTCGCACGCCGTGCGCCGGCTGGGGGCGAAAGCACTTACGTTTGCCGCGCCGCTCACGCCGGGCGCACCGCTCTGCCGGCTGCATGTTCCCGGTTCGCCGCTGGATGGGCTGGAGGTGGTGCTCAAGGGCGGCCAGATCGGGCCGGAAGACTTCCTGGTCCGGGTACGCGACGGAGGATGACGTCAAGCCGAGTTGGCCTCAGCAGGATGCCGGCTCAGACTGGTTCAAGCCTGGGCCGTCTCTCACTGCCTGTGTGGCATCCACGCGCGAGAAGAGCAAGGCCGCGATGGTCACCATGGCGGCGATGAGGAACAGCGGCGCATTGTAGCTGCCAGTGGCATGGACCACGTACCCAAAGCTCACCGTAGCCAGGAAACCGCCGGCCTGTCCGGCGGTATTCATCATGCCGGTCGCGGTTCCGCTCCACTGCCGGCCGATCGCCATGCACATGGCCCATGCGGAGGGCAGCATCAGATCCATCATGCCGAAGCCCAGGCTGGAGAGAGCTACGGTGGCGACTTTGCCGTGAAGGGTCGCCATGGCGCATAGCAGGGCTGCGGTCACGGTCAGGCAAACTGCTGGAATTGCGCGCAGCGCGGAACGCGCGCCCCAGCGCAGCACCAGCCAGTCTCCCAGCTCACCACCCGCAAGGTTTCCCGCGACCCCCATGGCGAAGGGCAACGACGCGAGCAGGACGCCGTTCAGCGAAAGATGAGCGCTGTGCACCATCCAGACTGGAAACCAGGAGAAGTAGAACCAGCTTCCACATCCATAGCAGCCGTAGGCCAGCACCAGCAGCCATAGCTGCCGCGCTTTCAGCAGCTCGCACCAAGGAATTGCGCCGGCGTGTTGGGGTTTTGGCGCGCCGATCTCGTCGAGTTCTTCCCGGCTGATTCCCGGCAGCTCGGCAGGAGAGTTGCGAAAGCGCGCATACCAGATTGCGGCCCAGGCCACGCCGGCCAGACCAAGGATCCGGAAGACCGCCCGCCAACCCCAGTAGCGCTCCACCGGTACAATCAGCAGCGGCGCCAGCACGCCGCCCAACCGACTCGCCGCCCAGACCACTCCCTGGCTGCGCGCCCGTTCCCTCTCCGGGAACCAGCGCGCAATCGCTCCAGCAGCGTTGGGATAGGCTCCAGCCGCACCCATGCCAAACAGGAAGCGGACGCTGAGCAGTTGCCAAAAGCCGCGGCACCAGCCTGTAAGCGCGGTGAACCCTGACCACCAGGTGACGATCCGGGCCAGCTCTCCGCGCTGGCCATGCCGGTCGCCCAAGGCGCCAGAGGGCATCTCAAAGAGCCCGTTGGCCAACACATAGGCGCTCAGAATCCAACCCCAGGCCTGGGGCTGGAGGTGAAGCTCTCTCTGGATGCCGGGAGCGGCGACGGCAATCGCAAGGCGGTCAAGAAAGGTGAGGACAGAGAGCAGCCCCAGGAGCGTCAGAACCCAATGCCTCTGCCTCCAGCCTCGCTGCTTCAATCGCCGGCCTCTGTCTGTCCCAGCGTCTGCAGCGTGTGTCTGGCGCGTAAAATCGCCAGCTCCGGGCTGGTGAGAACCGGGACCGGCAACGCTCCTGCCGGGAGGCCATCCACCACGCGCGCCATGGAAGCTTGAGCCAGCACGATCAGATCCACTCCCTGAAGCTCTTCCAGCAAGGCCTTGGCGACCAGCGCATCGTGTTTCGCCGTGTCTCCGGCAAGAATAGCGGGAAAGGCAGCTTCACTCAGACACTCTACCAGCTTCACCTCTTTACCGGCTTCCTGCGCCTTCTCGCGGAGCAGCGCCAGCGTGGGGTCTAGCGTGGTGCGCACCGTGGCCGCTACCCCGATCACGCCGGCCTGGCGCACGGCGGCCTCGGCCATGGCCTCATCGACGCGCAAGACGGGGAGGTCGAAGAGCTGCTGCGCGATGCGCGTGGCCTGTCCGATGGAAGAGCAGGTGACCAGCACTGCATCCGCCCCGGCCTCCGCTGCGGATCCAACATGGTTGACCACTCGTCGGGCCGTCGATTTGCGCAGCCCTCCAGCGCGCATCGTCTCCTGAATCAGGCTCTCGTCCACCATGTGAAAGATCCTGAACTCCGGCAGGTGTTTCTGGCAGAGCCCGCTGAAGACAGGCGCCACCGAGGGGCTGGTGTGCAAAAGGGCGAGTGTGGTCACGGAATCCATCGGCAAGGGGCGCATCCTTATCCCACTCTTTGCGCACATCCGGCTCGTTGGAACTCTACCGGTGCAGCCGCAGTGGAATCAGCTTCAGCATAGGAGGCTTCAGATGCCGGCGAAATGGCGTTTCCTCCCTCCGGCCGTCATTCCGTTTTTTGGAATCTGTCCGTGAGCAGATCTCCCGGGAGGTCGATCCTTCCTGGCTCTGATAAGGTCTTGCCATGGAAGTTGCTTCTTCACCCCTGGGAGTGGCGCGCCTGGTGTTGCCCTTGGCCGCGGCCCTCTCGGCGTTTGTCTTTCCCTCCTCCGCCCGAGCCCAATCCAGCCCCGCCGTCCAGCGGGAGCTGCAACGCGTCCAGGCGGGGTCGCAAGCCGGCCCTTTTCATCCTGACTGGAACTCGCTGGGCGCCTACCGCGTTCCTGATTGGTTTCGCGACGCCAAGTTCGGCATCTTCATTCACTGGGGCGTCTACTCGGTCCCGGCCTTTGGCAACGAGTGGTACTCACGCAACATGTATGAGCAAGGAACTCCTGCCTTCCAGCACCAGGTTGCAACCTACGGCCCGCAGTCGAAGTTCGGATACAAGGACTTCATTCCCATGTTTCGCGGAGAGCGCTTTGATGCGACGCAGTGGGTGGACCTCTTTGTTCGCTCCGGCGCGCGCTATGTTGTTCCCGTGGCTGAGCACTGCGACGGCTTTGCTATGTATGACTCCAGCATCACGCCCTGGAACGCAGCCCGCATGGGCCCCCATCGCGATGTGGTGGCCGAGCTTGCCGCCGCCACCCGCGCCCGTGGCCTACACTTCGGCGTCTCCTCGCACCGCGCCGAGCACTGGTGGTGGTATGACGGCGGCATGAGCTTTGACTCTGACGTTCGCAGCCTCCGCTACGCCTCGCTCTACGGCCCCGCTCAGCCCATGGCCTTGCCGGGTTCGGTCAGCAAGAAGGAGCCGAACCCCAATCACCTGGAACAGTGGCTCCCGCCGAACACGGCTTTTCTGGACGATTGGCTGGCGCGCAGCGGTGAACTGGTCGCGAAGTACCATCCCGACTTCTTTTACTTCGACTGGTGGATCGGCCAGCCCGCCTTTCAGTCGTATTTGCAAAGTTTTGCAGCGTATTACTACGATCAGGCCGCGCGCCGCGGCCAACCCGTGGTGCTTACCTACAAGGAGCAGGCCATGCCCGCCCATACGGCTGTGTTGGATATTGAGCGCGGCAAGATGCAGACCACTCGGCTGCTGCCCTGGGAGACGGACACCTCGGTGAGCATTCACTCCTGGGGCTACGTCGCCAACGATGAATATCGTGACGCCGGTTCTCTGATCGACGAGTTGGTGGACGTGGTGAGCAAGAACGGGAATCTGCTGCTCAACGTAGGCCCGCGCGCCGACGGAACCATCCCGGAGCCGGTGCGGAAGGTTCTGCTGCAGATGGGCGCGTGGCTGCGCCTGAACGGTGAGGCAATTTACGGCTCCCGACCCTGGTTCGTCTTCGGAGAGGGTCCGCATCTGGCCGCCTCCTCGGCAATGAACACGGACCGCCAACAGTTCACCGCCGCTGACATTCGTTACACTACGCGCGCCGGCAACCTGTACGCTATCGTTCTTGGCTGGCCGGCAAACGGCGAAGTCCGTCTACAGTCGCTCTTTCGCGGGACGCCCTATCTGCCCGGTCGGGTCAGTAGCGTCGCCTTGGTCGGTTCGGCAGCCCATCTGGTCTGGAAGCAAGCGAGCGATGGGCTGCACATTGAGCTCCCGCAGGTGAGGCCGCAGGAGTCGGCGTACGTACTGCGCATCCGATCCGCGGCAGCCGAGGAGAGCGCAAGCGTCCAGGCAGGCAAGAGGTTGCAGTGAATCTCATGGATATGGCTCTGTAGTGGGCTGCGCGGAGATCGTCCAGCGGAGCCCTTGGGATTCCTTGAAACGGCAAAGATTCCGATCTACGGAATCGAAGACAAGATCACGAAGGAGTCGAAGATGAGGATGGCGCGATGGGCAGTGATCGCGGGACTGGCAACGGCGCTTGCCGGCGCGCAGGCGCAGACAGGCAGCGGCTTCATCTTTCTGCCGCTCTCCAGCGGCCACGCACTTCCAGGAACGCAGCCAGATAACCATGCCTCTACCGTCGTGGAGTTGAAAGATGGCGATGTGATGGCGGCTTGGTTTGGCGGGACCAAAGAAGGCGCTCCGGATGTAGCCATCTACGGCTCCCGGCTGCACCGTGGCGCATGGTCGCGGCCTGTCGAGCTGGCTCGCGCCTCTGGAGTGGCCTGCTGGAACCCTGTACTCTTCCACACCCGCGACGGACGGCTCTGGCTGTACTACAAATACGGGACTCACCCCAGCACATGGAAGGGCGCGCGCAAGTGGAGCAGCGACGACGGCCGCACCTGGAGCGCCGCGCAAGATCTGCCCAACGGCATCCTCGGTCCCATCAAAGACAAGCCTCTGGTGCTACGCGACGGAACCATCGTCAGCGGCTCGTCGGTCGAGAACGGCAAGTGGACGGCGTGGATCGAGCGCTCCACCAACGATGGCGGCACATGGACCAGCTTTGGCCCCATCACGGTTCCAGACAGTCTGGACATCCCCAACGCCGCTGCTCGCGCCGCTCTGGTAGCGGCAACCGCAGCCCGGAAGGCTCCATCCGCCCCCTCTGGACCCGACGACGCGGGGCCGTACACGAAACTCTATCCGCCGGCCAAAACCACCATCGGCATCATCCAACCAACGGTTGTCTCGCTTGGAGGCCGGCATCTGCGCTTTTACGCTCGCAGCCACACGCGAGCGGCGCGTATCGCCGTGGCGGACTCCATGGACGCTGGCCTAACCTGGACGCAGGCGCGCTTTATTGACCTACCCAACCCGAACTCCGGCATCGACGCGGTTCGCCTGCGCGATGGCCGCATCGTTCTGGCCTTCAACAACAGCTACGATGCCCGCACGCCGCTGAATCTGGCTGTCAGCCGGGATGGCGAGCACTTTGCCGTCGTCAAGACGCTTGAAGATGGCCCCGGACAGTACTCGTATCCGGCCATCATTCAGGCGGCCAACGGCGATCTGCTGATCACCTACTCCTGGCGTCGTCAGACCATCAAGTTCGTTCGTCTACCGCTGCGCGAGCTTCCCTGAGGCGGTCCCGGCAGCAGCGTTCTGCCTGGTCGCAGCGGCAATTGCGGCCTTCGCCCAGGAACTGTACACGAACTTAGCCTTCTGCTTCTCCCACTCCGCCAGGGGAAGAACGTTGAGCTGCTGAGGCGTCAGCTTGGGTACGCCCACATTGATGGTCAGCAGGCCGGCATCGCGGTCCTGGCGCATGGCGCTCTTGTTCAGGTACACATGGTTCTCCGCGGCCCATGCCCCGATGCGGATGGTCGGCAAACTGGGAATGCTCTTTGCGCTCCAGTAGGCGAAGTGAAGGTTGGCTGCCAGCCACTCGGCCGCACGCGGCGTTACCCAGGCTGGGCGATGGCTGGCTCCGGGATCGAAGTAGGTGGTGAAGACGTTTTTGCCAGAGCCGTTGAGCGCAATCACCCGTCTGCGCAGATCGGCAAAGAACTCCGGGCCGTGCTGGGGGATAGCGACGACCGTGTCGCTGGTTCCATTCCAGATGAACGTCGGTCCGCGCCGCGCCTGCAGCGTAAAGAGGACCGCAGGCCGGTCGCCGAGAAAGGACAGGGCGCGATACGGGCCGCTCTGGCACATCACCATCTGGCTGGAATCCCAGTAACCCCCGGGGCCGTCCAGGTCGCCGCCGCCGGTGAGAAAGACAGCATGAATTCTCGGGTCCACCGCACCGGCCAGCGAGACGACAAAGGAACCCATCGAGAATCCAAGTACGGCGATGCGATGCGGATCCACGTCGGGCCGGCGGTCAAGATAAGAGACAGCCTGCATCACGTCCATCACCATGGCGCCCCCCATGCGCTGGGGTACGCCTGGGACGTTGATCACCCGGTCATGCTCCCCGGTTCCATCGCGGTGCTCGTCGTTGCGCTCGCCTTCGCCGATCGGATCGTAGGTGAGCACCACGGCCCCGGCTCGGGCGTACATCACGCCCGTGTACCAGGAGTACCAACTGGTCTTGTCAGCTCCATGTCCGTTCACCACCACCATGCCGGGAAGCTTGCCTGCCTCGTCCGCAGGCCGGTAGACGATCGCCGGTACGCGCAGGCCGTACTCTGTCACGTAGGTAACGCGGTCGGCCACCACCCCCGGCGCTGGAGAAAAGCTGCCGTAGTTCCGTGTGTCCAGTGACGGCAACCGCTCGGGAAGAAAGAGAGCCGCGCGGATCTGTGACCGCCAGGCTTCTACCTGGCGCCGGGAGACCTGTGCCAGGGCGGGGAAGGCTGCCAGCATAAGCACGGGCGTCATCAGCAGAGCACGAGATCGCACCCACGGCCGCCGGGATTTGTTGCTGGATAAAGGGAAGACCATCGCGCCCCGATCATATAGGAGTGCTGCTTCCCGTCCAAGCTGGTCTTCCTTTCCACGCGCCCGGCCGGCAAACGTTTTGTCCGCAGATCAGGGAGTGAGGCTGGGAAAGAGGTTGGGAACCACGCCGGTCGGCCGCTGCCTACCCGGAGGGAAGCGATGGCAACCCCAACGGTTCGAAGGCCCTGCGTCAAGCTTGGCGACGGTTGGACGGCACTGACCCGTATGCAGGTTTGCATCTGCCGGGAAGGTTCCTGATATGGAGTGACGCCGTCAACCTCCGCACACCCGTGGGGTTGTTTTTGTTTTTCGAGGACAGGGCCAGCGGCAGCCAGGGCAGTATGGGCGACGATTGATCAGTCTGATATTCGCGGGTCGAAACCGCATAATCGTGATCCGTCGGGAGCTGCCTCTGACTAAGGTCGCGAGTCCGGCTGGGCCTGTCGCATAGGGACGCCGAGGATTCTCCTTCGTGCACGCCCCGGCTGCGGCTGGCCTTGTCCTCGAAATGGGTGGAGTTGTTCATCTCTCGTTTTTGTTTTTCTCTTAGCTGCGTTTTTGCTTTTGTTTTTTGCTTTTCACGCGGCCCTCTTTTGTTGGCTGCTCGCTTCGGCCTGGATGCCGATGGCCCAGATAAAGCCCAACAGTTCGCGCCCCACGGCGGTGATGATTTTGCGTTGATCCTTGCCTGCCGCCGCCAGTCTCGCATACCGCTTGTGCAGCCGGTGTTGCGCCTTCCAGGCGATCTCCTTGATCTCTTCCGGCACACCCTCCTGTCGCTTGCGCAACGCCGGCCCAACGCACGGCCTGAGCCGATAGCTCCAAGCCGCCTCAACGGCGATGCGGCGCAAGTGCGCGTTGCCCGTCTTGGTGATCGCGCCGCGCTGCTTGCGCTTGCCGCTGGAATCCTCGCTGGGCACGGCGCCGCTGTAGCCCATCAACTGGGGCGCACTCTCGAAGCGTGTGATGTTGCCCAACTCGGCCACGATGGTTACGGCTGAAACCTGCGCGATGCCGCGCAAGGCCTGCAAGCCGCGGATCACTTCCTGCATCGCGGGCGAGGCGGTCTTGATCGTGTCGCTGATCGCCTGCTCCAGCCGCAGCACGCGCTCGGCCATGTGATCGACCTCGTGCAGATAATCCAGCCGCGTGGCTTCCTGGGCCGGCTGCGCATAGTGCAACTGGCGCACCCAGGTCAAATGAGCCTGCGTCCAGGCCTTGATCCCCATCGGCGGCCGCTGGCCGGAGCGCAACAGAAACTTGCCCAGCCGATGACGCGCACGCAACTGATCCTGCTTGGCGGCCTCGCGCCCCCGAACCAGATCGCGCAAGGCCTCGGAACCCGCGTCGGGAACCCAAACTGCCGTCAGATCGCCGGCCCGGTGACTGCGCGCCAGCCGCTCGGCATCGCGACGATCGGTCTTGACGCGATCGCTGGCTTTCATCGGAGCCAGTGTCGGCGCAATCACCGCACAATCGACCCCCAGCTTGGTCAACTGCCAGTAAAGAACGTAGCCCGTCGGACCGGCCTCGTAGCAAGCCCGCAACTGCTCCACCGGTCCGAGCTTCTTCACCAGCTTGCGGATCGATTCCTCGCGGTTGGCAATGGTTCCTAGGCTGCGCACCTCGCCCTCCGGCTCGGCAATGGCGACCGCTATGGTTTCGGCATGGACATCCAAACCCAAAAATCGTACCTTCTCCTTCATGACCGGTTCCTCTCCGCTTGTGGCTCTGAACTGTGTTCCTCTTCGGCTCACAGCCTAACCCACGGCCAGCGCAAGGGCCGGTCACTCCATGATGACTAACGTCCTAGGCTGAAGCGCCGCCAGCGGAGTTCAGATTCCGCCAATCGGACTATGGTTCATGTCTTATGGAGGCAAAATAGGAAGTAAATGTATACTCTCGAAAATAAAGGAACGCATCCTCGCATGACTTCGGAATCCGTCACGCAAAATCGATGCCCTGTTTCGGAAGGTCCGCGGCTGCCGCCGCAGATCCGCTTGCTAGCGGACGATCTTACCGGGGCATGCGACGCTGGAGTGGCCTTTCTGCGCACTGGAAGAGGCGTTCGGGTGTGGCTGCAAGGGCGAGCGCTCTTCGCTGCTCGCGAGGCAGTACAGGCCATGGTTACTGGATCACGTCACCTGGAACCGGAGCAAGCTGCCGACGCGGTTCGGCGTGCGGCTGCTGCGCTGCGCAAGGACAGTGGGGCACTCTTCTTCAAAAAGATCGACTCTACACTGCGCGGACCAGTGGCGGCGGAGCTGCTGGCCGCTCAGCAGAGCATGCGCAGCCGAGCCGTTCTGTTGGCCCCGGCCTTTCCCTCAGAGGGACGGACCGTCCAAGGCGGCGTCCTTCAGGTTCAAGACGCCAGCGGAAGCGTTCAACAGATCTCCATCGGCGAATGCTTTCCGGAGGATCTGCGTCGGCAGCTGGCGCTGATTGCGCGTCCCGCAGAGATAGCGCTGGCGCTCGGCTCCGGCAAGACGATTCTGGTCTGCGACAGCGCCACGCAGCAAGACATGGAGGCGCTCGCGAGCGCTGGTCTGGCGGCAGAAGGGATGCTGTTTGCGGGGTCCAGCGGGCTGGCTCGGGCTTTGGCCTCCGTGTCCGGTGCGCCGGCCTCTCAGGAAGAGCTACCCTCTGCCGGGCGCACGCTGGTCATCTGCGGAACCGTGCATCCGGTCACCGAGCTGCAGCTCCGGCAAATCGAGTATGGACGTCTGCCCGATGCCACGCTGCTGCGCATCCGCTGCGGGCCCGGAGACGAGGAGAGAATCCGCGCTGCATCTTCCAGCGCCGATCCGCACGCCTGGGTGCTAACCGGCGGTGAGACTGCACTGCTGGCGTTGCGCGCTCTGGGAGTCGAGTCGTTGCTGCTGCGCGGCGAGTTTGCGCCCGGCATTCCCTGGGCGGTGGCGCAGGGCGGATTGGCGGACGGCAAGATTGTCGTCACCAAATCGGGCGGTCTCGGGGCTGCTTCGGCTCTGAATCAGCTACTCCAGCGCCTATCGGGACGGGCAGGATCATGATTCCTCACATTGCCATCAGTATCGGAGACCCGGCCGGCGTTGGCGCCGAGGTGGCACTCAAGGCTCTGGCTGACCCGGCGCTGGCCCAACTGGCTCGCTGGTCTCTCATCGCCGACCATGCGGCTCTCAACGCCGCCGGCCGCATCGCGGAGATTGATCCTGCCGGCTTGCCTTGTACGATTGTCGCCACTGGCGATCTGGCTGAGGATCATCCCATTGCCTTTGGCCAATTGCGGGCGGAGTATGGGTTGGCGGCCATAGGCTACGTCCGCCGCGCCGTCACGATGTGCATGAGCGGTGAAGCGGATGCGATGGTGACAGCGCCTCTCAACAAGGAAGCGGTTACGCTCTCCGGACGGGCCTTCAGCGGCCACACGGAGTACATCGCAGAGCTGACCGGGGCCACCGAGTCCCGGATGCTGCTGGTCTCCGAGAAGCTTTCCACCGTGCACGTCAGCACGCATATCCCGCTGGAGCAGGCCTGCCGGCTGGAGACCTCGCGCATTCTCCGCACGCTGGAGCTTGGCCATGAGGCGCTCACCCTGATGTTGCAGAGACCGCCGCGCATCGGCGTTTGCGGGCTGAATCCTCATGCGGGAGAGCACGGCCTATTCGGCGCGCAAGACCAGGAGATCATCGCTCCCGCCATCGCGCAGGCGCGTTCCCTGGGGATGGAATGCTTCGGCCCCTGGCCTCCAGATACCATCTTTGTGCGCGGCCTGCGCGGAGAGTTTGATCTCATCGTGGCCATGTACCACGACCAGGGACACATTCCCATGAAGCTGATCGACTTTGCCGGCACGGTGAATGTCTCGCTGGGAACGCCTATCCTGCGCACCTCCGTGGATCACGGCACTGCCTTTGACATCGCAGGACGCAACCTGGCGGACGCCACCAATATGAAGGCCGCCATGCGTCTGGCAGCGCGCATGGCCGGCGGCAAGCTGGCCAAGGCTTCCGGGTCGACCACGACCTCGGCCGCCGCCGGAGGCGTTCGCTAAATGCATCCGGTGGATGTCTTCCTTATCGCCGCCTACCTGGTTACGCTGGTCGGCATCAGCCTGCGCTTCTACGGTCGGCAGAGGACCACGGATGCCTACTTTGTCGCGGGCCGCTCCGTGCCGGGATGGGCGGCGGGGCTTTCGCTGCTGGCCACCACCATCACCAGCGTCACCTTCATCGCCTATCCTGGCGCGGCCTACGCCGGTGACTGGTCGTTGCTCTCCCCGGGCATCTTCTTTCTGCTGGTTATTCTTGTCGTCGGGCCGATCGTCGTTCCATTCCTGCGTCACTCGGTTGTCATGTCGGTTTACGAGTACTTCGGCCGGCGTTTCGGCCGCCTGGTGCGCATGTACGCCGCTTTGACCGTCGCCTTGGGCAGCTTCGTCAAGATGGGGTTCGTCTTCTATCTGCTGGCGCTCTCGGCGGCCAGTTGCACTGGCTGGTCCATGGGCTGGCTGATTGCCGTTCTGGGGGCGATTACCGTCTTTTACACCCTGATGGGCGGCTTCTCCGCGGTGATCTGGACCGATGTGGTTCAGGGATTTCTGTTGTGGGCCGGCATGGCCGTGACGCTGGTGATCCTGCTGTTTTTCTCCGGCGCCAGACCGGCGGCCATGGTGCATCTCATCGCGTCCAGTCACAAGATGAGTCTTGGCTCGATGCGCTTTGACCTGTCTCAGCCGACGTTCTGGACGCTGGCCATCTATGGCGTCTTCTTCTACCTGCAGCGCTACACCGCCGACCAGAGCGTGGTGCAGCGCTATCTTGCAGCCAGATCCGATCGCGGCGCGCTGCGCGGGATGGCCCTGGGAGCGTCGCTCTGTCTGCCGGTCTGGACCGGATTCATGTTTATCGGTTCGCTTTTGTGGGCGCTCTATCGCCTGACCGGGCAGACCCTGCCGGCAGGAGTGACGCACGTTGATCAGGTCTTTCCGCTTTACATGGTTTCGCATATGCCCTCCTGGGTGAGCGGCACCTTTCTGGCCGCGCTGTTTGGCGCTGCCATGTCCATGGTGGCGTCGGATCTCAACTGCGTCGGTCTCATTCTGGTGCAGGATCTTCACTCCCAGTTCTATCCGCGCTGCACGGACGCGCAACGGCTCCGCTTTGGCAAGCTGGCGATCGCGCTGTGCGGTTTGCTGGCTATTGCGGTCGCGCTCGGTCTTACCTATTCTCACGGCTCGGCTCTGGCGCTCTATTACGCAGCCACGGCGATCCTCGCCGGCGGGCTCGCCGGGCTCTTTCTGCTGGCGTTTCTCTTTCGGCGCGCCAGCCGTACGGCAGCTCTCATCGCCATCCTCTCCAACCTGATCTTCACCACCTACGCTGTTCTCACCCTCGACGGTGGAAAGATCGTCAACCTACACGGCTTCAACTACCCCTGGAGCGAGTACACCATCGGCGCCTGCGGCAACGTCCTGTTTCTGGCCGCGGGCCTTTTCGGAACGGTTCTCTTTCCGTCTCGGTCCGACCTCGCCCTCGGCTACACGCTCTGGGATTGGCTCGCCCAGAGCAAGCAGAGACCGCTCTCACCTCTTCCATCAGGAGATCCATCATGAATCGTTTGCAGCAGGCTGTCCACAACAACGGTGGTAGAACGCTCTTTGGCGCGGCGCTTTATTTTTACGATCCCGTCTTTCTCGAAATCGCCGCCGAACTTGGCTACCAGGCCGTCTGGATCGAGATGGAGCACGGTCACATCTCCTTTGCGGAGGCGGCCGACCTCTGCCGCATGGCAGCCGGCGCCGGTATATTGACGATGATCCGGATCCCCGATACGCAGCGGGCCAACGTGCTCAAGGCAGCCGAGTGCGGACCGGACATCCTGGATGTGCCCATGATCGAGCGACCGGAGCAGATCCACGAACTGCAAAAATTTGCCCGCTTTGCCCCTGAGGGCGCACGAGGCATCTTCTCCGTCTCTCGGGCCTACCGTTACGGCGTGCCCAACGATATGGTCGCCACGCAGAAGAAGATCAATGAAGACCTATGTCTCATGGCTCAGATCGAAACCGGTAGCGGCCTGGAGCGCGTCGAGGAACTAGCTGCCATCCCTGGATCCGATCTGTTCATCGGCCCGGCTGATCTGGCTGCCAGCCTTGGGCGCCCTTTCCACACCAGCCATCCGGAGGTGAAGGCGGCCGCGGAGAGGATCGTGCGCGCCGGCAGAGCCAACAACAAGAGCATCGCCACCGCCTGCGCACCCGCCGACTATCCCTTCTGGATCGAGTTGGGCATCGACCTGCTCTTCTGTTCCAATGACATCGCCTGCCTCAGGCAGGCAGCCGGCGACAACCTGAACAAGGCCCGTGAGTTGCTTGCCCGCAGCGGCGCGCGGGCTCAGCGCAGCCAGGAGGTCAAGCCGTGAACTCGCAGTTCCCGCAGCGTTCTCCGATAGCCCTGCAGCAGGTTCCGCTTCTGGTCTTTGGAGCGGGTGCAATCTCCAGTGCTGAAGAGCATCTGCGGGCTCTTGGCATCGCACGCCCTTTGGTGGTGGCTACGCGCAGCAGCCGCAGCCATGCCGAGCGGCTCCATCCCAATGCCATCATTGATGCCGGCATCCACCGCGAACCGACGCTGGAGGACTTCCATCGCCTCTTGCAGTACGCGCAGACGGTTGCGCCGGACGCGATCGTCGGCATTGGCGGGGGCAGCGCCCTGGATGTTGCCAAACTCCTGGCCGCACTGGCCGACGGCAGCCAATCCCTCGCCGAAGTATGGGGCATCGGAAATCTTGCCGCGCGCAGGCTGCCACTGGTTTGCATTCCTACCACCAGCGGAACCGGCAGCGAAGTCTCGCCCAACTCCATCCTGCTGGACGAGGCGGCGACAGCCAAACGGGCGGTGATCAGTCCCCATCTTGTTCCCGACGCCGCCTTCATCGATCCGGAGCTGACCCTTAGCGTTCCTCCGCATGTTACCGCCGCCACAGGCCTTGATGCGCTCACCCACTGCGTGGAGGCCTATGCCAACAACTTTGCGCATCCGCTGGTGGACACCTGGGCTCTGGACGGCATACGCCACATCGCCGGTCATCTGGTGGCCGCGGTGCAGGCGCCGGACGATATTGAAGCCCGCACGCATCTGGCGCTCGGCAGTCTCTATGGCGGCCTATGCCTGGGCCCCGTCAACACTGCGGCGGTGCATGCGCTCAGCTATCCGTTGGGTAGCCGCCACCACATCGCGCACGGCCACGCCAATGCTGTTCTGTTGCCCCATGTCCTGCGCTTCAATGCCTCCGCAGCGCCGCAGCGCTACGCCGCCATCGCCAGGGCGCTGGGCGCTCCAGAGTACGCCTCCGCCATGGACAGCGCCCGCGCCGGAGTCGCCCATCTCTACCGCATGATCGAAGAGACTGGCTTGGAGATGCGCCTCTCCGCGCTTGGCGTCGCGGAATCAGAGATTCCATCGCTGGCCGCGGAAGGTCTGGCCATCACGCGGCTGATGCGAAACAACCCCCGCTCCATGACCCAGCGGGACGCTGAATTCATCTATCGCGCTGCCTTCCATGGCAGAGAAGGGGAGTGACTCCGATCTTGCGAAGAATCACCCGAATTCCCTCTTGCCTCCGTCGTCCTCTGCGCTGTTTGGCGGCCGCCTGCCTGGTCTGCACGGCTGTGGTTCAGGCAAGCTCCCTTGCAGCGCAAACGCAGGCCCGCGCCGGTGTCTTTACCGTGTTGCAGCCCGGCGACTATCGCCATTATGAGGCTCAATTCGCCCGGGATGAACGCGAGGCTACCGGCAAGACGCCAGAGGATGAATGGCCATGGATGGTCGCAAATATCCCGCTCTTCTCCAGTTCCGACAAGCAGTTCGAGGAGATGTATTACTTTCGCTGGTACGCCTGGGAAAAGCATCTGGTGGATACTCCCAAGGACTACATCATCACGGAATGGTTGCCCAAGCCGGCCAGCCCCTATTACGGCGCGCTGCCCGATGCCGCCCCATTTCACCTGCGCGAGGCTCGCTGGCTACGCAATCCCAGTATTGCCGCCGATGACGCGCGTCTGTGGGCCCAGCCGGATGCCGGCGCACGGAAGTACAGCTTTCCCTGGGCCGACAGCGTGCGAGATGTCACCCTGGCAACGGGCGACGTCAAGCTTGGAACGGATCTGCTCCCCGCCCTGATCGCCAACTACACCGCATGGGGAGACCACTTTGACCCATCGGTCGGGCTCTACTGGCAGACCGCTACCCGTGATGCCATGGAGAAGTCGATCGGAGGCGATGGCTATCGCACTCCGCTGAACAGCTACATGGTGGCTGACGGAGAGGCGATTGCCGCCTTTGCCCGTGACCTGGGAGAAGACGAGGTTGCGAAGGAATACGCCGGCAAATCCGTCACGCTTCGCCATCTCATCGAAACCAGGCTTTGGAACCCCAGGGATCGGTTCTATGAGGACCTCTCGCCTGCGTCAAGCTCCGGAATCCGGAGCGAGAAGAAGTTCAAGGATCCTGGGACCGTGCTCAAGTTTGCGGGTGTGCGCGAGCTGATTGGATATATTCCGTGGGAGTTCTATGCTCCTACGCCAAGCCATGATGTCGCCTGGAAGCAGCTCTTTGATCCACATGGATTTGCCGGGCGATATGGGCCTACCACAGCCGAACGGCGCAGTCCCCGCTTCCGCTTTGCCTCCAGCGATCAATGCACGTGGAATGGCCCCTCCTGGCCTTATGCCACCACCCAGACGCTGCTTGCCCTGGCCAATCTGCTCAACCAGCCGCAGCCCAGTCATCCCGCTATTGGCAAGCAGAACTACTATCGCCTTTTCGCCAGCTATGTTCTCTCGCAGCACATCAAGCTGCCCAGCGGACGCAGCATCGACTGGATCGACGAAGATCTGGATGCTGATACAGACGAGTGGCTGGCCAAGGACATTCTGATTCAGAAGCACTCCTGGCAGGTTGGCCGCGGCAACTACTACAACCACTCGGGCTTTGCTGATCCGCTGATCACGGGGCTGATCGGTCTGCGTCCCCGCGCCGACAACCGGATCGTCGTATCTCCTCTGCTGCCGCCTGGCCAGTGGAGCTACTTCGCCATCGATGGTCTGCCTTATCACGGTCATCTGCTGACGATTCTCTATGACCAGAGCGGCGAAGAGTATCATCGCGGCCGCGGCCTCATGATCTTTCTGGATGGCAAGCGCCTTGCCGGCAGGGGCGATCTCGGCCGGCTGGAGGCTACGCTGCCTGCGCCCTCTTCCCCCGGAGCCAAGGATTAATCTCTGCTTCTGGCGGAAGGCGAGCCGCGAAACGAAGAGGCGTCATTGGATGAAGAGGATGCAGAGCGTAGAGCTGAACGGAAGCCTTCTGAAGGCAAGACGCGGCCGGGCGCCGGGTCCCGATCAACCATCAACATGCTGGAGCCAGGATCAAGGATAGAAAAGATCGATCTCCCGCGGAGGTGAATTGCTCGTGCTGAAACTGAAATCCATTGCATTGTCGGCGCTGGTGGGGCTTCTGGCGGTCCCTCTTGTGGGTCTGTCCGGGGTTGGCCCACCTCTCGCCGCGCAAACTGTTCCTGCCATTTCTACTGTGCAGATTCCAGCCGGTTCCTTCCGTATGGGCGCTGATGCCGAGCGACTCAGCGTTGCGGTCGTGAGCGGCTTTGGGGTCAACTCTCGCCGTCCCGCCCATGGCGACTTCGATGAACTTCCGGCGCACCGGGTGACGCTCACCCACAGCTTTGCCATGGCCACGCATCTGGTCACGGTCAAGGAGTTTCAGCAGTTCGACCCCTCCTACAGAGGGGTTCCGGCGTACCCCGGCTACGCGGCAGGCGTCAGCTACGCGCAGGCACAAGCCTTCTGCGCCTGGCTCACCCAAAAGACCGGCAAACCCTGGCGGCTGCCCACAGAGGCAGAGTGGGAGTACACGGCGCGCGCCGGCACACAGACTCCCTTCTTCACCGGCGATACTCCGCCTTCCCCAGGGACGGCCAATCGCTGGGGCGTGGTCATCGGCGAAGGCACTCCGGAGTGGGTCGCGGACTGGTATGGGCCGTACCCTGCCACGCGGCAGGTGGATCCCACCGGCCCGCTCACCGGCGACACACGCGTTGTGCGTGGCGGCGGGCTGGACCTGCGGCGAACGAAGAGCTCTCCGGCAGGGGCATCTTATCCGGCGATGGCGCCTTACTTCGCTCGCTCCGCCAATCGCGCCAGCATGGCGCCCAGCTTCTCCTCGTCCAAGGGCAACATCGGCTTTCGCGTAGTTCAGGCGCCCCTGCCCAAGCCAAATCCCTCCCCCGCGTGGCATCGATTCTTTAGCACGGATGTGAAACAGACGGCGGTGGATCTTACAGCGGGCCCTGATCCATCCAAGCCGTTCTACCGTATGCATCCGCTCTTTCCCAACCTGAACGGCCAGTCAATGCCCAATGTGGGCTGGGCGATCGGTCTGGCTCAGGGCCTGGGAATTGCGTATCACAACTCGGCCATTCAGGAGCTGCCCAATGGCGACATGGTGGCTGCCTACTATAACACTCCCAACAAGGAGGACGATCCCGACCAGACGGTGATGGTCATGCGCCGCCGCGCCGGCTCTGAGACCTGGGATATGCCTGAGCCGTGGCCCTACTTCGCCGATGCCGCCTGTGCAGCTCCGGTCTTCTGGAGCGACCACGGACGCCTCTGGATCTTCTTCGGCTTTCCGCGTCTCATCGGCGCTCCGCCGTTCGCCTTCACTACCTCTACAGACAACGGCGCGAGCTGGTCGCAGATTCATTTCCCGCACTTCACCGCACCCATCGGCAGCTACATTCCTCAACCCATCAACTCCGTGGTGCGCGCCAAGGATGGAACCATCTATCTTCCCACCGACGCTCCGGGTTCACACTCGGCGGTGTGGGCCACGCACAACAACGGAGAGACCTGGTATGACACCGGCCAGCGCACCTTTGGCCGCCATACCACTCTGGTCATCGCCCACAACGGAGACTTGCTGGCCTTCGGCGGAAAGAACTCTTCCTATCAAGGTCACATGCCGCTGTGCATCAGCTCCAGCGGCGGTAAGACCTGGATCGAGGCGACGACGCCCTTCGACTCTCTGGCCAGCGGCGAGCGGCCCAGCGTCATCCGGCTCGCCGATGGACGGCTGTTCTTCGTCGCCGACTTCAACCCGCATCATCTCAAGCACGTTCACAAGGATGGCGCTTACGTTGCGCTCTCGGACGACGATGGGAAGAGCTGGCGCACCAAGCGCCTGCCCGCAGAGATCCTGACTGTCGGTTACACGACGGCCAATCAGGGCGCCAACGGTGTCATTCACATCGTCACCTCCAAGAACACCGTGAACTACGAGATCGAATTGAATGAAGCCTGGATTCTCTCGAGCAGCGAAGCGGTCACGCCTGCCCCGTCTTCCGCCGGTCCCTCTGTGATGCACCGCGAGAAATGGCCCGACGGCAAGCTCCGAGCCGTTTGGTCCACGGCTCGAGCGGATGACGGCGAGATCCTGCTGGAAGGAACCCAGAGCTTTTACTTCCATAACGGCCGACCGCAGTGGGTCGCGCACTTCCATCTTGGGGAAGAGATCGGTGACGAACGCTTCTACCACTCCAACGGCACCCTGCAGTGGAAGAAGATCTATTCCTCGGATGGAACCTGGACATGGCGCAACTACGACGCAGCAGGCCGATTGATCTCCACTTCGCGCTGGCGAGGCAAGACTCTGCTGAGCGACTCGCTGAGCGCATTTGCAAGCAGGCCAGGTGAAGAATGAGATCCCAACTCGGCAGGTTCATCACTTTTGTTTCTCTGCTCATCGCTATTTTGGCTCCGGCCAAAGCCGGCGCCCGGACACCGGGACGATCGCACCAGCATGGAGCATGGCTCTTCATCTACTTCCAGGAGCCGGGGAACCAGGGAATCTACTTTGCGCTCAGCCGCGACGGCCTCCACTACACTCCGCTCAACGACGGCCGGCCATGGCTCGCGCCCGCGCAATCTGGGGAGATCATGCGCGACCCGTTTCTTACCCGCAATCCCAGCGGAGGCTTTCAGTTGGTGTGGACCTGGAGCTGGCGCGGCAACTCCTTTGGCCACGCGTCCTCTCCCGACCTTCTTCACTGGTCCATTCAGGAGCAGATCCCCGTCATGGCTGGCTTTGCCGCCACGCACAATGTATGGGCGCCGGTCACTTACTGGGACGCGCGCCGTCACCAGTGGATGGTCCTGTGGTCGAGTTCCATGGATGGATCCACTCAGGGAAACCGCATCTGGTCCGCATTCACTCCGGACTTCAAGACCTTCTCCACGCCGGCAATCTTCTTTGACCCTGGCTACGTGACGATCGACGCCTCCATCTTTCACGGCAAGACCGGACCCTATCGACTCATCTTCAAACAACAGACCTACGATCCATTGACTTTTCAGGAACGCGTAGCCACCGGACCTACGCTGGAGGGCCCCTGGAGCCATATCTCCGGACCTATCAATGAGAGCTGGTCGGAGGGTCCGGAGGCGATTCAGATCGGGGACCGTTCCATCGTTTTTTACGATCACTACCGTCCGCCCCGCGCCAGTTATGAGGCAGTAGCCACCATGGACTGGAAGCACTGGCAGGAGATCACTGCGTCTACCAGCCTGCCCGAGCACTGCAAGCATGGCAGCTTTCTCCGGATCACCGATGCTGAGGCCGCCCGCCTGCTGGCCCGCCACGACGGATCGCCGGACTCCGGCCTGCGGAAGTAGCGGGTCGGCGGTTCAGCGACGCGGTCCATCGCCAATGCCCGCAGCCTCACTGCTACTCGAACAGCCAGTCCAGATTCGGCGTTCCGCTCGAACCGCTGCGGGCAAAGTTCACCTGGGCGGCCACTTGATAATCGGCGGGAATGAAGCCCAGGATTACATACTGTCCTTTGCCCAAATCGAGCTCGTTCTCCCCAGCCGGCAATGGCTTTGCCCACGCCGCCATGGCCTTTACCCCGGGCGCCGCTACGGCGTGCAGCATCACCAGGTTCCACTGCTCCGTGTCCGGATCGAGCACGGAGTTCTTGCGGGAGGCTGCTCGGGTAAATCCCACCAGAACCTGGGCGGGGTGCGCCAAGGTGAAGCGCAGTGTTCCTCCCTGTTCCGGCGCTATGCGAATGCCCTTCATCCCGCTCAGCTCCGGAGCAAGCTCGGAGATCGCCGCTGGAGAACCGGCAAAGAGCCCAGCGCCTTTGGCCACGGTAAACTCTTCACCTGCGCCGGGCAGCAGTTGGAAGGCTACCTGCGGCAGCGTCTTGGTGGAGCCCCTCTCCCTGATCGGAGTGCCCGTGCTCAGCGCCGTCACGCGGCTCTGGAAGGCGGCCAGCTCCTTTTCATACATGGGCAAACACTGCTGCCAACTGGGGAAGTGCTTCATCCCGCCAGGGAAGGGAATCTGACGTTGCGTGGTCTCCATGCTCGTCGCCGTCCGGTAAGCGGGGCCAGCCAGGCTGGTCAGCTCGCGGTAGAGTTGCACGCTTTCGGCCAACAGCGGCTCGGCGCGCTGCAGGTGCTCGATCTTCCGGTCGTAGCCATACAGCATCACCTCCTGCGCAGCGCGGATGCGGTTGTTGTAGAACTGCATCAGCAGGGAGATGCAGTGCATGTCGTTGACGATCCGCTCGTACTCGGCTCGATTCCGAGTTACGTACGGCGCTGCCGCCTGCGCGGCTGTGTAGGCCTGCGCTGCGGCTTTCACCGTCGTATCACTTACTCCGATCGGGGTCTCGCCATGGTGCGGCTGCTGCTTCACCTCTTCGGCAACGTACTCATCCAGCCGCTCACCCGGCGGTCCATCCCCGGTCCACAGCGTCTGCGCCGGGTTGTAACGGGCCGGATCAATCATCTGCGGCATCGTCATGCCCAGCGCCAGCGCCTCGCGGTTGCCCTCGGTGATGCCGATGCGTGGCAGAAGGCTCGGCTGGCAAGGACCGGCCAGCGTATACGCCTCCAACAGCTTCTTTCCGGCCTCTGCAGAGCCAAAGCGCTGGGCAAACTGAGCGGCCCAGTAGGCGTGCTCCTTCTGCGGATCGCGGAACGGGTTCCAGGCATAACGCCCCCACGCCGCAAACCAGATCCAGTCGCGATCAGTTTGCAAGAGCGGAGGCTGCGTAGCATCGCCGGAGTAGGGCCAGTCCCAGTAGCGCAGCGGATAAAGGTGCAGGCCGCCGATGCCGATGCGGGGAAAGTTCATCAGCGTCTCGCGAATGAAATCCGGGTCTCCCCAGCGGAACGGCTCCAGGTCAGACAGCAGATGCACATTGGCGATGGTGACATTGGACTCTTCGGCCAGCATCTTGAAGCGATCCCGCACCGGCCCGCGCACGTTGGTCCAGGTCAGCGACTCGCCGTTCCATTTGAACATCGTGTCGATATTCGGGTAGAGCGGCAGCGCAGCCTTCATCACCGCGGCAATATCGGTGGCATGTGCTCGCACCACAATAGGCGGCTTGGTCCGTTCTCCGTTCTCCTTCAATCCATCCAGCACGCCGGGAATGATCGCCTCGGTCAGCCACTGTGCTCCATCGTGCGGGTTCAACGCCTCTCCCAGGGTCATCATCAGACCAGCATGTGGATATTGACGGACAAACTCTGAGATGACGTAGCGCGTGTACGCCGCGGCCAGCGGTGTGGGCGTAGAGAGGTGGTAGGGAAGATGATGCGCGCGCGCAAAGGGGTGCGAGAGATGAATGTTGTAAAAGCCCTGCAGCACCCAAATTCCGCGCCGGTCCGCCTCCTTGGTCAGCCACCGGAACATGGCGATGTTCCGCTCCAACTGGGCGGTGGGCAACTCCTGGGCTTCGGGGTACCTGGGCAGCTTCAGTAGGCTGGTGAACGGATGCCCGTTCCAGAGGTAGAGCGTGTTGTAGCGCTCTTCGGCCAGCATGTCGAGATACTTGATCCACTCCGCCTTGTCATAGAAGAAAGGAAAGTCCTTTGGGGTGTACGGGTAGTCGTACTCGGCTCCCTCGTAGGTGATCTCCGGCTTCTGCATGCCGATGCCGACTCCGCGCAGCTTCAGCGCCGGGTGCTGCATCTCGTCGATGCCAACCGGCAGATGATGTGTCTCGCGAACCATGTCGGCAAGCTCCAACTCGCCGTACATCACGCCGGACGGGTCGCTGCCCGTCACCACCCAGGTGTGGCTCACCTGGCGTATGAGACAGGCCTCCTCCGCCTGCGGCCAGAACGCCGGCAGGTGAAATCGTCTTAGTTCGCCTGCTGAACGCACGGCCGCAATCACCCGCGCCTTCGCAGGGGCGTCCTGCACCCCGGACAAGGCGGCGCGCAGCTTCTGCGCGCCATAGAGCTCGCGTGGCGTAGCCTGCTTTACGGTGATCACCTTCACCTGCGCGCTCAGGGCTGCTCCGCCGGCAAACGGCGCCAGGAGCATTCCAGCGAGCATCGGCCCACAGGTCTTGTGCAAAAAAGCCTTCATCGTGGATTCCTATTCCTTCTCAAACAGCACGGCCAAATAGGGCTTCCCGGGAAGCTTGATCTTGCTCTTTCCACGGAAGGAGCCGGGAATCGGCTGCTGGGTCATCGCCCACGGATCAATTAACGTGGCCTTGAAGCTTACATCGTCTGGCAGCGGGAACTCATACTCGCCCACGCAGTGGTAATCAAAGCTGTAGAGCACCAGCTTCCCGGGGTTGCCGGCGTTGGGGTAGTAAGGGGCCGGAGGCGCCATCAGCCCCGTTGTTCCTGTGCTCTCCAGAAGCTTGTGCAGAAATCTGATTCGCTCCGGGCTGGTTCCATGCAACTCGCCCGCATCGGACCACACCGGGCTGCCATCGGTGGTGATGTAGGTCTCGCCATGCGTGGCGTACGCTCCGTTGATCACCGCCCGCCAGAACCGGTGCGTCATCTCCTCCGGAGACAGATTTCCCCACCGCCGCGCGATGTTGCCCTCGTACTGGATCTCGTCGTAGATGATCGGTTTGTTCCACGCCGCCATGCGTTCCGCCGTGCGCTCAAAGTCATACTGCTGCAGGCTGGCGTGCGTGCACCATGGCTTCGAGTTGTCATACTCCACCCGGCTCTGGTGGATGGAACGCAGATGCGAGTATGGATCGTTCTCCTGCACGATGCGGAAGAACCTGTCCCAATCCGTGGTGGACTTTGACTTGATCAGGTCGTACTCGTTCGCAATCGACCACCAGACATTCCGGTATGCGGAAAGTCTGGCCACCGCATAGCGCAGATAGCGATCATCGGCCTCCGGTCCCATGGACTTGAACCCCCACTTGTCATAGGGGTGAAACAGGATGACATCGGCCTGGACCTCTGCGGCCAGCAGAGCCTGAATCCGCCGCTCGACCTCCTGAAAGTAGGCGGGGTTGGGACGAGTCAGATCGAACTCCCCGGCGCTGTTGTTGCTGTTCGCTGCCTGCTTGCGCTCAAAGGGCATGCCGATCGGCTGCAGATCGCCTAACGGCTTGGGCAGCAGGCATGTGCGAACCTTGTTGAACCCTGCGGCCTTCAGATTTTTCAGTGTCAGGGAGTACCAGGGATCAGGTACAAACAAGTAGGCGTAGCAGGTGGTTCCAAAGGGGAAGTAGGGTGTTCCATCAGCATGTTGAAAGTGGAACTGATGCGCCGTTGTTACCGGCCCGCGAGTGCCCGGCTCGGGTTTCACGCAGGAAAACCTTCCCACATGCCCAGCCAGCGTGGCTACGTTGCTGGTGGTGACAAAGCTCCAGTCGCCGACTGTATCTGGTGAGAAGCGCACACGGTAGATGCCATTTCCGTCATAGAATCCATTCACATCTACGGTGCGGTGCTGATATGTAAACTTCGCTCCGAACTGGACATCAAGGAAGGGATTGCCGTCTGACGGTCCGGGGAATGAAGCTTCGAGGACGTTCCATTGCTCTACCGTGCCGGCATGGGGCTCTGCCCGGGTCGCCCCTGCTCCCAGGGAGACTCCAGCGGCCAACGCTCCCGTGCCTAACTTAATCAGATCTCTTCGATTCATGGTCTTGGTCAATGGATTTGCTCGATCCGGCAGGCTTCAATCCTGGCCGTGCGAAGTAAGCTTCTTCTACAGATCCGGCAAACACCAAGTCAACAAGATTTCTTCCCCCTGCAAATCCATGCAGTTGCTCCTCATATCCACGGTATACCGCGGCGCCGCCCTTCCTGGATCGGCGTCTCTTGAGTCAAGCCTCAAAATCAGGCTGTAGGGAGCAACGGCAGGCGAAGTGCCGAACGGAAACACGCGAAGGGTCACGAGATACGACAATAGTGATATGGGAATCGTACTGCAGCGCGCGGATCGCGAGTGGATAGAGGATCGCGCTCGGGCAGCGGGCTTTGATCTGGCCGGAGTGGCCAGCGTTCCTGAGCCCGCCAGCTCCTCGGCGGAACAGGAAGATCGCCGTTACGCTGCCTGGATCGATGCGGGCTACGCCGGAGAGATGGAGTATCTCAAGCGCGTCAATGACTCCGCGGAGTACCTGCGCGGCGATCTGCGCCGCTCCATACCGTGGGCGCGATCTGTGATCGTCTGCGCCGCCAACTACAACGTGAATGCGCCGAGGTCGATCGATAGGCAGGACGAGGCGCAGGGGTTTCGCTCGGGATGGATCGCTCGCTATGCCTGGACGGGCCGCTCAGGCGCAGGAAGCGACTACCACGATGTGCTGCTGGCGCGGTTGCGCGAATTGGAGACGGAGTTGAAGCAACGCTATACAGGACAGGGGTCCGCAAGCGAGCTTCAGACCCGCTGCTACGTTGATACCGGGCCGCTGCCGGAGAGAGCTTATGCTGTCCGCGCCGGCATCGGCTGGATCGGAAAGAACACCTGCACCATCAACCAGCAACAGGGTTCATGGCTGTTGCTTGGTGTGATTGTCACCTCTCTGGAGTTCGCCTCCTGGAGCCTTTCCGCTGTGGATCGCTGTGGGAGCTGCACGCGTTGTATCGATGCCTGCCCCACCGGCGCGATCCTCACGCCGGAGCCTGGGCCCGATGCTACGCGCTCCATCGATGCCGCGCGCTGCATCGCCTAGCTCACCATCGAGAAGAAGGGAAGCATCGACGAGGAGTTGCGGCCGTTGCTTGGCCGCCAGGTCTTCGGCTGCGACATCTGCCAGGAGGTCTGCCCCTGGAACCGCAAGGCTCCTGTGGCCGCGTCGGATCTGCTGCCGGCGCGCCGCGAACTCATCAATCCTCCCTTGGAGTGGCTGGCCGGCATGGACGGCCGGGAGTTCAACCGGACCTTTCGAGGCTCGCCGCTGGAGCGCACCCGTCGCCGCAGGTTGCTGCGCAACGTGGCCCTGGCGATGGGCAATAGTGGTCAGGCCGGTTTTCTGCCTCAGCTCGATCGCTGGGCTGCCGGGGAGGACGCGGTGCTCGCTGAGGCTGCGGCATGGGCCGCTGCACGCCTGCGGAAGAGGTTGCGGGGCAATGAATCGTTGCTGAAGACTGGCTCGGCAACCGCCCAGCCCCGCTAAACTAGGGATATGTCCTTTGACCGGATCAGCATCGTTCCAGACAGACGCACGGCAGAGACGAAGCAGACCAGCAGCGCAAAAAATCCCAGTGAGAACCCGGAAAACTCCTCCCGCAAAGATCGGAACAAGGTTCCGGCAGGGGAGCGGGAGACGCATGCGGACCGGGGAACTTCGTCTGACCATCCGGTACTGCCGGATGCCGAGGATGATGGCGTCCAGGCCGGCGAGGAGAAGCTGGAGCAGACGCTGGCGGCTCGGCCTTCCGTTCCGGTGGCCCGGGGCGGGACGTTGCAGCAGATGGCGGCCCTGGCCCATTACATGACCAGAACGGAGGTTCACACCTATGCCTTCAGCGTCGCCGCGCAGGTCATCCTCTCCTTGTTCCCCTTCATTGTGTTGCAACTCACATTGGCGCAGCGAGTCTTTCACTCCACCAGGATGGTTGATGTGGTGGTGCAGATGATGAGCAACTTCCTGCCCAGCAATCAGTACTTCGTGATGCGGAACATGCGCCTGCTGGCCCTGGCGCACACACAGACTCGGATCCTCTCTGTGGTGATGCTGCTGGTTACCTCCACCGGGGTCTTTCTACCTTTGGAGGTTGCGCTCAACAGCGTGTGGGGGGTGCGCGCCAATCGCAACTATCTGCATAACCAGATCATCTCCCTGATGCTGGCCTGCGGCGTTGGCGCGCTGGCCATGGCTTCGATTGCGCTCAGTACGGCCCAGCAGGCAGTCTTGGAGTTTCTCTTCTTCGGGCATATCCACAACATCGTCTTTACCTTTCTGGCGGACAGCTTTCTGCGCGGCTGTGCTCTGTTGTCCAGCATCGGGCTCTTCTTTCTCATCTATTGGTTGCTGCCCAATCGCAAGATCCCGGCGCGTGCGGTGCTGCCGACGGCCGTGGTCATGGGCGTGCTTTGGGAGATAGCCAAGTATCTCTACATCCTGGCGTTGCCGCGCCTGGATCTGCCCTCAGCCTACGGTCCGTTTTCCGTCTCGGTAGGTCTGATTCTTTGGGCCTTTGTCAGCGGCCTGCTGTTGCTGGCCGGAGCCTACGTCACGGCGACCCGCCAGGCGCTGCGTGAAGCTCGCCTGGCCGACCAGCAGCGCGCAGAGGAAGCCGCTCAAGCCTAGCGGCAGAGCGCTCGAATGCTAGCGCGGAGGGAGTGGTGCGCTGGAACGGCAGCCGGTCATGCGGCGCCAACGGCGGAGGTGCGAGCTTGCACGAAGCTCCAAATCGCCCAGGCAACCCGGGAAATGCTGCAGCTATCGCGTGTTGAGCAGCGACAATACCTTCGCCTGGATCTTGCCAAGGTCTGTTAAGCCCTGATATTCAGCGCGTATCATGCCATTGCGGTCGATCAGAAACGTGACTGGCAAGCCGTAGATTCCACCATAGGTCTCACCTAGCCTGGCATCTCCCATAGCCACGGGATAGTTCACGCGCAACCTGCGATAAAGATTGCGCACCGGGCCCGCATCATCGTCCATGGAGATTCCAATCACCTGCAGGCCGCGTTCGCCGTACTCCTTTTGCCAGTTGACGAAGTGTGGCATCTCCACCTGACAGGGGGCACACCAGGTAGCCCAGAAGTCAAGGAGAACAACCTTGCCGCGGAGGGCGCACAGATCGAGCCGTTTGTGATTCAGATCCGTTAAGGAGAACTCGGGAGCCGGACGGTTCAGCGCAGGCCCCGAGACTGCGGAGGCAAAAGCGCAGGGAGTGCAGCCGGCAAGCAGAAAGATAGCTTGGGCCAGGAGCATCCTCAGTGGCCTGCGTCCCAGCGACTGTGGATGGCGTGCGTCAGGCTTCCTACCCGCCGAACGCACCGTGACTGGATAGACCGGTTGGCGCAATTGGCTGGATTGAAAACGATTATTCAACCGGATATCCCCGGCTCACCCAGTCCGTCCCGAAGTTGTTGGGCAGATAAAGAACCTTCACATTGGTGAAACCCATTGTGATCAGTTGATGATACGCGGGGCTGACATTCGGGCAATGAGTCCACGGGCAGCATCCACAGTAGAGCACGATCAACTTCTTTCGGGGATACGAGGCGACCGCGTGGCGCAGGGAGATCAGTCCGTCGGGTTCCGCTCCGGGCCCTGCGTACTGGGAGCCGGGAATGTGCGCCTCGTCAAAAAGGGTGCGAAAGCCGACTTGCAGCACGAGCGGCTTGGATGAGGATGTCAGCATGTGAGCCAAGGTTGCCGGCTGCACCAGTGCCGATTCCGGAATGGATAGGGCGCTTCCGGAGCCGTATCCAAGGATCTGGGCGAAGCTCGAACGATATCCGGCAAGAAGCAACAGAAGCAGGGTGGCAAAGGTGGTAAACAGGCGCCGGCTGATACAAAGATCAGAACTCATCTTGGTTTCCCTTGGCTCAAGTATAATTCAAGCAATACTAGGAACTATCAGTATTCGCCGGAGTTGCACCGTTAGGTTCAACAATCGAACGGTGAGGCCTGATTCCACGCGTCGTGAGAGCCTCTAAATCATTGCGGGCCATTGCACAGCAGTCCTGTAGCTATGTGGGCTTTGTAGTGGAAGCACCTTTGTCCTGAACGGCATGCATTCTGAGTGGCATGCGGGCTCGTGTTTGTCTTGGAGCCGATCTCTGGCATGGTTCTCGGCAACACATGGATAGAAGCGGGCATCTTAATGGGCAATAGGAAACGTCGCTCGAACGGTGAAGCGATGGTCTTTACCCGGCGATTACGAACAAGGTCATTCGACGCGACCATGGTGAGGACTCTGAAGTTTTTTTTTATTTCGCCGATAGATCGCGATAAGGAAGTTTTAATGTTAAGTCGAAACAGGACAGGGGCAAGGCCTCAGTCATGTTGAAGAATGTCTTGATTCAATTGGGCTTTGTTGCCGGCAAGGCAAGTCGTTCTCGGAGCCGCAAGAGATAGGAAGGGGCATTGCGTTAGAGAAAGGAAGGATGGCTCTTGGTTTTGCATTCAATCTTGCACTTCTCCGGATTATGGAAGGAATTCGAGACCAGGGAGAGCGAGCATGAAGGGACTGCATATCAAGAAAACGAACCGATCATCGCCCAATATTTCGGTATAGCAACTTTCGTCATCCGATGGGGTTCGATAGAGACAGGTATCATAGAAGGTAAGCGCAAATAGCACGAAAAAAAGATCTTTCACACGTTTGCCCGAACGCAACGCTGCGTCTGAGACATGACCGCCGAAAACTGAAAAGGGGTAGCTTGATGACAGGTTCGTGGACCGTAAGCAGTACTTCTCTGAGGCCGGAGAAGACCGCTGGGGAAGGCGATTCGGAGTTTTTGTTCCGCCCGCGCTTCGTCAGCCCTTGGTGCAGGTCGAGATCAAAGAGATGTTTTGATGTTGGCTTGAGTTTTATCCTTCTCATTCTCTTCTCTCCGTTGATGCTGTTCATCTCCTTTTTGATCAAAGCTACCTCAGAGGGTCCTGCGTTATTTCGCCAAAGGCGGGTCGGATTGAATCAGAAGAGGTTTGTCATCCTCAAGTTCCGAACCATGAAGGTGCGCCGTCATCGGCCCGGGGATACATTGACGGTAACCCGGCATGGTGACTCCCGCATGACGAAAGTAGGGGGTATCCTGCGGCGATTGAAGTTGGACGAGCTGCCGCAACTCATCAATGTTTTGCGCGGTGAGATGAGCTTTGTCGGCCCACGCCCGAAGCTCGCGCAACACGAACACCTTTGCATGCTTTGCCGGCCTGGGATTACGGGAGCTGCAACGCTCCAGTTCTCCAATGAAGAGCATCTGCTGCATGGTGTACCGGACGACTCCGTGGAGCACTTTGTAGTGAATGTCCTGAATCCGGAGAAGTGCAGGCTGGACATCGAGTACATGGAGACAGCGAACTTTGTCTCTGACTTGAAGATCATCTGGCGCACCGTTTTCAAGCTGGGCAAACGGTCTCGGAACATCATCTCTTCCGATGCAGCCCGGTTTTTGAAGCCCAGGCATGGCCGCGAAAAGAGTGCGGCGAAGATCTTTGAGGTGGAACGCGCTGAGGCCTTGACGGACGATGCGCGACAGTCTGCGTAGAGCATTTCTCCTGTAGGTGTAGCTGGGGGCTCGACACCGATGGGCGTTTTCCACCAAAGAAAACGCCACCGCACGCCCGCTGCGAGATACCCAAGAACAGGAGAAATGCTCTAGAGACGTCTTGCAGATGCAAAGCCAAGGATTGAGATTGAGGAACTTTCCACTCGTGGAGGACTGAAGGGTCAGCTCAATTGACCCCACCCATGGAAGAGGATGTGACCCTTCCAACGGCAGGCGGTTGTCCGCCTGCCTCCATTTTTTACCGGCTCTGTTTCACAAAGTAGGTGAGTTGGATCGTGCTGACAACGTCGTGCTGTTGTCCGGTGGCGATCATGGGAGCCTTCCACATCTCGCCCTGCAGTGACGCCTTGATCTCCAGGTTCCGCTTCGGCCGAAGCACGAAATCCAAGCCAAGATTGTTCTGGGTCGTTCCCCTGGGCAGGAAATCATCGGCCACCTTCGCCTGGCGGTAGTGCAGTTGGATGAGCTGATCAGGTCTGTTATGCCAGGTCACCCAGGCTTCGCCGCCCGTAGCCTCTCTGCCGATCCAGTCTCCCAGGATGTACCCGTTGTTTGTGTACCCTTGCACGTCAACGCTCTCCCACATCAGCAGCCGCCCGTTGTTGCTCTCCGGGTCATGCACGTTGGTGGTGACCCCCTCGGCGCGGATGTCTACTCGCGGCAAGCCCGGCAGGCGGGCGATATAGAAACCGGGCCGCAGTCCGGAGCGGCCCAGGTTGCTGATCGGGAAGACGTTGTCATGAGCGAACGAGTCCAGATAGAGGGTGATCAGGTGGTTGTCCCAGGGCGTTCGCCAGGTGAAGTCGAAGGTGCTGAAGCGCGCTCCCGGATTGAGGGGCGAGAACTTGATGCTGGGCGGAGGAGCGGTGACGCTGAAGAAGCTGCGCAGGAAGGTCCGCAGGTTGATGGGGACGTTGCAGGTAGGCACAATGGCGTCCGGCGTAGGCGGCACGGCGCACTTCTGTCCTTTGCCGCCCCAGATCACATCCCGCATGAAGCCAATCTCGATGTCCGGCGTTACCTTCATGCTGACCTTCTCCATGTGAATCCATGGGTCAAGGGGAAATTGGTGCCCTTGGAGATTGCCAATCATGAAGTCGTAACGGAAGAGGCCGAAGATCCGAGAGAGACCCGGAATGTAGAGGGGCTCCACGCGATTGATCTGGAAGCTGTAGATGTTCTCGGCGTTATTGGACCACGCCATGCTCGCACCTTTGGCGGGACCGAGCCACTGGTCGCTTTTACCAAAGGAGACCTCATGCCCCCAGATATGAGCAGACGCATTCGCTTCGACCACTCGCGAGATGGCTTGCGAAGGGATGAGTCCTGCGGGAATGGTTGTCTGGGGAACGTCCGGCGTCTCGTCGATCGCCGCCAGTTGTGCAGCGACGGATGCGGAGTACCCGATGACCGAGGGAGCCTCCTGGAACTCGCTGCGAACAAACAGGCTGAAGCGTCCATCGCGGGCCTCGGCGCTAAAGCCGGTCAAGTTGTTGAAGCCGGGCTCATCGGGCCGCCCGTAGTCATTCACGATCGTCTGGCCGAAGTGAAAGCTGTCATTGAGGATATTGCCATCAATCTGGCGAAGGCGGGTATACACGGTGGCCGTACGCAGGTAGACCTTTGAGTCGCTGTTCAGCTCTGGAGCAAGTTCCTGGCGCAGGCGCGCATTGATCTCCACGGCTTCTGGAGGGGCGTAGACCGATGTCAGCGCATCTTGCGAGAGCTCGAGCATGTAAGCCAGCGAAGCGCGCGTCCAGGGCCGCATCCCAAGGTATGCCGTGGGAAGATACCCCAGGTAGTACAAGCGCAAGGCTGCCGTGTAGATCCAGCTATCTACGGGAATATAGGAGGAACCGATCGAACTGGAAGATGTCTCCGCCACCTCGGTATGGGACGGCGCCATCGGACCCGTCTGGCCCGGCAGCGAGGTAGAAGTCAGGGCCGCTGCAACCAGAATGGCTGCAGCCCACCGGATCTGCCCGTTGCGCGGGCGATGCAGGTGAAAAGTGTTTCTCAGTGCAACTACCTGGATTGCTGGCAAAGTCTCCAGGTTCGGGAGTTCAAGCAGGGGATTGGTCATCGGGCCCAATCGAGAGTCCTCATGTCAGCAGTCGTCTTGGGATTTGTCTTTCCGGCGCGATCGAAGCCGATCAGCTTGAGCGTCTACCGATCTCCGAAGATAGTATACGTCTTGCCCTGCGAACGACCCCATGACAAATAGGAATCCAGGCCCTCGTAGGAATCCAGGCCCTCGAAATTTTGACTCCCTGTGCCGATAGCTGCATGAGCCATGGATCAGCGATCTTATGATGCGGACGCCTGGAGCGTCTATGCGGGTTTGGAGGAGGAAGACGCAGCGAGCTCGGAACTTCGCTGGAAGCCTACCGATCCGGCGTGCCCGGGCTCGCTCCATAGCCAAATCGAGCGGTTACTTGGAAAGGACTGCGAGATCGTTGCAAACTTCTTCGAGACGATCTGGACAGATGGCCTGCAGGCTGCTCTTGAAGACTGGGAGGTCCAAAGGGCCAATGAGGGCCGCGTCCGCTACTAGGGCTGCAACACAGAGCCCAGGGGAGAGACCTTCCCCGTTTGGGCCTTGCTCGGTTGCCGACCCTCCATGTGGACGCTGACGCCGACGCGCCCGGCGGACTCGAATCCTCAATTCGCGTCTGGAGCATCCGCAACCAAGGACCAGGGCTGTCCTGCTTCAGTCGCAGCCGCTGCAGACCCGCAAGAGATGCGGTTCCCACTTACTGAAGAGCGAGCCTGCGGGATTCTGAAGGTGCGCCTGGAGAGCACGCACCGCGAGATCAAAGCGGGCTATCATAGCATGGCGAATCAGTGGCATCCCGACCGGAGAGGCTCGGAGTCTGTGGCTCAACAGAGACTAGCGAACCAGCAGATGGCAGCGATCAACGAGGCTTATTGTTTGCTGCGCAGTGCTCAGGCCAGCCGGCATTGATCTACCCGTCTGGCCCTGGGATGGGCGATGGCTCCCTGCGTTCGAGCTCCGTCCGGGAGTTGGGCTCGGACCAGCTTGGCACTCCGCCCTACCCCTTTCGACCCACCCAATGCGAGTGTTGCATTTGCTGGATGGCCTGTAGCATACTCGAGGGCATGGTCTTCTGCTGCACCAACCCGGCTCGAATGCACATGGATATGACCATGTGTTGCCGCTCGTGGGTGCGTGCCGGAACGGTCTGATGCGCTAGCGCAAATACGATCAGGTTCTGAACGGCTCACGATCCTTGAGGATGGTGGGCCGTTTTCGTTGCAGGCTATGCAGAGAATCAATCACCGATTGGACAAAGGAGTAAACGATGCCCGAGGAAGTTCCCACGCTGAAGCAGCAGCTTGCAACACTTGCCATCCACGCCGGACAGGCCGACGACAGCTCGACCCATGCTCGCGCAGTGCCGATCTATCAGACAACCTCCTATCTCTTCAACGACTCTGACCATGCGGCCCGGCTCTTTGGCCTGCAGGAGTTCGGGAACATCTATACGCGCCTGATGAACCCCACGACCGATGTGCTGGAGAAGCGCATTGCGGCGCTGGAGGGCGGCGCCGCGGCCCTGGCGACCGCTTCCGGGCAGGCTGCAGAGACGCTGGCGATCCAGACGCTGGCGAGTGCGGGCGAGGAGATCATCTCTACGACGTCTCTCTACGGAGGCACCTACAACCTGTTTCACTACACGCTGCCCAGGCAGGGCATCACGGTTCGATTTGTGGATGCGGATGACTTCGACGGGGTGCGCGCGGCTATCAACGCGAAGACACGCGCCATCTATACAGAGACTCTGGGGAATCCAAAGCTGGAGGTGGTGGATATCGAGCGGCTCGCCAGGATCGCGCACGAGCACGGCCTGCCGCTGATTATCGACAATACGTCCGCTTCGCCGATCCTGGTGCGGCCCATTGAGTGGGGGGCGGACATCGTGATTCACTCCGCCACCAAGTTCATCGGCGGTCATGGAACCACGCTGGGCGGAGTGATCGTCGATGCAGGCAAATTTGACTGGAAGGCTTCAGGCCGCTTCCGGGAGTTCGTTGAGCCGGATCCCTCCTATCATAGACTCTCCTCTGTGGACGCATTCGGAGCTTTGGCCTTCATCCTCAAGGCCAGGGTGCAGGGATTGCGCGACACCGGCGCGGCACTGTCCCCCTTCAGCGCGTTTCTTCTTCTTCAGGGCGCCGAAACGCTGCACTTGCGCATGGAACGGCACTCCCAGAACGCGCTGGCGGTAGCCGAACACCTCGCCGGCCATCCCGGGGTAGCCTGGGTCAACTATCCGGGCCTGCCCTCCAGCAAGCACCATGAGCGCGCGCAGAGGTACATGCCGAACGGAAAGGGCGCGCTGATCACCTTCGGAATCAAGGGCCGGGGCCAAGGCAGCGGCTACGAGGCAGGCAAGAGATTGATTGACTCCCTGAAGCTCTTCTCGCATGTAGCCAACATCGGCGACGCCAAGTCGCTGGTGATCCATCCCGCTTCGACGACGCATGCGCAACTGAACGTTGAGGAGCAGGCGGCGACCGGCGTCACGCCGGAGATGGTTCGGCTCTCTATCGGAATCGAGGACATTCGCGATATCCTAACTGATCTGGACCAGGCAATCTACGCAGCCAACGGAGCCAAATGACGAGCAGCATCGAACGAGTCTCATCCATTCCTTTGCCGGTTGAAGAGGGAGACTTCGTCCTTGACGAGGTCCTCTCCCTTGAAAGCGGCGAAGTTCTGGTTCGTCCCACGTTGCACTATGCGATTTACGGGCAACGTGGGGCGGTTCGGGATCATGCTGTGCTGGTGTGTCATGCGCTCTCCGGTTCGGCGGAGGTCGCCACCTGGTGGCCGCAGTTGTTTCTGCCCGGTGGGCTGCTCGACCTGGAACGCGACTGCGTCATCGGCATCAACATCTTTGGCTCTTGTTATGGTTCCACAGGTCCCACCAGCATTGATCCGGAGACGGGCAAGCTCTATGGGCCCACGTTCCCTCTGATCAACATTCGCGACATCGTCCGCGCTCAGGTCAAGCTCATCGATTTTCTTGGTATCAACCGCTTGAAGCTGGTCATTGGAGCATCCATTGGCGGCATGCAGGTGCTGGAGTGGGCGATTCAGTTTCCGGATCGGGTGGCGCGAGCGATCAGCATTGGCGTGGCGCCGCTGGGCGCCATGGGTCTTGGCCTCAACCATCTTCAGCGTCAGGCCATCATGCTCGATCCGAACTGGAAGGGCGGTTACTACACCCGAGATCAGCCTCCGAGGGGAGGGCTGGCGCTGGCCCGTTCGCTGGGAATCATCAGTTACAAGTCCGTACCGCTCTTTGAGCAGCGTTTCAATCGCAAGCCGAACCGGAACGGAGATGAAAATCCCTGGATCTCCACATCAGCGGGTCAGAACGGGCGTTTTGATATCGCCGGTTATCTTGACTTTCAGGGAGAGAAATTCATCACCCGCTTTGACGCCAACTCCTATATCTCGCTCACGCGGACAATGGACATCTTCGATCCCATCCGCGCCCATGTGACTCCTTACGAAGCATACAGCCGGATCACGGCGCATCTTACGCTGGTCGGGATCTCCACCGATTGGTTGTTTCCGCCCGAGGATGTTCGCTCGCTTGCAGCCATCATCAAGGCCGCCGGCGCTCGATGCGACTATCGGGAGATGGCCTCTGTCCATGGACACGATGCGTTCCTGGTGGAACCAGAGCAGTTGGTCAAGCTTCTCACCCCGGTGTTTGATTAGGCCGACCGTTACCATGCCAAAGAGTTTGCCCCAGGCAGCCCAAACGGAGCCCGGTGCGGAGTTCAGACTCGATCTCTGTCCCGCGTCGCGCCATCGCTGATGTTGCCAAGGCCATCCTTTGGGCGCCACAGATCAGGGTTCGGGGATACGGCCTCCGTCATAAAAAAGATGGCGCGACCCTGTTCTCCCTTGCGTATCTCCCTATAATTGACGGTGAACCACCTCTGCCCGAGCTACGCGCCGGTCAGGCTCCATCCCCTGTACTACTCTAATCCGATGAATATCAAAGAAGTTGCAAAGCTCGCCCGGGTTTCCACCGCTACCGTATCGCGGACCATGAATGGCTCCGCGAAGGTACACCCGGAGACAGCCGAGCGGGTGCAGCAAGCCATCGAGAGGCTGAACTTCCATCCGGACACCAATGCCAGAGCGCTGGGCTCGGGGCGCAGCAACCTCTACGGCTTGATCATTTCCGACATCACCAACCCATTCTTTCCCGAACTGGTAAAGTCGTTTGAGGATATTGCAGTGCAGCACCGGCAGGAGGTGTTGGTCAGCAACACCAACTACGAACCCGAACGGATGAAGATCTGTGTGCAGCGCATGTTGCAACGCCGGGTGGAGGGGGTTGCCATCATGACCTCAGAGATGGATGAGCACCTGATCGAGGACTTCCGCCGCATGCATATTCCCATGGTGTTCCTGGACTCGGGTACGCCTGCGCCTGGCGTCAGTTGCATCCGGCTCGACTACTCGGCGGGTGTGGGTGCGGCGATGCAGCACCTGATCAAGCTGCGGCACAGACGCATTGCCTTCCTGACCGGGCCCCTGAAGTTGGCTTCGGCGCAGGCTCGCTACAAGGCTTTCATGGAAAGTACAGTGCGAGACCACCTGGATCCCAGTCCCGAACTGATTCAGGAAGGGAACCACCAGATGGAGGGCGGCCATGAAGCCATGCGGCGGGTCCTCTCTTCCCGAAGGCGACCCACCGCCGTGCTGGCGTCCAACGACCTGAGTGCGATCGGCGCCATGGGAGCGATCGTGGAGGCTGGACTGCGCGTGCCTGAGGACATCTCGGTGATTGGGTTTGACGATATTCAGATGAGTGCCTATGTTTCGCCACCACTCACCACGGTAGCTATGCCTCGCGCCCAGATTGCTGGGGCCGCTTTTCATGCCCTGTTTCGCGAAGAGTTTCCGCGTGGTGCAAGGCCCCTCAAGGGAGAGTTGCACATCATTCAGCCTGCATTGGTTCTGCGCAAGTCCACCGGGCCGGCCCGGCGCAGGTAGCGGGGGAACGGCGGCGACTGCCGGAGTTGAAGATGCTCATCCTGCTCTGGCAGCCTCTGACGCTCCCGCGCGGAACCTTGTTATTCTCAAGCTATCGGGTCCCTTCTCAAATCCGCCGGCCTGGTCAACCTCGCCGTCTTCGAGCGAATGTTCCACGACACGCAACCGGAGTTGGCCGAGGTCCGCAACTTTCTGCTCCTGCAGCACCCGCTTGCCTTGGGCACGGCCATCCATGCCACACCATTGATTGCGGCCATTCACGCCGTCCTGCCGGAGGCCAGAGTGGCGGCCGCTGCCAGTGGCTTCGCTCTGGAGATCCTGCGCCACAACCCGGGCCTGGAGACCCTGGTCTCCACCCCCAGCCCCTTGCGCGAGATGCTGGCCGCAGCCAAAGCGCTGGGCCACGCCAGGCCGTTCGGCCGCGAGCCGCATGCCGTTCTGCTCACTACTGGCAACGAGCGCTCACGGGTGATTCTCTCCGCCTTGTTGGCGGGCAGTCCGGTGCGCGCCGGTTTCACGCTGCTGCCGGAGCTCGCAGCCGCCCATCTCCGCTTCGACCCTCGTCTGAGCCAGATCGCCAACAATCTGCGCATCCTGGATATGCTGGGCCACGGACCGGCGTTGCTGGAGCAACTGCGGGCGAATCCTAACCTTCTTGAACCGCAGGTCTTCCCATCCTCTGAGGATCTCAGCGCCGCGCATCGCCTCCTGCGCGAGCATCACGTGGATGAGCAGGAACCCGTGGCGGTCTTTATCACTCAGACCAGCCCCACGCAGCGAAAGTCCTGGCGCGCGGAGCGCTTTCGCTCCGTGGCGGAGACCCTGCGCCGTGAGTACAGGATGCAGATCGTCTTTGCGGGTACGGGCGCGGAGGTTCTGGCCATTGACGCCCTGCGTGCCGGCCTGAGTTTTTCCACGGTTAACCTGGCGGGTCAAACCCAGCCCCGGGAGCTGGCGGCGATCCTCTCGCTCGCCGATGTAGCGCTGACCCTGGATACCGGCCCCATGCACCTGGCTCGGGCTGTGCGGCTTCCCATGGTGATCATCGCCCCAGCCTGGTCTCCGGAGGTCGAGTGGCTTCCGCTCAATAACCCCCGCGCCAGGATTCTCAAGAACGCCGATCTTCCCAGCGCTCCACAGGACTACATCATTGATGAGGTCAGTGTGGATGAGGTGGAGCAAAACCTCAACGAGCTGCTGCGGATCTATCCTCCGCGCACGAGCAAGGGACGAGTGTAGGACTGTAGCTGTTTCCCTGTGGATGGACCCTCCGAAGCAGGCTTCCTATGGTGTTTTCATCTGGGAAAACGCCATAAAGGCCCCTGCATCGGGATACGCCTGCACGCAAAAGGGCTCCACCGTCCCTCGTGCTTGGCGTAAGGCAGCCAGGCACAGGCATAGAACCTCTTCGTACCGCGCATCCATGCCTTGCACCGTGCTCACCGGGATCTCTTAGGGTTTTGTAGGGTTTTGCCGAAGCCCCGTATCCGGCTTGAACCGTGACGGGAGTCTGGTCGCGCGGACGACAGGAGCGCCGCAGCCAGTTTCTTTTGAGAAAAAGTTTCCATGCATACGCTCCGCGACGTACAATGCTGTGCGGCGGAGGCTTGCAGCTTCCGCAGGAAGGAGGGTCCACTGCCCAACAAATCCTTCAAGGTCCGCGCTCTTGGAGCAGCTGCAACGCTGCTTGCCGTCGGTTGCGCGGCGGGTGTGTGCGCAGCCGCTCAGTCCATGCCTGCGTTGGTCCAGCGGCACGGCCGCGCCACCCTGATGGTCGACGGCGCACCCTACTTTCTGTTGGGCGCGCAGGTCGACAACTCCAGTGGCTGGCCTGCTCGCCTGGATGCCGTCTGGCCGGCCGCAGAACGACTGCGCCTCAACACGCTCGAAGTGCCCGTCTACTGGGAGCAGATGGAGCCTGCCCGCGGCGTCTTCGACTTCACCGTGGTGGACTCCATCCTTGCCCAGGCTCGGGTTCATCACGTGCATCTCGTGCTGCTCTGGTTCGGAACCTGGAAGAACGGCAAGATGCACTACGTGCCCGACTGGATCAAAGCGGACACCGCGACGTACCCGCGCATGCTGTCGAAATTCGGTGTGCCCATCGACGTGCTCAGCCCCAACTCATCCGCCAATCTGGATGCTGACCGCACCGCCTTCGCCGCGCTGATGCATCACCTGAAGCAGGCCGATCCGCAGCATACCGTGATCATGATGCAGGTCGAGAATGAGTCCGGATCACTCGGTCTGGTCCGCGACTTCTCGCCGAGGGCGCAGAAGATCTTCGACGCGCCCGTGCCCCAAGACGTTCTCCGCGCTCTCCATCGGTCTCCGGGGACGTGGTCGCAGGTGTTCGGTCCCGACGCTGACGAGACCTTTGCCGCCTGGAGCGTCTCGCGTTACATCAATGCCGTGGCCGCAGCCGGCAAGCAGGAGCTTCCCCTGCCCATGTACGTCAATGACTGGCTGAAGAGCCCGCGCGGCTATCCCATTCTTACCATTCCCGGCGTGGACTACCCCTCTGGCGGTCCTACGGTGAATATGTTCCCGGTGTGGAAGGCGATGGCCCCTTCCATCGACATCCTGGCGCCCGATATCTACGTCCCCAAAAGCGAAAACTATCGCAAGGTCCTAGGTCAGTTTCACCAGCCCGGCAATCCGCTGCTCATCCCGGAAAGTCTCGGCTTCGAGCCGTTTCCAGGAGTGTCCGGCTACGCGCGCCCACTCTACTTCGCACTCGGTGACGGTGCTATCGGGTTCGCCAACTTTGGCTTGGATCGCTTGGATGTAAACCGGCCGCTCAGCGCGGAGATGCTTGCGGTGGCCAACGGCTACGCATTGCTAGGCTCCTTTACGCCAGAGTTGGCGGCGCTGAAATTTTCAGGCAAGCTGCAAACTGCCGTCGAAGAAGATGGCGTTGCTCAGGAGGAGCTCGCCTTTGCCGCGGACGGCACTCCTTTGGCACTGGACACCACCTCCGCTGCGCCCTCTGAACCTGTCGGCACAGCTTGGCGTGTGATCGTCTCGTTTCCACCGGCGTACGATCGGCCTGCGCCTGTCTCTGCCGCCTCCAGCACCAGGAGCTTGCATGAGGGACGGGCCGTGGTCGCATGGCTCGGGCCAAACCAGTTTCTCGTCGCAGGCATCGATTGCCGCGTCCAGTTCGCGTTGCCGGTCCATTCCGCCAAACTGCCCCAGATGCTCAAGGTTGAAGAGGGTCGCTACGACGGGACCACCTGGGTGCCCATTCGCCTGTGGAACGGAGATGAAACCGACTATGGACTTAACTTCGGCAGCCAAGGGTCCTTGCTGCGCGTCACCATGGGGAGCTACTGAGTTGAAGACTGCTTCTGGAGCCGCATCCGATCGTAACCTCCGGATTCCTTCTGCGATGGGAGTCCGCTTGGCCCACTTGCCTCGTTTCGCTGCCGCATCAGCCATTGGCGCGGTTGCCTGCCTGCTTGGCGCGCTGTGCGCAACGGCTCAGTCCACTGAGGAGATGCATCCTTGGCAAAAGGTGCAGATGCTCACCGCTGCCCAGGTGCAGGCCGGATGGAGGAACCCGCCCTCCCAGTATGGCCCCGAGCCCTACTTCGGCATGAACGGCGCCGTCACCCTCCAGTCGCTTGCCCATGACCTCGACATCATGAAGTCGCTGGGTTTCCACGCCGTCACCGCCCAGGCTGGAGGCGGCATGCCCGTCACCTACCTTACTCCCGCATACTTTGCCTTCTTCAAGCAGTTCGTCGAAGAGGCCAAGAAGCGTGACATGAGAGTCTGGATCGTCGACGATATCGGCTACCCCAGCGGCTTTGCCGGCGGCCTGTTTGCGAAGGCGAAGCACAACCTGAGCATGCAGGCGCTGACGCTTGACCGGCCCATCCCGGTGCATGGAGGAGCAACGATCAACCAGGCCGTCGGACCGGATGCCGTCGCCGCGGACGCCGTGAACTCCAGCGGCCGCCAGGTAGCCGTGCCTATCGCAAACGGCAGCATTGACTGGACAGCGCCTGCGGGCAGCGATTGGAACGTCGAGATCGTCGAGCATGTCTTCCGCACCTCGCCCACCCGAAGCGACACCAACCCAAAACATACCAAGGACTTCTCTCAACCGCTCGAAGACTACATGAATCCTGCCGCGACCGCCGCGTATCTTGAAGCCACGCACGACGGCTACTACAAGGCCATGCCCGGACTCTTCGGTTCGACCATCCTGGGTTTCCGCGGCGACGAGCCGGACTACTCCATCTCCGGCCTGCCCTGGACGGAGACCTTCTTCGCGACATTTCAGCGGATCAAGGGCTACGACATTCGCCCCTATTTGGCGATCATCCTCGCCTCCGAACGGACAGGCCGAGTTCAGCGGGGCCAACCCGGCCGGCTCGCGCCCGTCGAGCTCAGCGGCCTTCCGCTCCGCGCCAAGGCGGACTACTACGATGTTTTCTCGAGGATGTTCCGGGAGGGTTTCTTCAAACCGCAGGGCCTCTGGTGTGCCGGCCACGGTGTCTCCTACCAGGTCCATCTCAATCACGAAGAGATGGAGATGGAACTCACCCGCTCCGAGGGCGACTTCGAGCGCGACATGAAGTATGTCGAAGTTCCGGGCATCGACGCCATCTGGCATCAGATCTGGACCGACACCGTCTCCGATTATCCTCGCCTTGCTTCCTCCGCCGCCCACGTATACGGTCATCCACAGGCATTCACCGAAAGCTTTGCCGCCTACCGGCCCGCGCCTGACATCGCCCAGGCCCGCTACATCATCAACGAGCAGATGGTGCGCGGAGTCAATCTTGTCGAAACCATGTACTACCCGGCGTCGCAGCCTGAGGCTGACACGGCCCCAGGAGGCGCCACACGCCGTGGCGGTCCATCGGCCCTGATGCGCGACCCTGGCTGGCCGGCGCTGATGAACTACACCCGGCGGCTCAGCTACGTCATGAGCATGGGCCGCCCGGCTGCGTCTGTCGCACTCTACATTCCGTCCAGCTCGATGTGGCTCAATGACCAGGACGCAGACACCGCGTTCGTCTCCACCGAGCGCATGCTATCGGAACGCCAGATCGACTTCGACATCATCAACCAGAACGCCCTCGGCGCCGACCTCAAAGCCGTCCCTGGTGCGCTCGAATCCATGAGCGGCAATCGCTATCGCATCGTCATCATCCCTGCGGCTGAAGTTCTTTCGCAGGTTGAGCTCGACCGCCTGAGGGCGCTGGCCCGGAGCGGCGGCAAGGTGCTCTTCCTCGGCGCCACGCCATCTCTCATCTCCGGTAGAACCATTCTTGACGCTCGCGCCGCAACTCCTGCCGACTTCGACTTCGCCACCGTCGAGACATCTGCACAGCTTCCACCTACCCCCACACCGCCCGCTCAGCCGCCTGCTGTGCCGCCTGCGCCGCAGGTCGTTCCTCCGGCCATCGAGGCCGCCTTGGCGAGGGTCCTTCCCAAACGCGATCGCGGTGTGCGTCTGGACACGCCCGATGCTGCGCTGATGGTCATCACCCGCCGCCTCAAGGACGCCGATGTCTACTTCTTTTTCAACGAGGGTGACCAGCCCAGTTCCCACACTGTGACTCTGCGCGCCGCAGGCGCCACCGTCCGCGTGTGGGATCCTGCAACGGGCTCCGTGTCTCCCGTCGCCTCCCATGCCGGTCAACGCGGCAGAACCTTCCATCTCGAACTCAAGCCCTATGAGACCCGCCTCATTACGGTGCAGTAGGGCTCGCCTGTTATGCCATCGGCCGGAAAGATCACGACCGTCGGCCGAACGATGCGCGCTCTATACGCGCTTATCCGTGCGGATGGCTTTCCTGAGGCGGGCTTGCGGTGGCGTTTCATTCCACTACGGCAGGCAAGCCTGCTGAGAACCCCGAAGGTTGGGGAAAACGCCCATGAAGGTCGAGAAGCCGGGCTACACCTGCGCAGAAAAATCTTTAGCGTAGGGCCAGCTCATTCAGCCAGACAAAGAACTCCGGGAATGAGATGCTGGCTGCCTCCGCGCCACGAATCTCCGTCTCTCCTTCGGCCCGTAGGGCGGCTATGGAGAACGCCATGGCGATGCGGTGGTCCAATCCAGAGTCGATGACCCCGCCGCGCAGCCGCTGTCCTCCGGGAATATCCATCCCGTCTTCGAGTTCGGCCACCTCAGCGCCCATGGCCCGCAGATTCTTCACCACCAGCGCAATGCGGTCGCTCTCCTTCACTCGGAGTTCTCTGGCGTCGCGGATTCGCACGCCTCCCTGGGTATACGGCGCAATCGCAGCAATCACCGGGAGTTCATCGATCAACTGGGCCGCCTGTTCTCCGGCGATGTCAATGCCAAGCAGAGCGCGACCTCGGTTTACCTGGATGGTCCCGGCCATCTCCCCATGGGTCTCTTGCACGTCCAGCACCTTGATAGTTCCGCCCATCGCCGAGATCACATCCAGCATCGCCGCCCGGGTAGGGTTCATTCCCAGCGCATCCAGAACCAGATTGGAGTCCTCAAAGAGCAGCGCCGCACAGAGAAAGAATGCGGCCGAGGACATGTCGCCTGGCACCGTAGCGTCGATGGCTGTCAGCTTTTGTCCGCCGGCGATGGAAAGCCGGCCATTCTGGCGCTCCAGCGTCGCTCCAAAGGCACGCAGGGCGTGCTCGCTGTGGTCTCGCGTCCGCACCCGCTCGGCAATGGAAGTGACGCCTCGCGCCTGCAATCCCGCAAAAAGCACGGCGGTCTTCACCTGCGCGCTGGCAATCGGCGTCTCAAAGTCGATCCCAGTCAGTTCGCCGCCATGCACTACCATCGGCGCGTGACCATCGGTCAACTCGATCTTTGCTCCCATCTGCTCCAGGGGTTTGCGGATGCGCTCCATGGGACGAACCGTCAGCGACTCATCTCCGACGAAGCGGAAGGATCCCTTCTGCGCCGCCACCAGCCCTGCGAGCATACGCATCGTCGAGCCAGAGTTGCCGCAGTCCAGGTCTCTGTTCGGATGGTGCAGACGGCCACCGGTCCCGGTCACCTCGATCGTTTTGCCAACCGTCTCGATCCTGGCTCCCATCGCGCGCATGCAGCCCAGCGAGCTGTGCGGATCGGCACCGGTGGAAAAGTTCGTGAGCCGCGACGTTCCTGCGGCAAAGCCCGCCAACATGGCATAGCGATGGGAGATGGACTTATCGCCCGGAAGCGTCACCGAGCCGCGAAAACCGCGCGCGGGAGAGACGATCACCGTGGAACTGTTGGAGGAGTGCAGCAGGGAACTCATGCTGTTAGTTTACTCAATCGGCGAACTCTTCCATGCTCTGTCCCCGGAGATGCCGGTCAATGTCCTGGAGGTGGGTTGTCCGGGTAGATCCGAATATCCGGCACGCCGCGGTAGCGCTCGGCATAGTCCATTCCATAACCGATCACAAACTCGTTGGGGATCTTGAAGCAGGCGTAATCGGCTTCGATGGGCACCAGGCGCCGCTCGGGCTTATCCAGACAGGTGGCGATCTTGAGCGACGCCGGACGATGCTGCAGCATCAGCCCACGCAGATAGCTCAGCGTCAGACCGGTGTCAAGGATATCCTCGACCAGGATTACGTGCCGCCCTTCGATGGGGTTGTCAATGTCCTTGATCATCTTCACAGCGCCGGAAGTTACCCGCGCCCTGCCGTAGCTGGACACCGCCACGAAGTCAAATGTATTGTCCACCTTGATCGAACGCGCCAGATCGGCCAGAAAGATCGCCGCTCCCTTCAGCACGCCGATCAGCACGATCGACTGCCCCGTGTAGTCCTCTGAGATTTGATTGCCAACGGCCTTGACGCGTTCGGCGATCTGCTCCGCGGTGAGCAGAACATCCATATCCTCGGGAGGAACAAAAGCAGGAACTGTTATGACCATAACCTCAAGGTTACGCGATAGCGGCAGATTGAATAAAGAAAGATCGACTGCCTCTGGATGAGGAAAACCCGTACCAGACCTGTTTCTCATCCTCGCAGATCGTTCAAGGAATTTCTCTCGATACTCTTCATCCTGGGCGCGCTTTCCCTTGACACAGCGGCGCTTTAGCATTTTCAGTGCTGGTGGGCGCCCAGAAGAGGGCTTTCAGTAACGTTTTCATTGGGGAAGACGCCCATCGAGGCCGGGGCATCTGTCTACCCCTACACTGAAAATGCTATTGCGTTTCGCGGGGGGCGTGAGAGCAAGCGCGTCGTCCTCGCGCCATATGGGGAGGTTCTCTACCGGCCCGGACGCTCTCCGCAGGGCCCTTCCACTGGCGCCCCGTCTTCCATTGGGGATGCATGGGCGCTTGGCGGAGCGGATTCGCCGAACGGGTCGAGGAGCTGCGGGAACTTTCCGCTGAGATGCTCAGGGGGCGCGCGGCCGCCGCTATACTGGAATCTGCATGTATCCCTATATAAATCTCGGTTTTGCTCATATCGGAACCTTCGGCCTGATGCTTTGGCTGGCGGCCGTTTGCAGCGTTCTGGTGCTCCACAACAACTTCGTACGGAATCAGGCCGACGCTGACGCCATCAACATCGTGACCATGGTTGTGCTGTTCGGAATCATCGGCGCCAAGCTCTGGCATGAGTTGCAGGACATCCCTGATCTGATCGGCGCCTGGCGCGAGATCCTCGCTCCCGGCCTGCGTCATCCCAGCGAGGTCCTCTTCAGTTTTCTGCACTGGTTTCAAGCCGGCTTCGCGTGGTACGGCGGACTGCTTGCGGCTATCACCATGCTGATGTATCAGGGTATTCATAGCAAGCCCAACGGCCTTACGGGTGGCCGCGCCGCCCTGCGCATGCTGGACCTTGCCGCACCTGCCGCAGCGGTCGGATACGGCGTGGGTCGTCTCGGCTGTCTGCTTTCCGGCGATGGAGACTACGGAATCAACACCACGCTGCCTTGGGGCGTTCATATGGCCAACGGCCTCACCCGGTACACTCGGGCGCTGGTTCTGCCCAACCCTCCCACCGCCGCGGTGCAGCCCACTCCCATCTACGAGCTGCTTTTCTCGCTGGCGCTGGCGTGGTGGCTCTGGAGACGCGGATCGAAGAGCAAGTCCCTGCCTTTGGGATTTCTCACCGGTGAGTACTTGCTCTTGAGCGGCATCGGCCGCTTCCTGGTAGAGTTCGTCCGCATCAATCCCAAACTCTACTTTCATCACACGCTCACCAACGCCCAGATGGCCGCTCTGGGAAGCATGCTCTGTGGCGTGGTCATGATGTTACTGACTCGCCGGAATGAGGGAGTTGTCACTGAACCCCTGCGGAAGATGACCAAGGACGTTCAGACTGCCTCGTAGGGCGCGGGCATCGGTTATGCCCGCCTCCGATACCGTACGCGCCGCACTCCACGCGGACTGCGAGGACTCCCAGCGACGAATCACCCAAGGGCGTCTCAGCGTCGGCTTTATGCCTTTGCCGGCTTTACGGCTAACGCACGCCTGAGCAAAACCAGTTTGATGCTTGTCTCCGGGTCACTCCGGAGCCTTTGGAGTGCCGCCTGGAGCAACGCCAGGAAGGTCCCGAGGAAGAAGCCCAGCACAGTCGACCCGATGACGATCAGGGCTCGTTTTGGAAACGACTTCCGGTCTGGGACGATGGCCGGGTCTACAACCTGGATCAGCGCACCCTCTTTGGCCTCATCCAACTTGGCCATCTCAAACTGCCTGGCCAGGATGTCCAGAATCGTCTCGTAGTAGGTTACGTCCCGAAGCCTGCGGATGTACTCCATGCCTGCCTTGGGAATTGTTCCCCTGGGCAGGAGAAACTCGTCTGTAGATGTTTTGGATGTGACATTTCCGGAGCCGCTCAGTTTTTCGAGCTGATCTCGCAGACCGGCGAGCTCCTGCTGGGCCTGGATCAACTGCGCGTTCTCCCCGGTGGCATAGGTTTGCATCCCCTGAATCTGTACATCGAGAGCGGTGATCTGGGCGCGCAGGGTTGCTGCTGAATCGATCAACGCTCGTTCCTGGCTATCCGGAGCGATAATTCCAGTCTTCTGCTCCGTCTGTTCCAGGGCGATCTCGGCATCGGCCAGGTTGGTCCTGGCCTTGTCCACCTCCTGCTGGAAGAAAAGCCGGCGTCGCGAGGCTTCGGAGATGGCCAGATTCTTTGAGAGGTCGCGGTAAGCATTGACATAGCCGTTGGCCATGGCGGCTGCTTTGACCGGGTTGTGATCCTCCACGGAGATGTGGATCAGTCCGTCTTTGCCGTCGCCGTCGACAGTGACATTCCCTTCAAAATCTTTCCGAGCGACGGAGAGATAGTGGGCGTGGTACTCCTGCATCAGGCCGAATCGCTTCACCATGGCGTCTTCCACGGTTTGGCTGCGCAGCATCGCAACGTATTGGTCATTGGGATTCTTCAGGCCCAGACTTCCGCCCGCCATGGCCGCCATTCCGCCCAGACTGCCCAACTGGGAGGACAGCAGGGAGGACATCGAGGATCCGGTTTCTGGGGGGAGCAGGGTGGTGCTGGCTGTGTACTTCACCGGCAGGAGCAGGGAGATCACGATCGAAAGAACGGCAAAGGTTCCCGTGATCCACAGGATGGTGCGCTTGCGCTCGGCAAGCACAATCAGCAGGTCGAGCAGAGAGATCTCCTCATCCTCGACTGGGGTGGGAGCCGCGGCCGTGGCTGCTGGTACGGCTTCGTCCTGTAGGTTTTCGATTGGAAGGGAGGACTTCAAGGTCATCAGACTCCTGCGCCGGTGACATCTGCTCTTCGATTCGCCGCTCTCTCTTTAGTTTAGGAGACTCTGCGCTGTTTTCATAGAGTCAGGCAGAGCGCCAGGGAAAATGTCAGAACTGTTGCAGTCGGGAAGAACTGCCAGGGATAGAGAGCCTGGCCAGCCAACTCCGGAGGGCAGAATCAGCCCTCACGGCGCAACCTGATGAAGCACCATCCGAGGTAGCATGAAGGGCATGTCGCGAGTGCTGGACTATTCGATGCTGGATGTCTTTGCAGAACGCCCTCTGGAGGGCAACGCCCTGGCGGTCTTTCACGATGGCAGTTCCCTCTCGGATCAGCAGATGCAGGCCATCGCGCGCGAGATGCGCCTCTCTGAAACAACCTTTATCATTCCGGGCGATCCGGAGATGGAGGCGCGAGATGGCGTGCGAGTGCGCATCTTCACCACCGAGGAGGAACTGCCATTTGCCGGTCACCCGACCCTGGGGACGGCCGCCTGGCTGCGCCTCCATCATCCGCGGCTGCGCCAGGTTGGGACCGAGACCGTCACCTTGCGGCTGCGTGTGGGGCCTGTTCCCGTGCGCTTTGCGCCGGAAGAAGATGGGGTCCTCGGTCTTCGGGCCACCATGCTGCAAAACGATCCGGTCTTTGGGGCAACTCATGATCGGGCTGAGGTAGCGAACCTGATTGGTCTCAGCGCGGAGGATCTCTCTTCCGGTTTTGCGCCGCAGACCGTCTCTACCGGAATGCCCTTCTGCATTGTTCTCCTGCGCTCTCTTGGAGCTTTGCAGAGAATGCAACTGGCGCACCGCCAGGCTGCGGCGTGGCTGGCGGGCAGAGAGACGCATTTCTTTTACTGCATCGCGCCGGTGGAAGCGGCGCCCGGAGTTCGGCTGGGTTCAACTCCAAATGAGCCGGCCGATGGGCATCCGCGCTGGCGTGCGCGCATGCAGTTCTACTCGGGCGAGGATCCGGCGACCGGATCGGCGGCGGGTTGCTGCATCGCATGGCTAGTGAAGCACGGACTGGCCCGGTCGGAGCAGACGGTGGAGATTGAGCAGGGAGCAGAGATCCGGCGTCCCAGCCGCATCGTCGTTCGCGCTGCCAAACAAGGGGACCGGGTCCACGCCGTCGAAGTCTCCGGGCGCACTATTCCTGTTGCAGAGGGACGGCTTTTCCTGCCCTGAAGCCGGAGGTTTTCCACAGTGGGGGAATCACAAAGGCCAACAAGCATGGGCAATGTGCGATTGCGGTGGAAGCGCCAGTTCAAACTCATTGTATTTTCGCCAAAAATTCACTGTTGCCATGGCAGTTGGACCTTCGTATGCTCAGCAAGTCGTCATCGAGTGAAGGCTCGATGTACGTTAGATTTTTCGCCTGATTTTCGGACAATTTGAGGGATGGCAAAGGCTCACATGCTGTCCTCTGCGGCGCGATACAAGCTCAACAGAGCCACGCTCCGCAGGGGCTCCAGGGTCCGCCGAGCTGTCACGCGCCACCATTCAGTTCCCTGGGAGCTTGGCCCATTCGAGCTGCAAATGGACGCTGCCTGGAAGATGGCAGGGAAGCAGCAAAGAGGGGTTTTGCGCCTTTTTCACTGCGATCCACAGCTTCCACAGCCGACGGAAGGTTCGCGTCCAGGACGCGGCCGAGGAAGTCCGTTTGCCAAAACCCTGCCGGCGCGTTCAGCAGGTTGCAGCTCGCGACCGGAGCCCGGCCCGCAAGGTTTGGAGAGAGGTCGCAGGGCTTGGAGCGGCTCCGTCAGGCTGGGAGTGGACGAAGGGTGATGAGAGGGGATGCGATGTGCCGCTTCAGGGCGCAAAGGATCCTTTATGGCTGAACGGATTTTTCAGAGAGGTTGTTGGGCTCGGCGTGATTCCGTACGGAGAGCGCCGTCTGTCTTGAACTTGGAACCAGCAAGCCGCGAAGACCACCGGCGAGGAGAATCGATGAGACCACGGAAGACGATCTTGTGTGTGGAAGATAACGAACAGGTGCTTTCGGTACGCAAGTTCCTGTTGGAGACACGCGGCTACCGGGTGGTGGCGGTCAGCACGGCTGCGGAGGCTCTTGAGTATCTTCAGACGGTCGCACAGGGATCAGTGGATCTTCTGCTCGCCGATCTGCTCCTGCCGCAGATGGACGGAAATGACTTGATTCGACGGGCGAAGCAGGTGCATCCAGGGTTGCCCGGGCTGCTGGTTTCGGGAACGGTTACGAACTTTGACCGCGCCGCTGCGGCGGACGCGTTTCTCCCCAAGGGGGCAAGTTCTCCGGCCGAGCTGCTGGATAGAATCAAGATTCTGGTGGCCCGGAAGAGGGGGCCGAAGAAGCAGGTACAGCCAGTGACCCCGCTGGAAGAGCCGGTCGCGATGGCGAGCTGAAGCGCAGCGCACCCAGCGGAGGATAACCTGCAAGGTTTCCGGGGGTGGGCGGGCTTTGCATTGCGATCCGGGAAAGTTACGGAATGTACCGGATCTTCGGTCTCCCTTGCCTCGCTCGGCGATCTCATGCTTCCAGCAAACCGTAGCGGCGCTGCCACTGGTGCTGGAGACGAAACCAAACGTCCTCGATCTGCTCGCGGGGGATGGTGGGGTCGGGGCTTTGCACGAAGCGGTTAGCCTCCTTGCGGGCGAGTTCAAGCAGATCCTGGTCGCGGGCCAGGTTGGCGACGCGAAGGTCGGGCAGGCCGGCCTGACGGGTGCCAAAAAACTCACCAGGGCCACGCTGTTGGAGGTCCTGTTCTGCAAGGATGAACCCGTCCTGAATTTGGACCATGGCGTTCAGTCGGACGTCCGCCTCGGGCGTGATGTTGGCGCCGGTAACCAGGATGCAGTAGCTGCGGGCATCGCCGCGGCCGACCCGTCCTCGGAGCTGATGCAGTTGGGCCAGGCCAAAGCGCTCGGCGTGTTCGATCACCATCACGGTAGCGTTGGGAACATCCACGCCGACCTCGATCACCGTCGTAGTGACCAGAACCTCCAATTCGCCGCGCTTGAAGCGATTCATGGTCACCTCTTTGTCGTCTGGAGACATGCGTCCGTGGAGGAGTCCGAGGCGCAGGCCAGCCAAAGGGCCCTGCTGCAGCTCCTGATGCATCTCGACGGCGGATCGGAGCCTGGTTGAGAGCTGCGAGCGGAGTTTGGCGGAGCGTTCAGAGCCGGATCGTTTGCCGGCCGAGGCCGAGCGCCTGCTCGCCTTGCCCTGCGTGTCCTCTTCCACTTCCAGGGCGAAGTCCAGTTGCGGCTCATCGTCGCGGTCGCCTTCGATGATGGGATAGACGATGTACGCCTGACGGCCGGCGGTGACCTGCTTTCGAACAAATCTCCAGAGCTGCTCGGATCGCTCTTCAGCGATGCGGCGGGTGACGATGGGCGTGCGTCCGGGAGGGAGCTCGTCGATCACGCTGGCCTCCAGGTCGCCGTAGAGGGTAAGCGCCAGGGTGCGGGGGATGGGGGTCGCGGTCATCACCAGCACGTCGGGCTCACCGAGCGGAGGCCCCTGCGGGGGCGCAGCGTCCAGCAGGGAACCCGGTTGCGGCGGTTGGTGGTTTGAGGGAGGGTTCAAGGCTGCGGCGCCGGGCTTGCGGATCAGTTGAAATCGTTGCTGGACGCCGAAACGGTGTTGTTCATCGACGATCACCAGGCCGAGGCGCGCAAAGTCGACGCTATCCTGCACCAGCGCGTGGGTGCCGATGGCCAGATCGACCTCGCCCCGCAGGATGCCACCGCTAGCTTCGCGCTTGCTGCGTTCGTCCAGCGAGCCGGTGAGCAGGGCGACGCGGTAACGTCGCCCGTGGTGGGGAGAGATCTTGTCGCCCAGAAGCTTCCGGGCATAGAGGTAGTGCTGGGTGGCTAGGATGGATGTCGGAGCCATCAACGCCACTTGATACCCGTTCTCGATGGCGACCAGTGCGGCCTGCAAAGCGACGATGGTCTTGCCGGACCCCACGTCCCCCTGCAGCAGACGGCGCATGGGCTGGGCGCTGCGCATATCCTGGACGATCTCGCCCAGCGCGCGTTTCTGTGCGCTGGTGGGTTTGAAGGGAAGGATCTGCTTCAGGGCTGCGCGAACCTGCTCGTTGGTTGCAAAGGCAGTGCCGCTGCGTTGTCGAAGCCGGCGCCGCTTGAGCTCCAGGCCCAGCTCGAGATAGAAGAACTCTTCAAAGATCAGGCGGCGATGCGCCGGGGTCCGCGCTGACATGAGTTCGGTGATCGAGGTGTCGGCGGGAGGGAAGTGCAGGTTGCGCAGAGCGTCCATGCGGGTGGGCAGGTTGAGCCGCTGACATAACGATGCAGGCAGAGTATCTGCGGAGGGCCGTGCCTCCGAACCTGGCTTCCCCGAGCCGGCGCCGGCGGCCAGGTCAGCCTCCTGCGACTCGATGAGGTCTTTGAAGATGGTCCACATCACGCGGCGCAGCCAGCGTGAGGTAAGCTTGGCGCCCCAGGGGGTGGTTCCTCCCAGGGACTCGTAGATGGGCACGATGCGCCCCATCTCGAGCAAGGTGAACTCCGCGTCCTCACCGCTGCCATCTCCGCTCTGTGCGCCTCCGGGCAGAATCTCGAAGACCGGTTGGATCAGCTTGAAGCGTGGGGAGCCAAAAGCATTCGACGCGCTGCCGCTGCGGCTGGCCTCCAGCTTTCCGTAGAGTGCGATCCTCTGGCCGGGACGAAACTTGTCCTTGAGATAGGCGCCGTGGAACCACAGGCACTTCACCGTCTCCACTGGGGCCAAAGGGACGCCGGGCGAAAGGCTCGTCTGGACGGGCGGAGGTTGCACCAGTCCGGCCAGCCCTGGATCCGCGCCCTGCGGGCCTTGGGCTGGACTCCCAAAGGGGCCTTTATCCAGACCTTGATCATGAGATTGACGGGTGGGAGGCGTGATGCCCACCGTCATCTCGAAGATGGGACCGGAGCGAGTGCGGAGCAGAACGGTTCCCCGCACCTCGCCGGTCAGAGAGGCCATCTCCCCGGGGCGGTAGAGCGAAAGTGGTTTGGGATGGAGACGGTCTTCGTAGCGGAAGGGAAGGTGATAGAGAAGATCTTCGACGGTGGTGATGCCTCGTTCAGAGAGACCCACGGCAACGCGCTCGCCGATGCGCCGGACGAATTTTACGGGAGTGGAGAGCTGAACCGCCACGGGATGATGGTAGCAGCGGAGGATCCGCGCAAGATGTTCTTCGCATCCGGAGGGCTGGGGCGGATACGGCCGGGCAGTTCCGATGAAATAATGGAGGAGAGCATGGAAGCATGCGGGGTGGGTCCCCGGCCTCTCCGGCAGCGGAATTCATTGCGCCGTTGCTCCACGGAACCCACACCGGCAAAGAATGTCTGCCGGGGCTCGGTCTTCTTACGATGGAATCATTCTTCACGCGATTCAAGAACCCGTTGGTGCTCATCGCCATTGTGCTGCTGCAGGTCATCGCACTGGCCATGCAGGTTCAGCGCCCAGCGAAGGATCCCGACGCGCCAACCGGCGCGGCGGCGATGGAGAGTGAAGGGGCAGCTCCCGATGGGCGCGAGGTCTCTCTGCTTCGGCGCTGGACGGTCACGGCGGTCACGCCGCTGGAGGCTGCGGTTCAGATCTCCAGTTCGAGAGTTCGCGGCGTATGGGATGACTATGTGAATCTGCGTCAGACGCGGCAGCAAAACGCGGCGCTCAAGGATGAGGTGGCGCGGCTGCGCGAAGAGGAGGCGTCGTTTGCGGAAGATGCAGCCCAGGGGCGAAGACTGCAGAGGCTTTTGGCCTTCCGAGAGCAGTATGCGTTGGCCAATGTGGCCGCACAGGTAATCGGGACCAGCGGCTCGGAACGGTCGCACGTCCTGTATCTGGACAAGGGCTCCGCGGACGGCCTGAAGCCGGATCAACCCGTGATCACTCCGGACGGCGTGGTGGGCAAGATCCGGGATGTGTTTCCGCATACCTCGCAACTGCTGCTGATCAATGATCCCTCCTCGGGCGCAGGGGTGATTCTGGCGGCCACCAGGATTCGAGCCATTGTGCGCGGAACGGCGACCGGCGAGGTGCAGATCGATGACCTCACCGCAGACTCCCGGATCAAGGTGGGCGAGCCGGTGATCACCTCGGGTGGAGATCTGGTCTTTCCGCGCGGGCTGCCGGTTGGAACCATCCAGTCGATCGCTCCGGATCCGCTGCACCAGCCCTACACGGCCATCACCATCAAGCCGGCCGCCGACCTGAATCGGTTGGAAGAGGTGCTGGTGATCACCGCAACCTCAGCGACGCTGCCTCCAACCGCGGCTCAGGACGCGGCGACGGCTGAGGCGACCGCCGAAACCAACCAGAGGGCCGCGGATCTGGTCGCGGGAAAGCTGCCCAGCTTGCAGCCCTCTGCCTCTGCCTCGGCCGCAAGTGGAACCGTCAACAGCGCCGCCGGGACGGCGGCGGCAGGCAACGGAGCCTCAGGCAGCGGAGCCGGAACGACCCAGCCCGCCCCGGATGACCCGGAGAGCCAGATCGGTGGGCTGCCGGGTATTACCAACTCAGGGTTGCCAAGGCCCAAGCCCGCATTGCATCTGGACAGGTTTTCACCCGGAGCAACGCCTCCGGCGGTCGAAATGACGCCTGGAGGGCCGCCCCGGAGTCCAGGCAGCGCACAACGCCAGACGAGTCCCGGTCAGCAGCCGGATCAGCAACGGTAGACGAGAGCGGCTCCCCGAAGAGGAGCCATGGAACAAGTGAGCAAGGACGATGGCGGAGCGGAGTTATACATCACGCGAAGAGCTGGACCAGTATGGTTTTCACCCTGGCGTGACGATCATGGCGCCTGTGGTCTGCATCTTGCTGCAGGCGATGCTGCCCAAGACCTTTCCGTGGCTGCTGCATCTGGATCTGCCCCTGATTGCGACGATCTTTTTTGCCGTATCGCGCCGGAGCCCGATCGCCGGGACCGTGACCGGAACGCTGATTGGATTGTTTCAGGATGGTTTGACCAATCATCCTTTTGGGGTGGAGGGTATCGCCAAGGGAGTGGTGGGCTACGTGGCCGCCAGCCTGGGTTTTGCCGTGGACATCGAGAACGTGATCAACCGCGTGGCTCTCGTCTTTACGCTCAGCCTCTGCCAGAGCGGGCTGCTCTACCTCATCGCTCACTGGCTGCTGGGTCAGACGTCCTATCAACTACTGCCGGTTGATGAGTTGGTCAGCGCGGTGGCCAACAGCGTGGTTGCGATTCCTGTCTTCTATGTTCTGGACAGGTTCAGGATTCGGGATTGAAGAGAAAGTGGCCAAGAGGTTGAAGACGAAAGAGCCAACGGAGTAGGCAGAAGCGAGACGAGGGAACAGGAGCAGAGGCTGCGGGATGGATCTGGAGAGCATCGATCGCAAGGAAAAGTTGTCGGCGGCGAAGCTGCACGTCTCGCAGTACGTGGTGGCGGCGGTGCTGGTAGTGTTGGGCTGCTGGCTGTGGCGACTGCAGATTCTGGATGCCAACAACTACCGCGTGCTGGCGGAGCAGAACCGTATCCGCAGGGTGCCGGTACTGGCGCCGCGAGGGCGGATCTTTGATCGCTATGGGCGATTGTTGGTGGACAACTATCCGTCGGTCACCTGTTTTCTGGTGCGAGACCAAGTCAAGGATACGGAAGCTGACCTGCCGTTGATTGCCTCTGGACTGCATCTTCCCTTGGACCAGATTCAAGCTACGTTGCGGCACTATCAGTATGCTCCCAAGTATCAGCCAATCCCCTTGAAGCAGGACATAACCCCCGATGAGCAGGCGTTCATTGCGGCGCACCGGGACGATCTTCCGGAGTTGGAGACGCTGGATGAGCAGCGGCGAGTGTATCCCCGGGATGGGGTTCTGGCGCACGTGCTTGGCTATGTGGGCGAGGTAAGCGAGTCCGATCTGAATGACGAACGCTACGCCGCCTATGAGCCGGGCGATGTGGTTGGCAAATCAGGTATTGAAGAGGCTTACGACGATTGGCTGCGGGGAACCGACGGCTCGCGCGACATCGTTGTGAACTCGCACGGCAAAGAGGTAGGGCAGATGGGTGAGGAGCTGGCGACGCCAGGCCACGACCTCCGCCTGACGATCGACCTGGACGTACAGATGGCCGCCGAACGCGCCATGGAAGGCAAGACCGGAGCGATTGTGGCCATGGATCCGCATAACGGCGAGATCCTGGCCATGGTCTCGCGATCCGCGTTTGATCCCAATCAGTTTGCGGTGAAGCTGACCTCGTCCTACTGGCGATCGCTGATGCAGGATCCCAATCATCCCATGATGAACCAGGCGATTCAGGCGCAATTGGCGCCCGGGTCCACCTTCAAGATCATCATGAGTCTGGCGGGCCTGCAGGAGAACGTAGCCCAGAACATGAAGGTGATGTGTAACGGCGGGGGCGTCTTCTATGGGCAGTTTCATGCCTGCGACAAGCATCATGGCCTGGTGGACATTGAGCATGCGATTCCATGGAGCTGCGATACCTTCTTCTATACCCTGGCGGAGAAGCTGGGGATCGATACTATCGCAAAATATGCGCAGAGCGTGGGAATCGGAGAGAAGACCGGGATCGATCTTCCCAACGAGGCTCCCGGGCTTATGCCTACCGTGCTTTGGAAGGAAAAGGTGATGCACCAGCCCTGGTATCCCGGCGAGGTGATCTCGGTGGGAATTGGGCAGGGAGCCGTTGAGGTGACGCCGCTGCAACTGGCGCGAGCGCTGGGGGGAATCGCCTCAGGCGGCGTCCTGAAGCGTCCCCATCTGGTATTCCCCAGCGAGTTGAGCCCGGATGAGCAGGAGGAGATCAAGGCGGAGTATCCGGGGTCCGGGAACAAGACGATTCCGCTGTCCCCGCAGAACTGGGAGTTGATCACCGACGCCATGGCGCAGACCACCACGCCGGGAGAGTTTGATACCGCGGGCATGGATCAACTGCCGGGGATTGATTTTGCAGGCAAGACTGGAACCGCGCAGGTGATGAGTCACCAGGCGCTGGACCGCACCAATCACGGCCACGATACGGAGCCCAATGCCTGGTTTGTGGGCATGGCGCCTCGGCGCAATCCGGACATTGTGGTCGTGGTGCTATGGGAGCATGGGGTGTGGGGAGAGCATGCCGCTCGGCTCGCCGCGCAGGTGATCGATGCGTACGTCACCGAACAGCGCGAACGGGCCAGGAATCTGGCCATGCAGGTGGCCGTGCCCAAGCTGGCGGGGCAGTCGGTTGGGGTGGCTGGAACCGCGCCGTCCGAGTAGAACGGGGAGCCCATGGGCGAGACCGTAGACTGGATAGACAATGATTCGCTCACGGTTTCGTGATTTCGACTGGATGCTGCTGGGCCTTGTGATCGTCCTGTCGATCATCAGTGTTCTGGAGATCCGGTCGGCGACCGGGATGACCAAGTTCCACGGCTTTCAGCAGAAACAGATCGGATTTCTGGTCCTGGGATTGGTGGGCATGTTTGCCTTCGCCCTGGTGGACTATCATCGCCTGCTGGGGATCGCCTACTGGGCCTATGGCGCCAGCCTGGCGTCCTTGCTGGCGGTGCGCTTGGTGGGAACCAAGGTGCTGGGGGCCAGGCGCTGGATCAACCTGGGCGGAGGAGTCCACTTCCAGCCGTCAGAGTGGGTGCGTCTGGTGCTCATCCTGGTTTCGGCCCGTTTCTTCTGGGAGATCATCGAGAACGGACGCGATCTGAGTTGGAAGGACATCGGAAAAGCATCCATGCTGATTGGCATTCCTCTGGTGCTGGTGCTCAAGCAGCCGGACCTGGGGACCTCGCTGACCTATCTGCCCGTGCTTGTGGTGGGACTCTTTCTGGGCGGAATCCGCTGGAAGCAGGCGGCGATTCTGGTAGCCGGACTGGCGTTGGTCGGAGGAGCTGGACTGGCCTCTGGGAAGCTGCTCAAGCCGTATCAGAGGGCGCGGCTGACGGCGTTTCTTAATCCGGACAGTGATCCGCAGGCTTCGGGATATCAGATTCGCCAGTCCCTGATCGCGGTGGGTTCCGGGGGATTGTGGGGCAAGGGAGCCAATCACGGAACGCAGACACAGGGGGACTTCCTGCCCATCCCGTACACGGATTTCATCTTTGCGGCCTTCTGTGAAGAGCATGGGTTTATCGGTGCGATCGGCGTTTTGCTCCTGTACTTCTTGATCCTGATGCGCCTGATCCAGAATGCGCAGACCGCGGCCGACCCACCCGGGAGTCTGATCGTGATGGGCGTTGCTGGAGTGCTGCTCTTCCAGATTGCGGTCAATATCGGAATGTGCGTTGGTCTGATGCCTGTTACTGGAATTCCACTGCCGTTGATGAGCTACGGTGGGTCGTCGGTGATTTACATGTTCGTTGCACTGGGGATGGTGATGAACATCCGGATGCGGCGGTTCGTCAACTGACGGCCGGCGAGCCTGGCGCATGCGGAGTGAAAGAATCTCGATGGGTTATCTCCTGCTCGTCAGGGTTTTCGTGCATACTAGAGTCAGGTGATCGGCTATGGAGAGATCACCACAACGACCGCCGTGCGGATGCGACTATCTTCCCGTTGCAGCGGTACAACAGGTTTTAGAAGGCCGGCCAGGCGCGGATCAACCTCCGAAGGCCGGACAGGTTTTGAGAATGAGCGGAAACGGACGGTTAACGGCCCCGCCTGAATTCAAGGTTGTGTTGGTCACAAACTCCGTTTACGGCATGATGTCCGAGGGCAGAAGGAGTCGTCCCGCGACAGGCATCTCAACGCTGGCAAGTTTTTCTCCCAAGACACGGACACGCGAAGCGCGTTACTGTTCGTGGGCGGAAGGTCCAGGTGCTGGACGCATCCATGGGCCAGAGAAGGTCGATCCAGCCTGCGCAAAAGATGCCTTCACCACCCATGCCTCCGCTGCCGGCGTATCCAAAACTCAAGCTCTGTCCGAACCAGAAGAGGCTGCTGCCGGATTCTGACGCGATGCGTCGGGATTCCCCCTTCGGCTCCGATGCAGGATGTCGGAGCCAAAGCAGCGCGATCTTTGTCTGTTCTGCCCATAGCCCGCCGGCCGCAGAGGCCGAAGGCAAGAGGAGAGCAGAACGATGTCGAAAGAGATTTACATATCCAGCACGCCCCATGAGACGCGGCTGGCAATTGTTGAAAAAGAAGAACTTACAGAAATTTACTACGAGCGTGAGAATGAGTACACGCTGGCCGGTTCCATCTACAAAGGGCGGGTGACCCGGGTTTTGCCCGGCATGCAGTCGAGCTTTGTGGATATCGGATTGGAACGCGATGCGTTCCTCTATATCACTGACTTCATGGAAGAGACCGACGAGGCTGCGGACTTTGATGCTGCCTCGGGAGGCGAAGGACGGCGCTCTAGAGGCGAAGGTTCCTCTGCGGAGAGCCGCGGCGAGGGCCGTGGCCGGGCTCGGCGTGATCGCGGCGGCCGCGAACTGACATCCGAGAGCCGCGCCGAGAGCAAGGCCGCGGGTTCTGACTCGTATCCGGAAGAGTACAGAAGCATGGCGTCTCCGGCGGGGTGGCCAAGGGAGGACGCGTCACAAGGGCTGGATGGGGAGCCGACCGGGGAAGACTCCCTCCAAACGCCCGGAGCCCCAGAGGGCGAAGTTGCCCGGCGCTGGCGTGGACGCCGGGGACGGAGAAGGGGACGGGGTGTTGCCGGCGAGGCGCAGACTGGAGGTGCGGAGCCTGAGGATGCCGTCGAGGGGCTTGACGGAGTTCCTGCTGTGCAGCAGGAGAGCCTTGAGCACCGCCCGTATGAGGCGCGTCGGAGTGCTCTGCGGGATGAAAGCGGACGAGACCGCGCCGGACGTGATTCCGGCGACCGAGACAGGGGTGGACGTCGCGACAGGCTGGATGCGGTGCGCGAGCGGTTTGCACCCCGTGGAGTGCGCCATGCCTCTGCTCAGGATGAGAGGTGGGATCTACCGGCTTCCACCCGCGGCGGTGCGCAGGTAGAGCCGTTCATTCTGCCCGGCGAGTCGCTTTCCAAGTATCGCCGGACAGAGCCGGAGGAGTCTGCCGCGGAGCCCGCCCATGAGCCGAGCTCCCCTGCAAAGCCTACCGGCAACTGGACGCAGACCAGACCTTCCACTCAGGTAGAGTTGTTGCCAGGGTGGGATGGCGGGCAGGTGTTGCCCGGTGAAAGCCTGTCCCGGCTGCGTGACGGGCGCGAGGCGCACAGGGAAGAGCATGAGCGCGACGGGGGCTACGCGGGCGGCGATACCAGGCCGGAGGTTCGTGGTGGCCGCGGACTCGATCGCCGGCGTGCCCGCGACGAGAGACGTGCCCGTAGCGGTCGAGACGAAGGGAGCAGGGAGTATCGGGCGGAGCCCAGACAGATGGATCCGGCCAAAGCGGTACTGCCCCCGGTCAGTTCCGGTCATGATGTTGCCGAAAGCGAGTATGAGCCGATCTCCGCGGGTCAGACGGATCTGGCGCCGGTGGAGGGACTGGATGCAGCCGCGGCGCACGAGGCGGAGTTCGAGGATGCGATCTCGGAGCTTCACGATGCCGAACTGCAGGAGGCCGAGGACCTACCCGACCCCGAGTTTCATGAGACCACCATGGAATATGAGCCGGAAGAGAATGCTGCGGTCTCCTTTCGCCTGGATCCTTCCGGAGCGCGCGAGTTCCGGCACGGCGGGAGCGTCGCCGAGCCGCAGGAGTCTGTTTCTCCGGCGCAGGAGCCAGATGCTGCCGCGTTTGTCGAAGCAGCCGCAGTGCAGGCGCCAGCCGACTCCGCGCAGCCGCATGCAGCCGCAGCGCAGCTACCCGCAGAGAGAATCGCAGCGCTGCAGCCGGTCGGGCTGACCTCCGACGATCGGCCGGTTCCCTCTGCGCCGGAGGCAGATTCAAAGCCGCTCGCTTCGACCTTGGCAGGGCACTCCTCCTCGGTCACGCTGGAAGGTGATTTTGCTCCCGGTGATGGCGATCTCGAGGAAGAGTTGCTCGATGAGGAGGACATCGAGTTCGGTTCCCTGAGCGCCGGCGCGCTTGAGGATGAGAGCGAAGAAGAAGTGTTGGAGAATGCGGCCGATCTGGGCAGCATACTTCGCGATATGACCATCGATGACATCACCGGACAGGAGTCAAGAGAGTTGGACGAGGACGAAGCCTTCTCCTACGGGGAAGACTTCGAGGAAGACGAGATGGAGTCCACGCCAGACGATGACGGTGAAGAAGGAGGTGTCTCCGGTAGCGAGATCAGCGAAGTCGAAGAGGAGGAGTTTGCCGAGATATCGAGCTATGACGAAAACGGTACGGCGGAGATGCCCGTCTCCGAAGAGGAGAATCCGTCCGCTGCGGGTGGCGCTGACGGTGCAGGTGAAGACCTGAAAGGGGGCGACCGCGAAGCGGGAAGACGCGGTCGCAGGGACGGCCGCCGTGGCGGCCGGGATCGCGTTGGCCGGGATCGTCGCGGAGCGCCTCGTCTGGGTGGCCGTGAGCGCGGTGGAAGGGCTTCCATGCAGGCGACCAACCTGCCGGCGATCAGCGACTTGTTGAAGCCTGGGCAAGAGGTTCTGGTCCAGATTGCCAAGGAACCGATCGCCAAGAAAGGCGCACGCATCACCAGTCACATTGCCTTGCCGGGCAGGTTCCTGGTGTTCATGCCGACGGTGAACCATACCGGCGTGTCGCGCAAGATTGAGAGCGACAGTGAGCGGAGGCGGCTGAAGGAGATTCTGCTCAGCGAGAGAGGAGATGCGAGCGGAGGTTTTATTGTGCGCACCGCTGCCGCTGGGGCCAGCGAAGAAGAGCTGCGCAGCGATCTTCGCTTCCTTCTCAATTTGTGGGCCGATATCAAGGCGCGCTCGGAGTCATCCAAGAGTCCGGCGCTGATCTATCACGATCTGAATCTGATTGAGCGGATCCTGCGCGATCAGGTGACGGACAACTTCTCCGCCATCTGGGTGGATACGGAGACCGAGTATGAGCGCGTTCTGCGCTTCCTGCAACGGTTCCAGCCGAGCCTGATTCGCCGCGTCAAGCTCTACAGCAAGGAGACACCGCTGTTTGAGCAGTTCGGAATCACCGAGGAGATCAATGCGGCGCTGCGCTCCAAGGTGTGGCTCAAGTCGGGCGGCTCGATTGTCATCAACCAGACGGAGGCTCTGGTGGCAATCGACATCAACACGGGCAAATACGTCGGCAAGACGGCTCGGCTGGAAGACACGATCGTCAAGACGAATCTGGACGCCATTCCGGAGATTGTGCGTCAGATCCGCCTGCGAGACCTGGGCGGGATCATCATTATCGACTTCATCGATATGGATGAGCGCAAGAACCGCAACCGTGTGATGGCCGCGCTGGAGGAGGAGCTCAAAAAGGATCGCGCACCCTCCAAGGTGCTACAGTTCAATGACTTTGGACTGGTGGCGATTACGCGCAAGCGGGTCAAGCAGTCCCTCGAACGGACCCTCTCCACCACCTGCAGCGTCTGTGCGGGCACGGGCATGGTCAAGTCCCCCGTGACCGTGTGCAATGACATCTACATCGAGATGCGGAAGATGCACAAACAGATCGACAAGGGAGACATCATCCTGCGCGTCCATCCCGAGACGGTCAAGCAGCTCAAGAGCGGCGGAGGAAAGTGGCTCCAGGAGATGGAAGAGATGTCGGGAAAGACCATTCTGGTCAAGAGCGATCCGAGCCTGCATCCCGAGCAGTTCGATATTCACTGAGGGCTGAGCAGGGACTCGATCGGGGGTCCGCCTTGAAGGTGTGGACCACGGAGCGGCAATGAGCCAAGGCAGGAAACAAGAGTGGCGACCCTCGGTCGCCGCTCTTGCTTCCTGCTTTTCTTTAAACCTGTTTGGATCCCGCGTCGCCTACCTTCCCATCTCTTCCAGGTATCGTTCCACTTCGAGGGCGGCCATGCAGCCGGTTCCGGCGGCGGTGATCGCCTGGCGGTAGCGGCGGTCCTGAACATCCCCGCAGGCATAGACGCCGGCGATGCGCTCGCCCTGGAACGTGACGAAGACGTTGTCCTGGGTCTGGATGTAACCGTCCGCATCCAGATCCAGTTGGCCCTGGAAGGCGCGGGCGTTGGGCGTATGGCCGATGCCCAAAAACATGAAGCTCACCGGCAGCATCCAGCGCTCACCGGTCTTCTTGTTCAAGAGATGGATGCCCTTCAGCTCCTTTTCCTCAACTCCCAGACACTCTTCGACAACGGTATTGCGAAGAAGTTCGATTCGGGGGTGAGCCGTAGCTCTTTCCAGCATGATGCGGGAGGCGCGGAAGTGATCGCTGCGATTGATCAGCGTCACCTTGGTGGCAAAGCGGGTGAGGAAGAGCGCTTCTTCCATGGCGCTGTCTCCACCGCCAATGACGGCGACCTCCTTGCCGCTGGCGAAGAACCCATCACAGGTGGCGCAGGAACTGACCCCGAAGCCAATCAGCGCCTGCTCGGAAGGAAGTCCCAGCCAGCGCGCAGAGGCTCCCGAGGCGATGATCAGAGAGCGCGTGTGAATGGTCTCTTTGCCGATGCCCAAACTGAAGGGACGGGTGGCGAGATCCACCCGGGTGACATGGGCCATGCGCAGCTCGGAGCCGAAGCGAATCGCCTGCTTTTTCATGTTCTCGATGAGTTCAGGACCCTGGACTCCCTCCGGCCAGCCGGGGAAGTTTTCCACCAGCGTGGTGATGGCGAGCTGCCCGCCTGGCTCATGACCCTCCAGGACCAGGGGCTTCAGGTTGGATCTTGCGGCGTAGATGGCTGCCGTGAGGCCGGAGCAGCCTGAACCCAGAATGACGGTATCGCGGAGTTCGTTCGGAGTGGACATGCAGATTCGATTCTAAAGCTTCGCAATCGGTTCCAGATTCAAACCGATCGGAGAGCCGGGTCGGCAGACCGCAAATGGCGGCAGGTCGGAGACCGTTCCGGCAGAGCGTCCCCGGCAAAGGTCTCACCCAGTCTGTCGTCCCTTGCCTGGGCGCAGGATCACCGCAAGCTTCCCAGGCCGCTCTGGAGCTGTGATCCGCGGGAATGCGGCTCTAGACAGGCTCTGCGGGAAGAAGAACATCGGAGCCATCCGGGCGGCGGATGTTGGCGATGCCGTAGCCGGCGATGTAGACGTAGCAGAGAGCCGGAACGATAAAGGCATGGTGCAGGCCGATGATATCGGCCAGCTTGCCTGTGGCCTCCGGGACCAAAGCTCCGCCCACCACGGCTGCCATCATCAGGCTGGAGCCCTTGCTGGTCAGCGAGCCTAGGTCCTGAATGCCCAGGGCAAAGATCGACGGAAACATGACGGAGTTGAAGAGGCCGACCAGGAGCAGAGCGAACATGGCCAGGTGGCCATGGCTGAGCAGAGCGAGGATGACCAGAAAAAAGGCCACGATAGAATTGAAGCCAAGCAGCTTGCCGGTTTTGAGCCGTTGCAGGATGCCGGAGCCGATAAACCTCCCTACCATGGCTCCGCCCCAGTAGAGCATCAGGTAGTCGGCTGCACTGGACTGGCTCATGCCGGCAATGTTGTGTAAGCCCATGAAGTTGACCAGGAGACCGCCGATGGTCACCTCGGCTCCGACGTAGGTGAAGATGCCCAAGGCCCCAAACAGCAGCCATGGATGCCGCCAGATGGAGTCCGGCTTGCTCAGGGCTTCGGCGAAGGCTCCCGGGCGGAAGTCCTGGGTTCGCTCAGCCGACGAGTTGCGCGGATGGAGATGGACGCTGGCCAGTATGATCGCCAGCAGCGCCAGGACTACAGCCATGCCAAAGTAGGGAAGGATGACGGTGTGGGCCTGGAGCTCGCGGTAGGCCTGCAGCTTGGCTTGGCTGAGAGATGCCATGGCTGCCGGGGAGAGGGCCGGGGCGCCGCGCAGGATCAGGACGCTACCGACGAAGGGCGCGACGAAGGTGCCGAACGAGTTGAATCCCTGCGCCAGATTCAGGCGGCTGGAGGCCGTGGCGGCAGGACCAATCACGGCCACATAGGGATTGGCCGCAACCTGAACGACGGTGATTCCTGCAGCCAGCAGGATCATGGCGGCCAGAAAGATACCGTAGACCGCAAGTTTCGCAGCCGGGATGAATCCGGCGGATCCAACGGCCATGATCAGCAGGCCAATCACCATGGTCTTCTTGTAGCCGAACTTCTCTACCATGGCGCCGCTGGGATAGCTGAAGACGAAGTAGGAGGTGAAGAAGGCAAACTGCACCTGCATGGCCTCCGCATAGCTGAGATCAAAGATGCTCTTCAGATGCGGAGTGACAATGTCTTTGAGGCAGGTCAGAAAGCCCACCATGAAGAACAGCGCTGTGGTGATGGCCATCGCGCGGGTGTCGGTTTTGACCTCCAGGTCATCCATGTAGCCGGGAGAACTGATATTGGGGAGGGGAACGGCCAAGAAAGGACTCCTTTATGCGGGACGCAAAGGTCACGGGAGAAGGTCTGCTTCCTCCAGAGTAAATGCTTTGGGGCTGCTTTGGTTTGCGCAGCTTGCGGAGGCCGCATCGCTCCTTCCCAGCCCTGGACTCCGGAATCCAGACTCCAAAGCCCCCGCAGGCTTGTCGGCTGGGGTGCACAGGCTGAACGCTGCGCAATCTTCTCTGCGGGGAAACCGCCCCCATGAATCATTGTTCCGCCTGCTGCTACTCCAGGACGATGTTCTGGACCGCTCCCGTATCCGCTACCGTCACGGCATAGCCCAGCCGGGTGCGCTCCAGTGCGGTGGTGTGGCCGCCAAGGCTGGCCCGCGACTGGATGGGGTGAAAGCCGATGGCCTCAACGCGGAAGTGCGTCCACCAGGGTCGATAGTGGCCTTCCCGCGCTGGAATGTGAACCGTCAGGGCGCCATTTGGAGCAACGCTGCAGGTGATGTGCAGGCGAAGATAGGCGCCGTGTCGGAAGTTGAAGGTGGTTCCATCGTCGCTGTAGAGATCCCCCTCGCAAGCGGCCGCAGTCGCGCCCACAGCTTTGGGAACGTATACGCGCAGGGTCAGCGGCCCATCCGGCTTCTCTTCCGTGGACTGGACCAGCGGTTGCATGGGAAGGATCGCTCCAGCGCGGACGTAGATGGGTAGGTCTCTCAGAGCGGGATCAACCATCAGAGGAGCCAGGCTGGGGCTGTCCTTGGCGGTCGGGTTGCGAAGCTCCAGATCCTTGCTGCCCAGGGGCTCGCTCCGGTCCACGCGGGCGCCGGTCCAGTAGTCGTACCAGACACCGGGCGGAAGGTGAACCTCGTAGGGAGCGATATCGTCCGGCAGGGGGGACGCCGCAACCAGAATCGAGGGACCGAAGAAGAACTCGCCCGGCGCATCGTCATCCAGGGGGTGGTTGTCGGCCGTTGCGTGGGGGTATTCGAGGAACAGCGGTCGGATGATCGGAATGCCCGTGCGCGAGGTCTCTTCCGCAGCGGTATAGAGGTAGGGCATCAGCCGGTACCGCTGGTCGATATAGCGACGCCGAATGGCCTCCTGCGCTGGGCCATCCACCCACGGTTCGTGGCCACGGGTGCCTTTTGCCGCGTGGTCACGGTCGATCGGTTGAAAGGCCGCCAGCATCAGCCACTTGGTCAGCAGATCTGGTGAAGGGGAGCCGCCGAAGCCGCCTACGTCCGCGCCGGAGAGCGAGAAGCCGCTCAAGCCCAGGTTGAGCAACTGCGGAGTCGTCATGCGCAGGTGGTTCCAGGTGGACAAATTGTCCCCGGTCCAGGTGGCGGCATAGCGCTGGCCCCCCGCGTAGGTGGCGCGGGTGAGCACAAAGGGACGCAGGTTGGGGCGCAGCGCCAAAAGGCCCTCCTCGGTGGCCCGGGAGTTCTCCATGCCGTAGACGTTGTGGATCTCCAGATGGGTTGCGGTGCGCGTGGAGAAGCCTTCGTCAGGATCGTCGATGCGATGAATGACGTCGTTGGGCATGGTCTTGCTCGGATAGGTGAAGACCGCCGGCTCGTTCATGTCATCCCAAAAGCCGGCCACGCCATCGTCCACAAACTGCTTGTACAACGAGCCAAACCACCTGCGAGTGCTCCGCTGGGTAAAGTCAGGGAAGAGCGAGGGGCCGGGCCAGACCTTGCCCACGTAGTTCTTGCCGCCATCCTTGACGAACTCGTCGCCCGCGATGCCACTGTCGTAGGGAAAGTAGGCCTGATGCGGAGCATCGGCGATGTGCAGGTCAGCGATCACCACGGTGTGGAACTGCTCGCCGGCCAACTCCCGGACCAGACCGGGAAAGTCAGGAAATGTGATCGGATTGATTGTGAAGGGGCGATATCTGTCCTGGTAGTCGATGTCCAGCCAGATGCCGTCGGCCGGGATCTTGTCCCGGCGCAGATGGTCGGCGATCGCCTCCACCTGGGAGCGGGGCGTATAGCTGTAGCGCGACTGCTGATAGCCCAGCGCCCACAGCGGCGGTAGCGGCGTCGGTCCAGTCAGCCAGGCATAGGCCTCCACCACCTGCTTGGGCTCGGGGCCATAGAGGACGTAGTAGTCCAGCGGACCCGCCGGAGCCGAGAAGCTGTACTGCGCGGGGTCCTTGCGTCCGAAGTCAAAGAAGGTGCGATAGGTATTGTCCAGAAGAACGCCGATCGTGCGGCCATTGTGCATCTCCAGAAAGAAGGGGATGGACTTGTAGATGGGGTCGGTGGACTCCTGCCAGCCGAAGCTGTCCGTGTTCCAAAGGGAGAAGGCCTCTCCGCTGCGATCCAGTGGTCCCGGCTTGTCGCCCAGGCCAAAGAAGTGGTCGTCATCGGTTCTGGTCTTGCTCACTGTAAATCCGTGCGTCGTCCACTGCACCGGCAGTGCGTCGGTTTGCAGGACGTGACCGGCGCGGTCGGAGATCGTCAGGCACAACTCCGGGGTGACTGCAACACACAGCTCGTCCGTGCAAAAGCCATCCGGTCTTGCGGTCACGGGGATGCGCGCCGTGCGGGAGGCGGGCAGGACTGCCCAGGATGCATCTTCGGCCGGATGGCTGATGGGGTACATGCGAACCCGGAGCGTATCGGCGCGCAGGGCATCGATCCGGAGGGTCAGGGATCGACTCGATATGTGAACGCCGGATCGCGTGTGCGTCGGGGTGAGTGGGGCCTGGGTCGGCAAGAGAGTGGGCACGGAAAGGGCGCCTGCCAGGGATGCGAGTGATAGACCCAAGCGCTGAAGAGTCGATCGGGAAGGCCAGAGAAGAACGGAGAGGCTCATGGGTTCTTAAATGTCCAGACTCACCGCCATCTTCGCAATGCAGCGGCCGTCCACTGGGACTCATTTCTATCTCAACTGCTAAGCGTATTGGAATGAATTTTTTGCATGTACAGATCAACTCAATTAGGAGACTTCCTGGGAGTCTGTTGAGCGGCCTCCCGATCGCAAACCTGAGTGAAGATCTTTCGACGCTCGCATAAACTCCTAGGAGAGATCCAGAGAGTAGAAGTTGCCGGTAAACACCCTGGCCCGGATCAGGGGGCGGTTGTCCAGCGTGAGACCACCGAAGACGTAGTCCACGGCGTCATGCTCACGCGAGTCGGCCAGGCGGACGATCTCGTCCACGTGGCCGTTGGGAATGGAGATTCGATCGATCGGCTGGGCGGGATCCAGCGAGGCGTGCAGATAGAGGTAGCGGCTGTCCGGGGACCAGATCGGGTCTGCGCCGGAGGACACATTCAGGGTGGTCCAGGTTTGGGTGGCTACGGTGTAGAGGCGGACCCGGCGCTGATCCAGCGAGAGGGCGGCGATAAATCGGCCATCCGGCGAGCAACGCGGGCTGAACAGCCCACTGGAACCGGGAATCTCCTCAATCGCGCCGCTGGCCACGTTCACGATATGCAAGGAGCGATTGGAGTTGTCTTTGCCCATCGTATCGTTGGTGCTGCCAAAGATGATGAACTTGCTGTCGGGCGTCCACGAAGGGTCGGCCGCGTTGCGCTGCTGGTGCAGGAGCGGAACCAGATTGCCGCCGTTGGCGCTGGTGATGTAAATCTGCCAAGGCTTCCCGGCCTCGCGAGCCATCACGGCAATGCGCGAGCCGTCCGGCGACCACCTCGCCAAAAAGACCGAGAGAGTCTCGGGGGTGATCTGAATCTTTTCCGTGCCATCGGAGCGGGCACGCCATAGCTGACCCTGGGTGTCTGTCCAGACAACCCAGTGTCCGTCGCGGCTGTACTCGACACGGACTGCATCGGAGAGAAAGTTCTTCATTGGGATAAGATCACCGCTGGGAGAGACCGACTCCAACTCGGAGCGGGAGTCCGCGCCCATAAAGAAGATGCGGTTGCCGACGCGCGCCGCGATGGGGCTCTCGAAGTCCAGTGGGCCGTCGGTGAGGCGGATGGGATGGGACGTGGATCTGCCGGAGAGCTCCCAGAGGTTGTTGCTGCCCCCTTTGGAGGACTGAAAGACGAAGTGGCGACCGTTGGCCGTCCACACTCCGCAGCACTCGCCCGCCAGTTGGTTGAAATCCGCCAGAATGCGTTGTGGCGTGTGGTTCTCTGGCGTGATCTGCCACAGGGAGAGTGTGTGGGTGATGGGATCGAGAATGGTGAATCGAAGTAGACTTCCGTTGGGCATCCAGCGCAGCCAGAAGGCCCGGCCTGGCAGCGATGCGTAGTGAATGGGCTGCTGGCCGGAGAGGTGCGTCAGGTAGAGGTCATTGCCGTTGGCATAAAGGATGCCGTCGCCGTCAGGCATGAAGGTGGCGTCGTGGGCCAGAACGTCGCCGACGCGAAGCGCGGAGCCGCCGGAGGTTGGCACCACCCATAGAGGCTGCTCGGACTCCGGCGAGAGATGGTCGCGGAGAAGCAGGCGAGAGCCGTCGGGAGAGATGTCGCCCAGGGCGGGGCTGGCGACTTCGGCGGGGATGTTGACTGGCTCGACCAGGCCTCCAGAGATGGAGATGGAGGAGAGAATCGAGTGGCCGCCATCGATGGTCGCCGCATAGAGATGGACGCCGTCAGTCGCCGATGCAGCCAGATCCTCCATGCTATCGACGCTGGGTGACAGGTGTCCGTTATGCGTGATCTGCGAGATATGCGGCGGGACCTTGATGGCGTGCGAGGAGCCGGCGTAGTAGCCCACGGCCAGCGCCGCTAGGGCACAAAGACCGATCGAGGTCCAGAAGATCTGGCCAGAGAACCTGGTGCGCGCAGCCGCTCCTTCAACCCCGGTCGCTGCAAAGGCCGCCGCCACGGAGGCGAACTCCGCTCCTGCGTCCGGACCGGGTCGTCCCGGGTCCACAGGATGGGCGCTTCCGGGCGGTTCCGGGTTGCCTGGGGCCAAGGGCAGGGATGAAAGGCCTGTGCCGACGCCGGCTACCGCAGTGTGAGCGTCCTCGGCTAAGGGCTCACAGACCGGTTCGATGACGCCAACCGGGGCGATAAAACGATAGCCCCGGCGGGCCAGCGTCTCGATGAAGCGAGGATTATCGGCAGAGTCGCCTAAGGCCTCGCGAATCTTGTTGATCGCCGTGCCCAGGGAGTGGTCAAAGTCGACAACGGTGTCCTTGCCCCACAGCCGAGTTTGCAACTCCTCTCGGGACACAACCTGACCCGGCTTCTCCAGAAGGGCGGCCAGTACCTTGAAGGGCTGTCCCTGAAGCTTGATGCGAAAGCCAGCCTTCCAGAGTTCTCCGCTTTGAAGGTCAATCTCGTAGAGACCAAAGCTCAGACGCGCGTTTGTTACCTGGCCCGTCATTTTGGTTCAAAAACCTCACGTCCTAGAATGTATCACCTCAAAGCCGGATGATGTGTTGAATTAAAGTCATTGATCCTTAGGCATTTAGCGGATGATGAAAAATTGAGCGACAAAGGGATCGAAGACGATTGCATTTAGGGGAGGGGTTTGCGCAACGTAGGCGGCGAACCTGAAGCAGGTCCGTAGCTTGCTCTACGGCAGGCGGTCTGCGAAAGGCGTTAGGGAGGCAATTTTATGAGCAGGTTTAGAAGGATGACTCGGAACCGTACGAGTTGGTTCATTGCGGTGCTGCTGGTCTTGTTCGCGGCGGTCGGCGTGGAAAGTGGGTATGCGCAGTCGGACGACGGAAGCATTGTGGGAACGATTACGGACACGACTGGCGCGGTGGTTCCGAACGCGACGGTGACGGTGACTAATCTGGACACCGGACTGAAGCTGGAGGGCAAGAGCAACAGTTCGGGCGACTTCCGGATCTTTGCCATACCCCGCGGCAACTATAAGGCAGTGGCCACGGCGCAAGGGTTCCAGAGCCAAAGCTCAACCTTTGCGATCCTGGTGTCGACCACGCAGACGTTACAGTTTTCGCTCGCCCCCGGCTCGGTAAGTCAGACCGTCCAGGTAACTTCGGCGGCCCCGCTGGTCGATACCTCCAATGCGACGATTGGCGAGGTGGTTGACGGAGCGCAGGTGGAGGCTCTTCCGTTGAATGGCCGCAACTTCACCGAACTGGCCCTCCTGGCTCCGGGCGTGAATCGTGGCCCGTATGGCGACGCAGCTAGCGGCGTCAACGGCAACTCGGAGACGTTCCGCAACAATGAGAGCGGCGGAGCGGCGATTTCGGTGAACGGACTTCGCCCGCAGGCGGACAACTACCTGCTGGACGGCTTGGATGACAACGACTCGCTGGTGAATACGATTCTGATCTTCCCGAACGTCGATGCGACTCAGGAGTTCAAGATCGATACCAGCGTAGCCTCGGCGGAGTATGGGCGCGCAGGTGGCGCAATCGTGGCCAGCTCGATTCGCAGTGGCACCAATCAGTTTCACGGGTCGGCGTTCGAGTTTTACCGTAGCGGCAACTTCGATGCGAACCCTGATTATCAGCTTCTGGGAGCAGCTCCTACGCCCAATCCGCCGTTCAACCAGACCCAACCCGGCTTCTCGATCGGGGGACCCTTTCTCAAGAACAAGCTCTTCGGCTTTGGCGACTACCAGGCGTTTCGCCAGAATGAACCCCAGAACTCGTACTTTGTGACCGTTCCAACCGTCCGGATGCGGAATGGAGACTTCAGTGAACTGTTGCCAACATCTCCGAACTTTGACACCGTCAATGGGCCAGCGGTGGACAGCGAGTACTCCGAGCCCTACTGCCTGATTCATCAAGGCGGCACGTTCGTCAAAAATGGCGAGCTGTACAACCCGGTAAACTGCCAGCCGATTCCCGGCAACGTGCTGGCGAACGCGGGGATCACGGCCAACTCCGCGGGTACGAACTACTTCAACGCGTATCCGGCGCCCACTCGTTCGGGAGTGGTGAATAACTTCCTGACGCACAAGCGCGAGTTTACGCACTACAACACCTTCGATGTGCGTTTCGACTGGAATGCCTCGTCGAAGGACCAGGCCTTTGTGCGGTACAGCTATGACAACTCGAACTTTACGGAGACC